>SLCK01000038.1 GCA_007125845.1 Gemmatimonadota bacterium
ATCGCCAGGATCGCCTCCCGGAGCTCGGAAACGTCACGGCGCTTCACGACCGTGAAGGCGAGCTCGACCGGACCGTCGCGCCCCTTGCCGTCGACCCGCGTCACCCGATACCCGTGCTCGCGGAGCTTCCCGCAGATGTCGCTGTCCGGATCGGTGCTGATCGCCCGCACCGCCCGGTACCCCAGGGCGAGCCGTTCCTCCAGCATCATCCCGACGATCACCCCGGTCGCGAAGCCGCCCGCATAGCCGAGCAGGGCGAAGGGGTTGGTGAGGTAGGCGAGCACCCCGCCCACCGCCAGGACCCAGATCGTCACCTCGAAGAACCCCAGGATCGACGAGATGTAGGGGTGGCCCCCAATCACCAGGATCGTGCGCACCGTGCCCAGCGACACATCGCAGATGCGCGCGAAGAAGATCAGGATGGGGAGGTACCAGACCATCTCCCCGCCGAGACCCAGCCAGCTATCTAGCACCGCACCCCCTTCCTCCGAGACGTCCTGCCGGAAGCGTCCGCGCCCTTGTTTCCGTGGAGTGCGCCTCGCCATCTTCCAGCCTTCGTGCCCTCCCCGGCGAGGGCGAGGGCGGCATACCGAGCGGAGGGTGTCGAAGGATGAGCGAAGAGGGGGAAAAAGGGAAAGAGCGCAACGAGCGCAGGGACTCCGACGAGCAGGTCTTTCTCGAGGGCCCACGCAGCCGCCTCGACGAGTTCTTCCGGGTCATGCGCATTGCCCGCGAGTTCATCTCGGGATTCCGTGCCCTCCACTTCGTGGGGCCATGCGTGACTGTCTTCGGGTCGGCGCGCTTCAAGGAGGATCATGAGCATTACGTCCTCGCCCGGAAGGTGGGCCGGGCGCTGTCCGAGGCCGGGTTCACGGTCATGACGGGTGGGGGGCCGGGCATCATGGAGGCGGCCAACCGGGGCGCTCGCGACGCGGGTGGGCCCTCGATCGGGTGCAACATCGAGCTTCCGATGGAGCAGTCGCCCAACCTGTACGTCGACAAGTTCGTCGATTTCCGATACTTCTTCGTCCGGAAGGTGATGCTCGTCAAGTACTCCTTCGGGTTCATCACCATGCCGGGGGGATTCGGAACCCTCGACGAAATCTTCGAGACAGCAACCCTGATTCAGACCGGAAAGATCCACGATTTCCCGGTGGTGCTGATGGGTGTGGAATTCTGGGAGCCCCTGGTGGACTTCATGGAGCGCCGTCTGGTGGAACGGGGGACGATCTCTCCCGAGGACCTGGAGGACATCTTTCTGACCGATTCCCCGGAGGAGGCTGTGGGTCACATCCTCGACGCGGTGCGGGAGCCCGGCACCTTCGACAAGCTCAAGACGAGCATCCGTCTAGGACCTCGCGAACCCGGCCGACCAACTCCTGGGGAGTGAAGGGCTTCTGCAGGAAGTGCGTATCCGGGTGGAGGAGCCCCTGCCGAACGAGGTCCCGATCGGCGTACCCCGACATGTAGAAGATCCGGATCCCGGGGCACTCCTCTTTGACCCGGGCTGCCACCTCGACTCCATTCATGTCGGGCATCATGATGTCGGTGAGCAAGAGGTCGATCGCCCCCTCGTGGTTCACCCCGATCTCCACCGCCTGCTCCCCTCCCCCGGCGGCAAGGACCTTATAGCCGAATCGTTCCAATGCCCGGGTGGCGACCGCGCGCACGGCGTCGTCATCCTCGACGAGGAGGATCGTCTCCTCTCCCTGGGCCCTATCCCCGTCGCGCAATGAACCCTCCTGTATCGCGCCCGGACCGAATCGACATCTGTGGAACGGGCTAAGGTAGCACGGCGCACGGGCCCGGGTCCATAGGGGACGGGGACCTCCCCGGCTGTTGGCAGTCGGATCTCCCGAGTCGACGGAGGGTTAGACCGGTACATGGACGCTTTCGTATCGGAGTGCCGGGTACGCAGCCACGAGCTCGACGCGCTGGGACACGTCAACCACGCGGTCTATCTCAACTACTTCGAGCAGGCCCGTTACGACGCCCTCGAGACGGGCGGGTTGCCCGTGGCGGACCTCGCCCGAAAGCGGGGCGCCGGGATCTTCGTCGTACGAATCGAGGTGGACTATCTCAAGGAGTGCCTGTTCGGCCAGGTGCTCCGCGTCCGGACCTGGGTGGAGACCTTTCGCGGGAGCTCGATGATCGTACGCCAGGAGCTCCACCGGGTGAACGACGAGCCCGACGACGGACCCGCAGCCGAAGCGCGGGTGACTCTCGTCTGGATCGGCGAGAGCGGACGGCCGGCCCGGATCCCCGCCGAGGTGCGCGAAGCCTTGTCCTCGCCCCCTGCCGAGGGAGACTCGTGATCGAGCCTTCCGGCACCCGGGCCGACGCCGAACAGGCTACGCGGCTGGAGGGCGCGCCGTCTCTCCCCGTGAGAATCGGCAACGACATCGTAGACCTGCGGCATCCCCGTTGCCGGGACCGCGGAGCCCGCGACCGCCTCCCCGGACGGGTGTTGGTGGAGGCCGAGCGGAGGTGGATGGAGGCGGGCTCGGATTCGGTGCGCCGCCTGCGAAGACTCTGGGCTCTCTGGGCGGCGAAGGAGACGGCCTTCAAGATCCGGAGCAAGCGCGCGCGCGCGCCCGGCGCCTTCCTTCACCGGACCTTCGTCGCGGAGCTGGAGGAGGAGGACGCGCCGTACGCGGGAGCGGTCAGGATGCGGGGACGGGTCAGGGGCCCCGGGCTTTGCGAGCCGGTGGAGGTGGATGGGTGGGCGTCCAAGGGCTACCTGCACCTGGTGGGCTGGGACGGCCCTCTCGACGACTTCCGCCTGTACACCGGCCTGGAGGGAGAGGAATTCGCAGCGTCCGGTGCGGGGGCGGAGGGCGCAGGCTCGGGCGGGCGGACGGAGGACTCCCTCGAGGAGCTGAAAGGTCGATTCACGAAGAGCGAGTGGGAGGGCGTGTACTCGCTCCCCTCGGCGCGGGTGCGGCTGCTTGCGCGGGAGCGGATCGCCGCCCACCTGTCGCTCCTACCGGAGATGAACGAGGCGGGCGGCCGCGTCGAGCTCCTCACCTCCGGCACCCGCCCGGGTCGAACGCCCCCTCGAATCCGGATCGGGGGACGGGACCGGCCCGACCTCGACGTCTCGCTCTCGCATCACGGTCGCTTCGTGGCCTGGGCGATCCTGCTTCCGCACCCACGCCGCTCCTGAGTAGTGCTGCCGGCCGGCCCGCCAGAGGCCTACAGGGGCCGGAAGTGCAGGAAGAAGGAGGCCCCGAACCGTTCGAAGTACTCCTCCCCGATCTCGGTCTCGGCGTGGGTCCAGCCGACCCGGAAGGCGGCGTCCAGGTTGCGGGCGAGCGCGCGGGTGAGGGAAACGTAGGCCATGGAGGCGCTGTTCGCCTCCTCTCCCGGAAGGAGACGAGCGAACTCGCTGGGATGCAGGTACTGCTTGGCCGTCACGGCGCCGAAGGCCGAGAAGGCCAGGTTCCCGGGCAGGGAGCTCGTGAAGATCCCCCGGAAGGTGACCGCGTCGTACTCCGGTCTCCGTGAGTTGGAACGGTTTCCCCGCCCCTCGATGGCGAGTTGGAGGAGATAGTCCGCCTCGTAGGTCCAGGAGATCCCTCCCTGGATCGTGCGGTCCTTGCGGAAGGGGTCCTCCGGGAGGAAGGTGTCCTGGTCCGGATATCGACTCGCCTCGACGGCGCCGAAGATGCGCATGTAGGTGGTCGGCCCGCCGGGGAGGAGGACGCCCACCTCGACCGAGGCGGCGTCCCGATTGAGGAGCCGGATCTGCGGAGCGAGCTGGGGCACCATGAAGTCGCGCCGGTCTGCGGACACCGCGACGTCGTAGTGGATCCCGAAGGGGCCGTCGGCATCGAAGGCGAGCCCCACCTCGGCACTCCGGTAGCCCGGCTGGAGGAAGAGAGGCATCGGGGGCCGGTCCTCCACGTCCCTCCCACGCAGGCGGGAACGGACGGCGACCCCGGCCCGATCGCCGAGCGGGCGGGCATAGGCGAGGTCGAGGGTTCCGACCCATTCGCGGGGCGCGTAGTCGGTCAGCTCGAAGCCCCGGGCCGAGAACTGGCGCAGCCCTCCGTCGAAGGCGAGGGAGAAGGCGCCGTGACCCGGAATCTGGTAGGCCGCGTCGAAGCGGGCGCCGACCTCGCCGACGAGGGCGGACACCACGTCGGTGGAGTCCTGCACCGGCACGCTCACTGCCGGAAGATTGCCCCGGTAGCCCTCCGCCGAAGCTCCTCCGGTGACGACCAGGTCCCGCACGCTGAGCTGGCCCTCGGCCGGAAGGCCGACGGCGAGGAGGCCGCACGCGAACGCCAACGCGGAGGCGGCTCGACGTGGGCGGCGGCTCACGGAAATCGCTCTGCCCTCTCCCTGAAGACCTCCGACTGGGCGAGTGCCCGGTCCCGGTACTGGAGCGCCTGCTCGCGGACTCCCCTCAGGATCTCGACCTGCTCGGGAAGGGGGAGCCGGGTCAGCGCCACGTCGGACCCCTCGCCCCCGCCGTCCTCCCACTCGGCCGCGGTCGGCGATCGGGGGCCGAGTCGACCTCCGGGGGAGAGATCCGTGTCGAAGCGCGCCAGGTCGGCGAGAAGGTCCTCCCGTCCGCGCAGCCTCTGGATCTGCCGCTCCCTATCGGCGATCTCGGTGGTGAGGTCCGCCACGACCGAGTCGTACGCCGCCGCCCTCTCCTCGAGGAAGCCGGCCTTCTCCCGCAACTCGGCCGGCCCGTCCCGGGGATCCACGGTGAGCTCGGGAACCGGCTGGAGCGCGATCTCCTCCTCCAGCTCCACCTCCGCTTCCACCTGGAGGGCGCGCCTGCGGATCCGCTCCCACTCCTGTTCGAGCCTGACGCGCCCGACGGACTCCTCCGTCTCCTCGATCTCCTCGAGGAGCTGGGCCTCCCGTTCGTCCAGGGCGTAGAGGAGCTCCCGACGAGCCTCCCTCAAACGGCCCGCTGCCTGCTCCACGCTTCGCTCGAGCTCCATCAGCTCGATCGCCCGCGACCGGAAGGTGGCGAGAGCCCTCTCCTGGCGCCCCTCGTCGCCGGAGCGGCGGGCCATGTCGACGGCGTCGAGCGCCTGCTCGTGGAGCGAGAAGATGCGCTGGAGATCGGCCGCGAGCGCCGTGTACTCTGCGAGGATCGCCTCGTAGGTCGTCTCGCTCTCGGGCAACGGGCTCTGGGCGACGCCCGGACGGGGCGCGCCGAGCGCGGCCAGGAGCCCCGCGAGGAGGAGGCCGGAATGGAGGAGGCGCTTCACGACTCGATCCCGTATTTCTCGAGCTTGTAGTAGAGCGCGCTCGGCTTCAGCCCGAGGAGTCTGGCCGCCTCGGCCTTCACCCCCTGCGCCCGCGAGAGCGCCTGCCGGAGGAGCCGTTCCTCCATCCCCTCCACGACCCGGTTCAGGTCCGTTCCCTCGGAGTCGAGCATCGGATCCGGCCCCGTCGCGAGCGTATCCCCACGCATCCCGAAGGGCGGAAGATCGTCGGCGTCCAGCTCCGGCCCGTCCGCCAGGACGAGCGCTTGCTCCACCACGTTCTCGAGCTCCCGGACATTGCCGGGCCACTCGTACTCGGCCAGGCGCTCGAGGGCGGCCTGCGTCACGGAGCGCACGGGAGAGCAGGTGCGCTCCCGCAGCTTGTCGATGAAGTGGTGCACCAGGACCGGAACGTCCTCCTTCCGCATCCGGAGCGGCGGGAGCGTGAGGGGGACCACGTGGAGGCGGTAGAAGAGGTCCTGTCGGAAGCCGTTGCCGTCCAGGAGCTCCTCCGGAGTGAGGTTCGTCGCGGCGATGATGCGCACGTCGACCGGGATCGTGTCCTCCCCTCCCACCCGCTCCAGCTCCCGCTCCTGCAGCACGCGCAGGAGCCGAACCTGGGTCTGCGGGGCGACGGTGGCGACCTCGTCGAGGAAGAGAGTGCCCCCATTTGCGAGCTCGAATCGTCCCCGGCGCCGCCGCTCGGCTCCGGTGAACGCCCCCTTCTCGTGCCCGAAGAGCTCGGAATCGAGGAGGGAATCGGAGAGCGCTCCGCAGTTCACCCGGACGAAGGGGCCCGACTTCCGGCCCGAGCCCGCGTGGATCGCCCGGGCCACGAGCTCCTTGCCCGTGCCGGACTCGCCGTAGACCATGACCGTGGACTCGCTGCGCGCGACCCGCTCGATCCAGCGGAAGACCCGCTGCATCGGAGCGGATTCACCCACGATCTCCCCGTACTTGGCTTCGTGCCCCTCGTCGCGTTCCTTCAGGTAGGTGTTCTCCACCCGGAGCGACCGATTCTCGCGTCGGAGGCGCTCCCGCTCCTCCTTCGCCTTGATCAGCCGCTCCACCTTGACCGCGAACTCCTCGGACGAGAAGGGCTTCGTGAGGAAGTCGGTGGCGCCCAGCTTCATCGCCCGAACCGCGGTCTCGATGGTGCCGTACGCGGTGATGAGGAGCACCTCGGTCTCCGGGTATCGGCCCCGGACCGCCTCGAGGACCTCGAGGCCGTCCATCTCGGACATCTTGAGATCGGTGATGACCAGGTCCATCCCCGTTTCCTCCAGGACGGCCATGCCCCGGGCACCGTTCTCCGCCACATGGGTGGTGTGGCCCCGACGCCTCAGGAGGAGGTCGAGTCCCTCCCGCATCGAGTCATGATCGTCGATGATGAGGATCTGGGCCATCAGGTGCTCTCCATACCCTCGGCGGGGAGATCGTCGGAACCCTGGAAATATACGCGGAACTCGGCTCCGGTCCCAACCGGCCCCGGCCAGCCGTCCTCCTCCTCTTCCGGATCCTCGGGGTCGACGAGGACGATCCGGCCGCCCCCCGTCTCCAGCAGGCGCTTCACGATAGCGAGCCCCAGCCCTGCCCCCTGCTCCTTGTCGCTCACGAAGGGCTCGAAGATCCGCTCGCGGACGTCCCGCTCCACTCCGGGCCCGTCATCCTTCACGGAGACCACCACCTCTCCATTCCGCCACCGGCCCGTCAACCAGACCTGCCTCCCGGCCTGTGCCGCGTTCTGAAGGAGGTTCAAGACCACTCGCTTGACGTGGTCCGGATCCGCTCGGGCCATGAGGGGCTCGTCGGGAAGATCCACAAGGACCTCGCCGCCGTTCTTGCGGCAATGCGCCTCGGTCAGCTCCGCCGCCTCCAACAGGGGTTCGCGGAGATCGTGCAGGTGGAGCTCGGGACTGCGGGGACGGGCGAAGACGAGGAAGTCATTGATGATGTCGTTCAGCGCCTCGACCTCGCGGCGCACCCTTCCCAGGAGCTGTTTCCGCTCCTCGCGGTCGGAGGTTTCGAGCGCGGCGGTGGCGAAGAGCTCGAGCCCGCCGAGGGGATTGCGGATCTCGTGCGCGACCTGGGCCAGCATGAGCCGCAGGTTTTCTTCGCGCTGCACGATCCCCGTGCGCATGCGCTCCATCGCCCGTGAGAGCCGGCCGATCTCGTCGCCCCGCTCCAGGGAGACCGGCTTCTCCCACCTCCCGCGCTGGATGCGGAGCGCAACCCTCGAGAGGCGTTCGAGAGGGCGCACGATGTTGGTCGCGAGGAGCCCCGCGAGGAGCCCGGCCAGGATCGCCGCACCGAGGGAGCCGAGCACCAGCGCCCGGCGGAAACGGTCGAGCGGCTCCAGGTAATCCGCCTGCATCAGGACGGTGAGCATGGCGTCGCTCTCCTCCAGGCGCTTGAAGCCGTACTTGTAGTAACGGCCGTCCTCGCCGCGGAAAAGCGGACTCACCGCCTCTCCCGTCTCCCACGCGGTCTCGAGCTGGGGCGCGTACGCCTCGAGCCAGCGCAGAGGCGTTCCGATCGGGGAGTCCCCGGGCCGGTCCGTGGTAACGAGGACGGTGTTGCCTCGTCGGAAGATGTGGGCCTCGTCGACGTAGCGCAGGAGTCGCTCGAGGCGGGCGCGGTGGGAGGAGTAGAGGAGCGTGGCCTCGTCGCCCTCCTGGAGGACGAGCACGTCCTCACCCCGGAGACCGACCTCGGCGGCGGCTCCGGCCACCCACACCAGCTTCTCGTCGAGCTCGCTCTCGAGCGCTCCGCTCGTGAGGCGCCAGGCCATCCAGCCGCCGGCCACCGTCAGGAAGAGGGAAAAGCCGACCAGGATGAGGACGTACTTCCTGCGCAGGCTCATCTCTCTCTCGGGCTCGGTCGGGTCAGAACCCGCACGACACCCGCTCCACCCGGGGCTGGACGAACTCGATGGGAAGCGCCACCACTGGTACGACCACGATGTGGTACGGGAATCCCCGCGTCGCCGCCGGCGCGCAGAAGTTTCCCCGGACCCTCTGCACGACTTCTACGAGGGTGCTGAATCCCTGCTGGGGAAGCACCCTCCGGACCTCCACGGCCTCTCCCGCCTCCTGGCGCTCTCCGACCGCGGCCAGCACCACGGCTTCGCTTCCCCAGTCCACGTTCGGGAGCAGGGCTTCCTCCCCGGCGTGCTCTGCCCAGAACTCGCGGAAGGTCTGTGGCGGCTCTCCGGTGAAGGAAAGGAAGACCCGGGGGTTCTCGGGCGACGCGGGCGAATCGGCCCCTCGATCGAGCGTCGCGTAGGGCAACGTTCCGTCGTAGACGGACTCCCGCTCCACGCCCAGCGTGAGGAGGCGAAGGGACCGCCCCGCGGCGGCCACGCGGCTCGCCCCCTCGTCCGGTCCGGCCTCCGCGGGGGTGAGCTCGAAGAGCGTTCCGCTCGCGCAGCGCACCCAGCGCACCGACTCGCCCCGCTGGTCGTCCCGGATGACGAAGGTGACCCGCGACTGGGAAGGAGCGCACGTGGGCTGCAGGTCCTGGGGAAGATCGCCGTCGAGGAGACGGAACTCCGCCGCCTCGTGCAGCTCCCGGAGGAAGGTCGCGTATTCCTGGGCGAGCTGTCCGGGATTTCGCTCGCTTCGGCGCACGTGCTCCCCTCCCAGGATTCTCCGGTAGCTCACCCTCTCGGCCAGCACCCAGGGGCCATTGGAGTTCCAGATCAGGCTCTCGTTCAACTCCCCCTGGCCCTCGGCGATCGCGGAGCTCACTTCCACCTGGATCCGGCCCTGCTGACCGAAGCGGGGCTCGCCGGGTTGGGTCGAGCTCTCTTCGCACGCCGCCAGGGACGTTGCCAGAAGAAGGACCGCGAGCGCTGCCGCGAAGGGTCGTCCCTTGACGGATTGGCCCGGGACGGGAAGTTCTTGGGGATGGATCACCGACGACGCCTCCGGACCCTTTTGGTCGAGCGCTCGCTTGAACTGGGCGATTTTACCCTCGCCAGCGGCGAGCGTTCGCCCTACTACATCGATGCGCGCAGAGTGACCATGTCCGCTGAGGGCCAGTTCCTCCTCGGAATGGTGGCTTTCGAGGCGCTGCGGACGTCGGGATCCCTCCCCGGCTGGATTGGTGGCCTGACCCTCGGAGCGGACCCGATCGCCTACGCGGTGGCGCATCGGAGCTGGATCGAAGGGGCACCCGTGGAGGCCTTCACGGTGCGAAAGCGGGAGAAGGCTCACGGCACCGGCCGCAGGATCGAGGGCGGCTTGCCGCGAGACACTCGGGTCGTCGTGGTCGAGGACACCCTCACCACCGGCGGGAGCGCCCTCGAAGCCCTCTCCGTAGTGGAAGCCCACGGAGCGGAGGTTTCCGCCGTCCTCGTGCTCGTCGACCGCGAAGCCGGCGGGAGCGAGCGGATCCGGGAGGCCGGACACACTCCGATCGTCCTTTTCACCGCGTCCGAGCTGCTCTCCGAAGCGGACCGGGACGTCAGTCCACGAGTCGAAGGGGCATGACGAGGCAGAGGTAGTCGAGCGCCTCCTCGTCGGGCCCGGTGACGGGCTCCACCGTAGCCGCCCGCTCAGGGGCCTTGAAGCCCAGCTTGACCTCCTCGGTCCCCACGTAGCGAAGAACCTCCAGGAGGTAATTCGCGTTGAAGCCGATCGTGATCGGCTCTCCGGAGAACGAGACCTCGATCTCGTCGTGCGCTTCTCCCAGGTCCGGCGTGAGCACGTTGAACTGGACCTTGCCCTCGCTGAACTGCAGACGGATACGATGGGTCTGGTCGGAGGCGACCGCGGCGACGCGGCGTACCGCCGATTCCAACGGCTTTCGCTGGACGGTCGCGAACTTGTCGTTGTCCTTCGGAATGACCTGCTCGTAGTTGGGGTACGTTCCCTCGATCAGCCGCGTGTAGACCTCGGTTCCGTTCGAGACGAAGCCGAGGTGATTTCCCTCCCGAGCAATCCGCACGGCGTCGGCGGCATCGAAGAGTCGCTTCACCTGCTGGAGCGCGTTGGGAGGGACGATCAGCTGGGTGGTCGTCTGCGGTGAGGACTCCGCGGGAATCGTCATCTTGGCCAACCGATGACCGTTCGTGGCCACCATTCTCATTTCCCCGTCCCTCAACTCCCAGAGCACTCCGTTCAATACCGGCCGGCTCTCCTCGGTCGACACGGCGAAGGCGGTGTGCTGGATCAGCGAGAGGAGCTGCGCCCCTTCGGCCGTCCATCCTTCCTCGACGGAGACTTCCGGAAGGGTGGGGAAATCGTCAGCCGGGAGCCCGTTCAGCTTGAAATGGGCCCGCCCGCACCTCAGCTCGATCTGATCGCCTCGTGTGGCCACCTCCACCGGCTGATCCGGCAACTCGCGCGTGATCTCCTGAAGCTTCTTGCCCGGAGCGGTGAGACGGCCTTCCTGCTCGACGTCCGCCGCCACCCGGATGCGCACCGCCACGTCGAGATCGGTTCCACTCATGCGCACTCCGTCCGCTCCCGCTTCGAAGAGAATATTGGAGAGCACCGGGAGGGTGGTTTTGGCGGGAATGCTGGCCGAGACGGCGTTCAGTCCCTGGTGGAGGTTCTGCCGGGTGATGCTGAATTTCATCCGAGCCTCACGAGTCGGTTGGGAGCGATCTCTCCACGAGTCCGCTCTGCTGTTTCTCTAGGTAAATGAAAACACCAGTAGTAGTAGGGTTCGTGGAAGTGTGGAATACGTCGCTACAGGATACGGGAAAGCGAAGCGCTACACCACTCTCCGGGAGCCCGCCACGGTGTGGAATCGCCGTGGAGAATCCGGAGCTTCTCCCGGCCTTCGGGCGTCGGCGTGGAAAAGTCGGCCGGGAAAGGCCGTTCTCCACACTCGTGGAGGCGAACTCCACACCCCACCGGGGATGACCGCTCAAGAGCCTTCGGTCAAGCGGTTTCGAAGCTCCGTCACCCGTACGGCGAACTCGTCATCGTCTTCGAGAGCCTTCTGAACCTTCCGTATGGAGTGAATGACGGTCGAGTGATCCCGACCCCCGAAGTGCTGTCCGATCCGCACGAGCGATTCGTCGAGCAGCTCCTTGATCAAGAACATTCCGACTTGCCTGGGAATCGTTACGTCCTGGGTGCGTCGCTTCGAGACCAGGGCCCCGGGCTCGACTCCCCAGCTCCGGGCGACCGCGTCGCGGATGCGCTCAGCCGTGAGCGGAGGAGTGGAGTTGCCGGATCCGGGTCCGATCATGCTTTGAAGAGCCGTGCGGGCGAGCTCGAGGGTGATGTCCTGATTTCTGAGCGACGAGTAAGCGAGAAGCTTGATCACCGCGCCCTCGAGCTCGCGGACGGATGCCGTACAGGAACGCGCGACGAAATCGATGATCTCGGGGTCGATCACGAGATCGTCGTCGGAGGCCTTCTTCTGCAGAATCGCGACGCGTGTCTCGTAGTCCGGCGGCTTGATGTCCACCACGAGACCCCACTCGAACCGCGACACCAGGCGATCCTCGACGCCCGGCAGCTCCTTGGGCGCCCGGTCGCTGGTCAGAACGATCTGCTTGCCCGCGTCGTAGAGGGCGTTGAAGGTGTGGAAGAACTCTTCCTGGGTGCTCTCCTTCTGCGCCAGGAAGTGGACATCGTCGACGAGCAGGAGATCGATCTTGCGGAAGCGCGTCCGGAAGTCCCTCGTGGTGCCCTTCTGGATCGCATTGACCAACTCGTTCATGAAATACTCGCAGGTCACGTACGCCACCTGGGTGTCAGGCGCTCCAGCCAGGACGGAGTGCCCGATCGCGTGCATGAGATGCGTCTTCCCCAGGCCGACGCCCCCGTAGAGAAAGAGGGGGTTGTAGATCCTGGCCGGGCGCTCGGAAACCGCATGACCGGCGGCGGCGGCGAGCTGGTTGTTCGCGCCGACCACGAAGCGGTCGAAGGTGTATCGGTCGTTGAGGTGCGTGGCCTCTTCCGCTGCGGCCCGACCCGGAGGCGGACGCCTCTGTGGGCTCGCCGACGGTTGGGGCGCAGGGGGCGAAGGCGAGGCCGGCGGGGTGACCTCCACCCACGGGACCTCGCGCTCGCTCGGGGTGTTCGAGCACTGAAAGGTCAGGGTGAGGGGCCGTCCCAGGAGCTCCGCGAGAATGCTTCGGAGGAGGGGACCGTACTTGTCCTCCGCCCACTCGGCGTGGAAGGTGCTCGGCGCTTCCACGATCAGCTCGCCGTCGGAGAGGCCCACCGCAGAGGAGTGCGAGAACCAGGTCCGGAAGCTCTGCTCAGGCATGGAGGCCTTCGCGGTCTCGAGAACCTCGGACCAGAGCTCGGACGCGGTGAACTCCATGGCGGCGGTCGGCGTCGGTGTGAGCAGCAGGTGTCGGGTGCTGGATCACCCGGGGGGGCAGAGATCGTACCCAGGGAATGTGGAAAAGTCAATCCGGATTCGGTGCGAGCCGGGCTTCGGCCGCCGGGTTGACGTCACGACGCCGTTTCCGGTACCTTTTCAAGCTGCACAACATCTGGGACGTGCGTTGAAAACCAAGGTGGGACAACGATGAAGCCGACATACAAGCCACGCAATCGCAAGCGCTTGAACAAGCACGGATTCCGGGCCCGCATGAAGACCAAGGGGGGCCGGAAGACGCTCATGCGCCGCCGGAAGAAGGGACGGGCTCGACTCGCCGTGAAGGTGGGTTCCAAGTAGCTACCGCGTGGGCGCCCGTCGATCCGGGGACTCCGAGACTCGGGGCGAGGGGTTTCCCCGTGCGGTCCGGATCCGGCGTGGATCGGAGATTCAATGGCTTCTCCGCCGGGGAGAGCGGAGGAGAGCGACCCATCTCGAGATCTTCACCGCCCCCACGGAAGGTTCCTGCCCCCGCTTCGGCACGATCGTGCCCCGATACGGGAGACCGGTCGTCGAGCGAAACCGACTCCGAAGGCGCCTCCGCGAGATTGGGAGACGTGACGTGCTCCCGCGCCTCCACGAAGTACGATGCCCTCTGGACGTGCTCGTCCGGGTCCGGTTCCGCGGGTACGAGGCCGGCTTCCCGGAGCTCCGGAACGAGTTGCTCAACTTGACGGACGAACTGTGCTCCGACGCTTCCTCCTCGGTCTGATCGACCTCTACAGGAAGGGAATCTCTCCCATCACTCCCCCGTCCTGCCGATACGTGCCGAGCTGCTCCAGCTACGCGCACCAGGCCATCGAGCGGTTCGGCGTGGCGCGGGGGGGATGGCTCTTTCTCAAGAGGTTCGCCCGCTGTAACCCATTCGGCGGTAATGGGTTCGATCCCGTGCCCGAACCACCGGGAGACGACGCCCCGACCTCCATTCCCCCCGACAGCCAGCTCGATCCGGCCCGCTCCCCATGAGCTCAGAAGTCCGATTCATCCTGGCGATCATCCTGATGCTGGGCGTCCTGGTGGGAGGCAATCTCCTTTTCCCTCCCGAGCCGCCGGAGGATCTTCAGGAACCCGAGATCGGAGAGGTCGTCGAGGACCCTCCCGCGGACCCCGAGCCGGGTCCGGATTCTCCTCCCGATGACGAGCCTTCGGGTGCGGACGAGCCGACGGATCCCCTCATCCCGGAGGGTCTGGTCGAGCAACCCGACCCCGAGGAGACGGAGCCCGAGCCGGAGGCGGATCCCCTCCCGGCGGTCGAGGAGGTCGCTGAGGCGCAGGTGCTCGTGGAAGGGCCGCTCTCCCGGTTCACCTTTTCGAACGTAGGCGCCCGCGTCAACTCGGTCGAGCTTCTCGGGTTCGAGTCGTTCACCCGCCCCGGACCCGTCCAGCTCGTCGCTTCGGAAGAGGCGGGGTTCCTCGGTTCGCGGATCGTGCTCGAGGGGGACACCCTCGACCTGCGCGACGCGCCCTTCGAGGTGTCGCCGGAGGAGGGCCTTCGCCTGGAGAGTGGTGGCGACCCGCAGACGCTGTCCTTCCGCTACGACCATCCCACCGAGCCCTTCTACCTGCAGATTCGCTACACCTTCCTGCCGGATTCCTATCTGGTGCGGGTGGGAGGAGAGGTCGGAGGACTCGGTCGCGGTCTCCTGGTCAGCGATCTGGGTGAGGGACTGGCCCTGAACGAGGTGGACGAGGACCAGGAGCAGGCCAGCATGGCCTACGTGGTCAACCATCTCCAGGAGGGGATCCGCACCACCGACCTGCAGAGCATCGACGGGAGAGTCGTGGACGACGGACCCTTCCACTGGGCAGCCGTGAAGAGCCGGTACTTCGTGGTCGGCGTCTTTCCCTCGATGGAGCTCGGCGGCGCGGAGTACCTGGGAGGCGTCCTTGCGGACGTGGTCGGAGTGGAAGAGCGCCGGGCCTCGGTCGCGGTGGCGCAGTCGCTCAGCTCGACGGGCAGCTTCGCCTTCGACCTCTTCGCCGGGCCTCAGGACTACGCCCTGCTCTCCGAGATGGGGAGGGATTTCCAGGAGGTGAACCCGATCGGGTGGGGATTCATCCGCCCGATCCTCCGCCCCTTCGTGGGGATCATCATGTGGGTCCTCGTCTTCTTCCACGAGACGCTGGACATCGGATACGGGTACGTCCTGATCCTGGTCGGTGTGCTGATGCGGTTGCTCCTCTTCCCCCTCAACCACAAGGCGATGAGGGCACAGCTCCGCAACATGGCGGTGCAGCCCCTCCTCAAGGACATTCAGACGAAGTACAAGGACCAGCCCGAGAAGATGCAGAAGGAGCTGATGAAGCTCTACAAGGAGCACGGCTTCAACCCCCTGGCGGGCTGCTGGCCCATGCTCCTCCCGTGGCCGGTTCTGATCGCGCTCTTCTTCGTCTTCCAGAACACGATCGAGCTGCGAGGCGTGCCTTTCGCGTGGTTGCCCGACCTGGCCGCGGCCGATCCGATCTACATCCTCCCCGTGCTCCTCGGCGTCTCCATGTTCCTCCTCCAGTGGATCTCGCTGCGGACCATGGAGGAGGTGGCGCCCCAGATGAAGATGATGATGTGGGTGCTGCCCGTCGTCATGGTCGTGATCTTCGCGAACCTCCCCTCCGGCCTGAACCTCTATTACCTGACGGCGAACGTCGCTACGCTCCCGCAGTCGTGGTGGATCGCACGGGAGAGGCAGAAGGTGCAGGCCAAGGGGCCGCCGGCACCCGTCGAGGCCTGATCCGGGCCCTGCCCGCTCCATGAGCGAGATCGAGGGGCCCGACACCATCGTCGCACTCGCGACGCCGCCCGGCCGGGGCGCTCTGGCCGTGGTGCGGGTCTCCGGATCGAAGGTGCGTGAGATCCTCCGGGAAGTGGTGCCGGAGTGGGACGAGCGAGGCGCGGAGCGACGTCCCGTGCTGGCCTCTCTCGTGGATCCCGAGAGCGGGTCCCTCCTGGACCGCGCGCTCGTGACCTTCTTTCCCGGTCCGGGCTCCTACACCGGCGAAGATCTGGCCGAGCTCTCCACCCACGGGGGGAGCCTGGTGCCCGCGCTCGTCGTCGATGCGATCGAGAGAGCTGGAGCCAGGATGGCCCGGCCCGGAGAATTCACGCAGCGGGCCTATCTGAATGGAAAGCTGGATCTCGTGCAGGCCGAAGGGGTTCGGGATCTGGTGGAGGCGCGCAGCGAGGCGCTCCACCGGGTGGCCCTGCACCAGATGGAAGGGGGGCTGTCGAGGCGACTCGCAGAATTGCGGGAGGGGTTGATCGGCCTCGAGGCCCTCCTCGCGCATCACCTCGACTTCCCGGAGGAGGACGATCCTCCGGTCGCGCTCGAAAGGGTGGTCGAGGAGGGCCGGACGGTGCTCGGCGGACTGGAGGCGCTCCTCGCGACCGCCCCCGAGGGCGAGCTGTTGAGAGAGGGGGCGCTGGCGGTGCTCGCGGGACGTCCGAATGCGGGCAAGTCCTCCCTCTTCAATGCGCTGCTGGGCGAGGAGCGGGCGATCGTGAACGAACGACCGGGGACGACGCGGGACGCGGTCGAGGCCTCCGTCTCGCTGGGAGGGTACCCGTTCCGCCTCGTGGACACGGCGGGCATTCGAGGGAAGGCCGGCGAGGTGGAGCGGCTCGGAATCGAGGTCGCCCGCCGCTATCTACGCTCGGCCGATGTGGTGCTCCTGTGCGTCTCTTGCGAGTGGGGTTGGGGATCGGTCGAGGCGGGCTTCCTCGAGGAGTTGAGGGAGGACGCGTCGGTTCTCGTCGTGCGGACGAAGGCGGACGAGGGGGCCCTTTCGGGCGACGACGGGAGCGCGGGTCCGGGGGATCCCGACGCGGACGACCGACGGTCGGCGTCGGATCCCCGAGTTCGCGGGGTGCTCACGGTCTCGGCATTGCGAGGCGAGGGATTGGAGGGGGTCGGCGAGCACTTGCGCGACCTGGTCTTCGGCGGGGCAGTGGCCGGCTCCGGCGCGGCGCCGGTGCTGACGCGGCGTCGGCAGAGGCGCGGGGTGGAGATCGCTCATGGCGAGGTGACGGCGTTCGTCGACGCGCTGGAGGCGGGGGTGCCCGCGGAGATGGCCGCCACGCACCTGCGGCCGGCGGAGACGGCGCTCGAGGAGCTGCTGGGCGTGATCTCCCCGGACGAGGTCCTGGATCGGCTGTTTTCGGAGTTCTGCATCGGCAAATGACGAGGGTCCTGGAGGAGACCGTGAGCGAGGGCGTCGAGATGAGGAGGAGCTACCGGGTCGAGGGGGTGGTGCAGGGCGTGGGATTCCGGATGTGGACGAGGAGCGAAGCGCGGGCCCTGGGCCTCCGCGGCTGGGTGAAGAATCTTCCGGACGGGGCGGTGGAGGTGCATGCGGGCGGCGAGGCCGAATCGGTGGAGGCCCTCGAGGCTCGGCTGGCATCCGGCCCGCCGGCCGCCCGGGTGAGCGAGGTGCGCAGGACGGGAGAGGTGGCCGGGCTGCCCGCTGAGGGATTCGAGATCCGCTACTGAAGGTACTCGAGCTGGAGCGAGGGCCAGAGGAGGAGTCGGCGTTGGAGAGAGGGTACGAGGTGATCGTGGTCGGCGGGGGACATGCTGGGGCGGAAGCCGCAGCGGCCTCCGCTCGCATGGGAGCGCGCACCCTGCTCATCACCCCAGATCTCTCCCGGATCGGGCAGATGAGCTGCAACCCGGCCATCGGTGGGGTGGCGAAGGGCGTGGTCGCACGCGAGGTGGACGCGCTGGGCGGGGTGATGGGACGGGCCACCGACGCCTCGCGGATCCACTTCAAGATGCTGAACGAGTCCAAGGGGCCGGCAGTCTGGGGCCCCCGGGCGCAGTGCGACCGGGGACTCTACCCCCGAGCGGTCCGACGCGTGCTGGACGAGCTGCCCCTCCTCGACCTCTTCCAGGAGATGGTGACGGGACTGTGGCTGGAGGAGGAGCGCGTGCGGGGGGTGGTGACACGGGGAGGTCTTCGCTTCGGGAGCCGGACGGTGGTCGTGACGGCCGGCACCTTCCTCCGGGGAAGGATCCATATCGGAGGGGAGGGTGCGGTGGCGGCGGGTCGAGCGGGAGAGGCGCCCTCCCTCGAGTTGGCGCAGGCGCTCGAGGCGCGGGGGCTCGAAGTGGGCCGGTTCAAGACCGGCACCCCTCCCAGGGTGGATGGACGCACCGTCGATTTCTCGAAGGTGCAGGTGCAGGACGGAGGAGGCGGAGACTACCGCTTCGCGGGCTACGTGAGCGAGGAGCTGCCCCCGCAACGGGATTGCTGGATCACCTGGACCGGGCCGGAGCTGAAGGGCATCGTGCAGCGAAACCTCACCAGGAGCGCGCTCTACGGCGGCGAGATCGCGGGACAGGGCCCTCGCTACTGCCCCTCCATCGAAGACAAGGTGGTGAAGTTTCCCGACGCCCCGCGGCACCAGGTCTTTCTGGAGCCCGAGGGTCTCGAGACGACCGAGATCTATGTGAACGGCCTCTCGACCTCGATGCCGGCCGAGGTGCAGGAGGAGTTTCTCCGAGCGGTGCCGGGACTGGAGAGGGCGCGCATCACAAAGCTGGGGTACGCGATCGAGTACGACTACTTCCCCCCGCATCAACTCCGGCACAGCCTCGAGCTCCGGGAAGTGGAGGGACTCTTCTTCGCGGGTCAGATCAATGGCACGACCGGGTACGAAGAAGCGGCGGGTCAGGGGCTGGTGGCCGGCGCCAACGCGGCGGCGAAGGTGCTCGGGAGGGATCCACTCCTGCTGCGGCGCGACCAGGCGTACATCGGGGTCATGATCGACGACCTCGTGACGCGAGGGGTCGACGAGCCGTACCGCCTCTTCACCTCGAGGGCGGAGTTCCGGCTTCTCCTGCGGCAGGACAATGTCCTGGAGAGGCTGGGCCCGATCGCCAGGGAGAAGGGACTCCTCACGAAGGACCAGGATTCGGTCCTCGGCCGGCGGCTCCACGACCGGCGGGCGCTCGTGGAGTGGTTCCGCCAGACCGCTCTGCCGCCCGAGAAGGTCAATCCCCTGCTCGCGGATGCGGGAGGGACTCCGGTGAAGGAGCCACTCCGTGCCGAGGAGTTGCTGAAGCGACCCGAGCTGGGCGCCGAGGGACTGGCCGAGGCCGGAGAGCTGTCTCCCCGACCCCCCAGGGACATGCTGCATGCTGTGGAGGTCGAGGTGAAGTACGCCGGGTACGTACGGCGGGAGCTGGAGCGGGCGAAGAAGTTGGCGGAGCAGGCAGAGTTCCGGATTCCGGAGGAGGCGCCATTCGGGCAGTTCGTCACGCTTTCGCGGGAGGCCCGGGAGAAGCTCGCGAGGATCCGTCCTGCGGATCTCGGGCAGGCGGGCCGGATCCCAGGAGTCTCTCCGGCCGACCTCCAGAACCTCCTCCTGGAGGTGCGACGGTGGAAGCGGGGCCGTGAGCGAGCCGTCGCCGGAACCGAATAAAGACCGAAGATAGGATGTTCCACGTGGAACATCTCCCTGGAGGCGGCCTGCCCTCTTCAGTGTTCCACGTGGAACATCACTGCGATCCGCACTCCCTTACCTTCCGTCCCGCCCCCCCCTATATTGCCCGCCTCATTGGAAGGTTGTTGAAGAAGGGGCGTGTTCACAGAAATGCACCAAGGGGCGGAAATGGCACGGGTTCTCGCCATCGCGAACCAGAAGGGAGGGGTCGGGAAGACGACCACGGCGATCAATCTGGGGGCGTCGCTGGCAGTCGCTGAGCGCCGGACTCTGGTCGTGGACATCGACCCGCAGGGCAACGCCACCTCCGGCCTGGGTCTCGAGAAGTCCGACGAGCTGGCCACGATCTACGATGTGCTGGTGGAGGGACACCCGGTGCGCGAGTGCATCCAGCGGGAGCTGCACTTTCCCTATCTCGACCTGCTGCCCGCGAATCGCGACCTGGTCGGCGCCGAGATCGAATTGGTGGGCAGGGAAGATCGGGAGCGCGTACTCGCAGAGGCTCTCGCGCCGATCCGGGAGGACTACGACTTCATCCTCGTGGATTGCCCCCCGTCCCTCGGGCTCCTCACGCTGAACACCCTCACCGCGGCGGACACCGTGCTCATCCCGATCCAGTGCGAGTTCTACGCCCTGGAGGGACTCTCTCAGCTTCTGAGCACGGTGCGACTCGTGCAGCGCGGCCTGAATCCCGATCTCGAAATCGAGGGCGTCCTGCTCACGATGTACGATCGGCGGCTGAACCTCTCGAAGCAGGTGGCGGAAGAAGCGCGCGAATACTTCGGTGGAAAGGTGTTCAAGGCGACGATCCCCAGGAACGTGCGGCTCGCCGAGGCACCGAGCTTCGGCCAGCCGATCGTGACCTATGATATTCTCTCCGCCGGATCCCAGAGCTACCTGGCCCTGGCCCAGGAGCTCCTCGACTCGATCGAGCGCGAGGAGGAGGAGGGCGAATGAGTCAGCCTGGAAAGAAGCGTCTGGGCAGGGGCCTCGGCGCCCTTCTCGGGGAGGACTATCTTGCGCCGAAGGGAGAGGAGGCCGAGATCCGGACGCTTCCGGTGAACGCGATCTCCCCGAATCCATTCCAGCCCCGACGGGAGTTCGCGGAAGAAGATCTGGACGATCTCGCCCGATCGATCGAGGAGAACGGGCTCCTCCAGCCCCTCCTCGTGCGCCCGGCACCGGACGTGGGGAAGGCTCGCTACCAGCTCGTGGCCGGGGAGCGGCGCCTTCGGGCCGTGACCCGCCTGGAGTGGGGCGAGGTTCCGGTCGTGCTCCGGGAGGTGGACGACCGGACCCTCCTCGTCCTCGCCCTCGTGGAGAATATCCAGCGGGAAGCGCTCAACCCTCTCGAGGAAGCCGAGGGATTCCAACTCCTGTCGGAGGAGTTCGGCCTCACCCAGGCGGAGATCGCCGAGGCCGTCGGGAAGAGTCGGGCCACCGTGGCGAATGTCCTCCGGCTGCTCCGCCTCCCCCCGTCGATCCGGCGCTATCTGAGCGAAGGCTCCCTCTCCATGGGTCACGCGAGGGCCCTCCTCGCCATCGAGGACACCGGAAGGCTCGTGGAGCTCGGCCGTCGTGCGGTACGGGAGGGATGGTCTGTGCGGGAGGTCGAGGCCCGGACGCGTGCGAGCGCCGCGTCGACGGGGGCTTCGCGCCGTGGTTCCGGGGCCGGGACGGGCGAGCGGCACTCTCCCGATCCGGCGGTCGGCGCGCTCCAGGAGGCTCTGAGGGGCGCTCTCGGGGCTCGGGTCAGGCTCCGAGAGAACCGGGGAAAGGGCGTGATCGAGATTCCGTACCGGTCCCCCGAGGACTTTGAACGTCTCTTTGAGTCCATTACCGGTCAGCATCCCTCGGAGTTCACCGGATAGAAGGCTCCGGAGGGTCCGGTAGTGTCCTCCGCGGAACGCGCCGGGGACGGACCTGCGAGGCCCCGGGCATATGTTCGGTTTTTCTTCGGTTTCCCGGGTCGGCCGGGGGGGCGACCGCGGATTGCCCTTGGACCCCCTCGCCGATCCTGCCGCATCGCCCTCGGCGCTCCGCCTTGAACAGGACGTGCAAGCTCCATTACGGAGCGTTCCCCCTCACCATGCCCGGTCCGGGAGATTTCTCTTCGCCCCTTGTTGCGACGCGATCGCCGCGTACATTGAAACCAGTTTTAGCCTGGGAGAACCGTTTTGGCCTGGCAAGGCCGGATTTACTGGAGCCATTGGGCCCGAGCGGCTTCCTGCATTGTCGAGACCAGAGAAATGTCGGTTCGTGCCGGCCGGAACCCACCACGGGATTCGCGAGCGGGGACCCCAGACGGAGAGGCGTCGGCCTTGGAAGAGTCAGAAGCGGGAGCGATTGTAATCGGGGCGGGAGTGACGGTATCGGGGAGCATCTCGGCTCCGGCCGACGTCACGGTCCACGGCACGGTGAAGGGTGAGCTGGTGGCCGGGAACGTTCTCGTGGGAGAGAGCGGGATCATCGAAGGATCCCTCCAGTCCAGGAGCGCCGACGTCTACGGGGAGGTCGGAGAAGAGCTCCAGGTCACCGAGCACGTGAGAGTCCGGAGCTCGGCCCGTATCCGTGGCGTCCTCGAGTATCGGTCCATCGAGATCGAGGCCGGAGCCCGCCTTTCGTGCGAGCTAAGGCTCACCCCCGAAGCACAGGAGGAGAGCTCCGGAGCGGACGAAGCGGTGGAGTCCTCCCTGGCGGCCGCCTCCACCTCGTTCGAGGAGGACTCTGTGGCCCGGCTGGACGACCTCGACGACGACGATTCGCTCGACGACGAAGAGGGCTGGGGCCCCCTCGACTCCGACGCAACCGACGACGACAGCACCCCCGCATGGAACCGATGAAGTCTCGCAAACCTCCTCTCCCCGAGTGGGCGCAGTCGATCCACTCCGCCCTCCCCGAGGAGGGGTCCGCAAAGATTCTGATTCCAGGCACCGGGGGCGTACGGTACGTCGAACTCTCTCGCCAGGAGCTGGAAGAAAGCGTCGACCAGGCGCTCTCCAGGAGGGAGAGGCGCCGCCGCCGCGTCCGAAAGGTGCTGGAGCACCACCGCACGCGGCGTGCGATGGTGGCCGTCGGCGGGCTCGCGCTGGCTCTCGTGCTCCTCTTCGGCAACGTCGGCCTCTTTCAGCAGACGCGCTTCGCCGCGTTCGAGCTGGCCGATCGCGAAACCGACATTGAAACGCTCGACAGCGCCCTGAGGGCCTATCTCGATGTCACCCGCCATCTCCTGAGGGACGACAACGTCACTTTGCTCGCCTCGATGGAGGAATTGGGGTTGAACCCCGAGGCCCTCTACGAGGAGGCCGGCGTTGCCTCCGCCGTGGGCTCGGGCGATGAAGGGGATGATGAGGGCGGTCCCCTCCTCCAATCGCTGCTCGAGCGGATGGACGATGAGCAGGAAGACCTCCTGGTCCAAAACATGAGGCTTCACGGGCTCGCAGCTCTCCTTCCCGCGTATACCCCGCTTGCAGAGAAGCGCAGGGTGTCAGGGTTCGGCTTGCGTGTCCATCCGATCACTGGCCGGCTCCAGCACCACGCTGGCGTCGATTTCGTGACGCGCGGGGATCCGACCATTGCAGCCTCTCAGCCCGGCGTGGTCACCCTCGCGGAGCGGAACGGAGGGTACGGGCTCTCGGTGGAGATCACGGGAGTGACCGGCGTGGTGACCCGCTATGCTCACCTGCGGTCGATCGCCGTCGAGGTGGGGGAGGAGGTGCAGCCCGGAGATCCGATAGGCGTGATGGGAAGCACGGGATCCTCCACGGGTCCGCACCTCCACTACGAGGTCCTGGTCGACGGACAGCAGGTGGATCCCATGCACGTGCTGGAGCTCACTGGCTATGGGATGGATTAAGCGCAAGGGCGACTCTTCGGCGGTCGGGGACGACGAACCGGCCCCAGGGGAGGAGCGGACGCCTCCCGCCCGGACGCCGCCGGTCGCTCCGTCGCAGTCCGACGATGAGAAAGTCGAGGTCGGCGTCGCCGCAGCGGATTCTGACAAGCGCGGCGGAGCGGAACCCTCCATCATCAGCTATGGGGTGGAAATCTCCGGCCGGCTGCGCAGCGACGGACCGATTCACGTCGAGGGGCGCATCGAGGGGTCTCTCGAGTCGGACGAGGTGTCGATCGGGACCACCGGCGTGGTGATGGGGGAGATCCATGCCCTGCAACTCTCTGTCCACGGCGAGTTGGAAGGTGAGGGGATCTGTGAGAAGTTGACCATGGGGCCGTCGGCGAGCTATCGGGGCTCGCTCGACTGTGAGTCCCTGGAGCTGGCATCAGGCGGAATACTGGTCGGGAAGGTCCGGGTCGGACCCACCTGAGACGGCTTGGAGCTCGGCCGTGCATCCCTGGCGGCCGCTCATTTTCCACATGTGTGGACAACGTCGCAACACGTTGGGGCGCACTGTGTTCCGTGGGTCGCAGGGGCGCTTTCCTGGTGTTTTCTACAACAGCGTGTGCAAAACTCAGCCCGCCATCTTCCCTTGCGCGGACCTCCATCCAATGTCGCGGTCACAAATAGAATTAGAATCCCTGATCCAGTATCTGGACGCGCTGCTCGACATCCCGGAGTTCCCGGACTACCCGGGAGCCATGAATGGTCTCCAGGTGGAGGGGTCTCGTCCAATCCGGAGAGTGGGGGCCGCAGTGGACGCGAGCCTCGCTTCCGTTCACGCCGCGGTGGAGGGGAAGGTGGACCTCCTCCTGGTGCACCACGGACTCTACTGGAACGGCGCCCGACCCCTGACCGGACGGCTCTACCGCAGGGTGGCCCCTCTCGTTCAGGGAGGGGTGGCCCTATACAGCGCGCACCTTCCCCTGGACGCCCATCCGGACGTGGGCAACTGCGCGGTCCTCACCCGCGCACTCGGGCTGGAACCCGCGGGACGCTTCGGGAGCTACGGGGACGAGGAGATCGGATTCCGGGTCGAGACCGACGAGGATCGGGAGGCCTTCCGTGATCGAGTCGCCGAGGCGTCGGGGGGTGGCCCCGTCCGCCTCATCGAAGGCGGCCCGGAGAGGGTCAAGAGGGTCGGGATCGTGACCGGGGGTGGAGGCGGCTTCGTCGCCGACGCCGCCGAAGCCGGACTCGACACTCTCCTGACCGGAGAAGGCTCCCACCATACGTACCTCGACGCGATGGAGCTCGGGATCAACCTCCTCTACGCCGGACACTATGCGACGGAGGTCTGGGGCGTGCGTGCGCTTGCCGGTCACCTGCGGGAAGAGTTCGGATTACCCTGGGAGTTCTTCGATTTCCCTACCGGGATGTGAAGGGATGCCGATCGGGGTCCCCCACGGCCCAGCTCCGATGTATACTTCGTTTCCGCCTTCGATGTCTCACTCCCACGCCTCCATGACCTTTTCTCCGTCATGACCTGTTCTCAGTGCGGAACGGAAGCGCACGGCCTCTTCTGCGGGGCCTGCGGCAGCTCGCTTGTCGCGTTGCCGTGCTCCGGATGCGACACGTCGGTGCCCGCCGGAACGCGATTCTGTACGGAGTGTGGTACGCCGGTGCGCGCGCGCGTTCCCTCTGCGGCCTCCCGGAGCGAATCCAGGAACGGATCGAACGTGAGCACGAATGCCGGTTGGTGGGTGTCAGGGGTCCTCCTTCTAGTGCTGTTTGCCGTGGTCGGGGTGCAGGTCCTTTCGAATGGATCGGGGGTGCAGCCCGCATCGGGTCCCGCCCCTCCCGGTTCCCCGGCGGCGCCGGGGGCACTCGGCCCCGCTCCGAACGTCGACCTTTCGGCCATGACGGCGCGCGAAGCCGCCGACGCCCTCTTCAACCGGGTGATGGGAGCCGCCGCACAGGAGGACACCGCAGAGGTGGGCAACTTTCTCCCTATGGCTCTCGACGCATACGAGCTGGCCAGGCCGCTGGACGAGGACGGTCACTTCCATGTGGCCTTGCTCGAGCGGGTCGGCGGGAATTATGAGGCGTCTCTCGCCGCAGCCTACGAGGGTCTCGCGGAGAACTCCGACCATCTTCTGAATCTTTCGGCCGCGGCCGAGGCCTCAATGGAGCTCGGGGAGCTCGCGGCGGCGCGGGAGTACTACCGGCGGATGTTGGATGCGTGGGACGAGGAGCTCGCCGCCGATCGGCCGGAGTACGCCGAGCACTCGCCCCTCCTTCCCCTGATCCGCTCCGACGCAGAGGATCTCCTCGAGCTGGACGGAGGGTGACCGCCCACCAGAGCCCCGCAGTTCCGCCGGGACCGGTCTTCCTCACGGGCGGCACGGGTCTGGTCGGGTCCCACGTCGCGGAGCGCCTCCGGGCAGAGGGGATTCCGGTTCGGGCGTTGCACCGCCCCACGTCTCGCACTGGACACCTCGAGCGGTTGGGGTGCGACCTCGTTACGGGCGACCTGCTCGATTCCCCGGAGGACCTCGAGCAGGCCATGCGCGGCTGTGGAGCGCTCGTCCATTGTGCCGCGGTCGTTTACTCCGATCAGCCGTGGAGCCGGGTGCGTGCCCTCAACGTGGGCGGTACGGAGGCCGTCGTCGAGGCTGCGGTCCAGGCGGGGATCCGAAGGCTCGTTCACCTCTCGTCCGTCGCGGTCTACGGGGGTACCCTCGAGGCGGTCGATGAAGCGAGCCCGCTGACATCTGGCCCGACTCATTCGAAGGGCGCCTACGCCCGTTCGAAGAAAGAGTCTGAGGCCGCAGTCGCTGCCGCCGCCTCCGATTCGGGAATGGTCGTCGTGATCCTCCGACCGTCGGTGGTCTACGGGGAGAGGGACCGCCTCTTTTCGCCCGTCGTGGCCCGGGCCCTTTCCTGGCCGATCCAGCCGGTCCTCGGCAGAGGAGACACGCCTATTCCCGCGGTCTACGCCGGGAACCTGGCGCACGCCGTCGTCCTCAGCCTGGGTGCGGAGCTCGTCCAGGGCCTCCACGTCTTCAATGTGGGTGGAGATCATCGCCTCTCGCAGCGCCGACTCTACACCGGCCTCGCGGCTCCCCTGGGACAGCGTGTCCGCATCCTCCCCATTCCCGAGCTCCTCGTTCGCCTCGGGGCTGGTCTGGCGGACGCGCTCCGGCTCGGCGTGCCGGGCGCCGGCGAGCTCTCCTTCCGCAGGGCGGCAGCCCTCGCCCTCAGGCCCAACCCGTACTCGACCGCTCGGCTCGCCGAGAAGCTCGGCTGGGACCCTCCGGTTCCCCTTGCGGAAGCGCTCGAGCGCACTGGAAGATGGCTCGCCTCTGAGCCAAACACGCTCTCCTGATCCTCCCTTCCCGGCTCCCCGCTCCCGGACCGCGTCCCCCGATCGCCGGGGCTGCGCTCCCGGCCCCGCCCTCCGGGACCGGCAGTTGCCCGCGCAGCTTGAACAGTGCTATCATCGTGTCGAGAGCGACCCACTGAACGAACTGCTCATCAGGCCACCGGGCCCTTCCGGCAGGGTGGAGCGTCGGGGCCGCGCTCCCCGCAAGGCATCGCGAGGGGGCTTTTTTTTCGGTCCAGACGGAACCGCCAGGGAGGCGCTCCGCGTGGCGTGTGTGTCGGCGCCGGTCCAACCGGAGTCGACGGGAGGTAGAGAGGATAAAGGTGACGAAGACCGCGACCGGTCGTCCCGGAGGATATCACCCCGGGACGAAGGACACGGGCATCGTGAAGCCGAAGGGTACTTCGCGGATCCGAGCGCACGAGAGCCTCGAGACCGTTCCCATGGGCCAGCGGAAGCCCGAGTGGCTGAAGGTCCGTTCTCCCGGCGGGAAGAACTACCTTCGCCTGAAGGAGCTCATGCGGAGTCAGTCCCTCCACACCGTATGTGAGGAGGCGGGCTGTCCGAACATCGGGGAATGTTGGGAGGCCGGCACGGCGACCTTCATGATCCTGGGCGACGTGTGCACGCGCGCGTGCAAGTACTGCGCTGTCGCGCACGGGATGCCGACCGAGCTGGACGAAGACGAGCCCCGGCGCGTCGCCGAGACGGTGGCCGCCATGGAGCTGGAGCACGTCGTGATCACCTCGGTCAACCGGGACGAGCTGCCCGACGGGGGCGCGGCGATCTACGCCGAGACGATTCGGCGGATTCGTGCCGAGCTGCCGGATTGTTCGGTCGAGGTGCTGATTCCGGACTTCAAGGGGGACGAGGACGCGCTCTCGGTCGTGATGGACGCGAAGCCGTCCATCCTGGGACACAATCTCGAGACCGTGGATCGGCTGCACCCGGAAGTGCGGCCTGGAGGGCGCTACTGGCGATCGATCTCGTACCTGGGGGCGGCGAAGCGACTCGACGCCTCGATCCTCACGAAGACGGGAATTATCCTTGGAATGGGGGAGGAGCCCGACGAGGTTCGGGAGGCGATGCGCGACCTCCGGGAGGCGGCGGTCGACATCCTCACCCTGGGCCAGTACCTGCGGCCTTCGGTAGCGCATATACCGGTGGCCCGGTGGATCACTCCGGACGAGTTCCGGGAGTGGAAGCGGGTCGGTGAGGAGGAGTTCGGCTTCCGCCACGTGGAATCCGGGCCCCTCGTGAGATCCTCCTACCACGCCAAGGAGCAGGCCCGGGAAGTGCGGGCCGGCGGCCCCGGCGCGATCCAGGAGGTTCTGGAGAGGGACGTTCCGGCACCCGCAGAGGTACCCGGGCTCCAGTTGGTCCAGTTGGAAAAGGGACGTCCAGACAAGAACGGCAACGGTTGACGGATATGGCTGAGACCCAGACGAAGAAATCAAAGAAAGACAAGGCGGGGACGAAGTCCTCGAACGCCGGTAAGGAGGAAAGCCTGGAAGGCTTCTCGAAGGAGGAGCTCCATTCCTTCCTCCGGGAGATGCTCCTCTACCGGCGCTTCGAGGAGAAGGCCGAGGAAGCCTACGCCATCGGGAAGATCGGGGGTTTCTGCCACCTGCACATTGGACAGGAGGCCGTGGCGCTCGGCTTCATCGGGCCTCTCCGCGAGGACGACTACGTCTTCACCTCGTACCGGGATCACACCCAGGGACTGGCCAAAGGGCTGAAGTCCGGCCCGGTCATGGCGGAGCTGTATGGGCGCGAAGGAGGCGTGTCCGGAGGGAAGGGTGGCTCGATGCACATCTTCGGCGCCGAGCTCGGCTTCATGGGAGGCCACGGCATCGTGGGCGGACAGATTCCGCTGGCTGCCGGGGTGGGCTGGGCCATCCGGTACCGCGGGGAGGACCGCGTCTGCCTGTGCTATCTCGGCGACGCCGCCGTCAACCAGGGTGCCTTCCACGAGGCGCTCAACATGTCCGCGGTCTGGAAGCTTCCCGTCATCTACGTTGTCGAGAACAACGAATACGGCATGGGCACCCACTTCGAGCGGGTCTCCGCGCTTCCCGTCGTGGATCGCGCGTTGGGTACGGGCGTTCCCGCCCATTCGGTCGATGGCCAGGACTTGATCGCCACCTGGAAGCTCATGGACGAGCTCGTGGGGAAGGTGCGGAGTGGCGAGGGGCCCCAGTACGTGGACGCGCGGACGTACCGATTCAAGGGACACTCGATGTCGGACCCGGTCCACGGGGTGTACCGTACGAAGGACGAGGTGGAGGAGAAGAAGAAGAGCGATGACCCGATCATCGTGCTGCGGGATCGGTTGTTCGATGCCGACCTCCTCACCGAGGAGGAGTTGAACGCGATGGACGCAGACGTGATGGAAGAAGTCGATGAAGCCGCGGAATTCGCCGAGAACTCCCCCTTCCCCGCCGAGGAAGAGCTCTACACCCATACCTACGCCGAGATCAACGAGCACGGTCGCCTCTTTTTCGACCGGCGCGATCGCTGAACGACGCGCGGCGCATCTCGGTGGACGTTTCGGCCCTCTGAACCCTGAACACGATACGAATGGCGACTATTACATACAGGGAAGCCCTGAACCAGGCCCTGCAGGAGGAAATGGAGCGCGATGAATCCGTGTTCCTCATGGGCGAGGAAGTGGCCGAGTACGACGGAGCCTATAAGGTCACCAAGGGTCTCCTCGACGAGTTCGGGGACAGGAGGGTAGTGGACAGCCCGATCTCCGAGCTGGGTTTCGCGGGGCTCGGAGTAGGCGCAGCGATGGTGGGCCTCCGCCCGGTGATCGAGTTCATGACCTTCAACTTCGCGTTCCTCGCGCTGGATCAGGTCATCAACTCCGCGGCGAAGATGTACTACATGTCGGGAGGGCAGATTCCCGTCCCGATGGTCTTCCGGGGTCCGACCGGGGCCGCCCTGCAGCTCGCCGCTCAGCACTCCCACGCCTGCGACACCTACTATGCGCACGCGCCCGGGCTCAAGCTGGTGCGACCTGCGACCCCCGCCGATGCCAAGGGCCTGCTCAAGGCGTCGATCCGGGACGAAGACCCGGTCGTCTTCATGGAGGGGGAGATGCTCTACAACCTGAAGGGAGAGGTTCCCGATCCCGAGGACGGCGATTTCGTGATTCCCCTGGGAGTTGCGGATCTGAAGCGGGAAGGCGACGACGTGTCGATCATCACGCACGGCTCCACCGTCCACCTTGCGCTCCAGGCCGCCAAGAAGCTGGAGAAGGACGGGATCGAGGCCGATGTCCTGGATCTGCGCTCCCTGCGGCCGCTGGACGTGGATGCGATCCTGGAGACGGTGCGCAAGACGAATCGGGCCGTCTATCTGGAGGAGGGGTGGCCGTACGTGGGAATCGGATCCCAGATCGTGGCGACGATTCAGGAGGAAGCGTTCGATCACCTCGACGCCCCGGTCCTGCGGGTCTGCCAGGCAGACGTGCCGATGCCCTACGCGAAGAACCTGGAGCAGAAGGCGAAGCCGAGCGTCGACCTCTTGATCGACGCGTGCAATCGAGTGCTCTACCGGAGCTGAGGCCCGGGGCGCCCGCAAGCACGGGCGCGACGTTCCTGATCCATTCGAGCGTGACGACGTCCGAGAGCTCCATCTGTGAGATCGGGCGCGCACGTTTCAGCAAGGAAGAGAGACGGAGAGGAAATGGCGACGAAGGTCCACATGGAAGCGCTTTCCCCCACGATGGAGGAGGGCCAGGTCGTGAAGTGGCTCAAGTCCGAAGGGGACAAGGTGGCCTCTGGCGACGTGCTCGCGGAGATCGAGACGGACAAGGCCACCATGGAGTTGGTGGCGCGGGGAGAGGGCATCCTCCAGAAGATCCTTCTCGAGGAAGGGGGAACCGCTGCGGTCGGAGCCCTCATCGGCGTCATCGGGGAGGATGGGGAAGACCTCTCCGATTTCGTGGCGGAGGAAGAGGAGGACGACGCCCCGTCCGCCGAGGCTGAATCCGCCGAGACGGAAGCGTCGGCGGAACCGGCCCCGGATGAGGACGCGGAGGAGAGTGCGGAGGAACGGGAGGCACCCAGGGCGGAGCGGGACGGAAGGGTGAAGGCGTCTCCGCTGGCGCGGCGTCTCGCCGAAGAGGAAGGACTCGACCTCAGCTCGATCGAGGGGTCCGGCCCCGGGGGACGCGTGGTCAAGCGGGACGTGGAAAAGGCGGTCGACGAGGGCGTGACCCCCGCTCCGTCCCCCACGACCGCGCCCGATTCGGAGGAGGACTACGTCGACGTCTCCCTCTCCCAGATGAGGAAGACGATCGCGAAGCGGTTGGTGGAGTCGATCGGCCCGATTCCCCACTTCTTTCTGACCGTCGACGTCGATATGTCCCGCACGGTGCAAGCGCGAGCCCGGATCAACAAGCAGCTCGAGAAGGACGGGTTCAAAGTCTCATTCAACGACATCGTCCTCAAGGCCACGGCGATGGCGCTTCGCAAGCATCCCGAGTGCAACGCGCACTGGCTGGGCGACGCCGTCCGGCAGTTCAACCGGGTGCACCTGGCGGTGGCCGTGGCGATCGAGGACGGCTTGATCACACCGGTCGTCCGGGACGCGGACCGGAAGGGCCTCGTCGAGATCTCGACCGAGGTCAGGGAGCTGGCCGGCCGGGCCAGGGAGAAGAAGCTCAAGCCCGAGGAGTACTCTGGAGGAACCTTTTCGGTCTCCAACCTCGGGATGTTCGGGGTGGAGGACTTCACCGCCGTGATCAATCCCCCCGAGGCCGGGATCCTGGCGGTGGGAGCGCTCGAGGAACGGGCCGTGGTCAAGGACGGCGAGGTCGTGGTCGAGCCCCGGATGAAGATCACGATGAGCTGTGACCACCGGGTGATCGACGGGGCGCTGGGAGCGCAATTCCTCCAGACGCTCACGGGGATCCTGGAAGAGCCGCTCGCAGCCCTGATCTAGACGGTAGGAGGGCGGGGTCCTCGCCCAACCCGGGTCCGGGTTCCGGCGGCGCAGTCCATTTGCCTGCCTTTCCTTTCTCGCTGCGGGGAGGGGGCACAGTCGATGTCGTTCCGGTGAGGCGAATCGCTCGCTACCCCCCGTGTTGCCGCATCAGCGTCCATTGCCTGGGCCATATAAAAACCAGAGCTTTGGTTCTTGTTAGTGTCTGGGCGTCCCGCGCCTCCCCTTCGGGCCACCCTCCGATGCATCTCGGGGTTGGCAACAGAGAGTCGGTTCGTCTAACTTGTCGGCGACTTTTTCAGGGATCCGGGCGGCGGGGATGGAGCGGCCCGAGCTGATCCGGGAGTCCGACCGCACGGTAGGAACGATCAACCCCAGACCTGGAGCGAGAGCGTGGCGGGAAAAGACAAGAAGAGCTTCGATCTCATCGTCGTGGGCGGCGGTCCCGGAGGGTACGTCGCCGCCATCCGGGCCGGCCAGCTCGGGATGTCGGTGGCATGCGTCGAGGCCGACAAGTTGGGCGGGGTCTGTCTCAACATCGGGTGCATTCCGACAAAGGCCCTCCTCACCTCCGCCCTCCTCGTAAGCGAGGTCAAGGACGCCGCGAAGCACGGGATTTCCACCGGGGAGGTCAATGTGGATCTCGGGCCCGCCCAGGAGCGGTCCCGGAAGGTGGCCGACCAGTTGAACCGCGGTGTGGGGACGCTCTTCAAGAAGAACAAGATCACCCACATCGAGGGGTTCGGGCGGCTGGCCGGGAAGGGGAAGGTAGAGGTCGAGTCCAAGGAGGGGGAGAAGGAGACCTACGAGGCGAAGCACATCCTGCTCGCTACCGGCTCACGGCCGCGCAACCTTCCCTTCCTCGAGATCGACGGGGAGCACGTGTGGTCCTCTGACGAGGCGCTCTTCGTGAAGGAGGCGCCGAAGTCGCTTGCCGTGGTCGGTGCGGGGGCGATCGGGATGGAGTTCGCCGACATCTTCGAGGCCTTCGGATCCGAGGTCACGATCCTGGAAGCGCTCGACCGCCTCTTGCCCGTGGAGGATGCGGACGTGTCGGCGCAGATCGAGAAGAGCTACAAGAAGCGGGGCATGACGATTCACACGGCTGCCCGGCTCGAAAAGGTGGAGATCGGCGACGACGGCCTGACCCTCAGCTTCAAGGACAAGGACGGAAAGGATCAAACCCTCGAAGTCGAGAAGGTCCTTTCGGCCGTAGGAAGGGTTCCGAACACCGAGGACCTCGGACTCGACTCGGTCGGGATCGACGTAAGCGAGACGGACGGCTTCATCGAGGTCGACGAGTGGATGCGCACCTCGGCAGAGGGGGTGTATGCCGTGGGTGACTGCACGGGCGGCTCCCTCCTGGCCCACAAGGCGTCCCACGAGGGGATCGTCTGTGTCGAGAAGATCGCGGGCGAGGCGCACGGCCCGGTCGATTACGGCAACATCCCGAACTGCACGTACTGCCATCCCGAGGTGGCCTCGGTGGGCATGACCGAGGAGCAGGCGAGGGAAGCGGGCTACGACGTGGAGGTCGGCAAGTTCCCATGGGTGGGCAACGGCCGAGCTCTCGCCCATGGCGACGTGGACGGTTTCGTGAAGGTCGTCCGGGACAAGAAGTACTCAGAGATCCTCGGCGCCCACATCATCGGGCCCCAGGCCACCGAGCTGATCGCCGAGTTCGTGATCGGGCGGCACCTCGAATCCACGGTGGAGGAGATGGAGAAGGCGATGCACCCCCATCCCACGCTGTCCGAGGCCGTAGCGGAAGGGGCTCTGGCCGCTCTGGGCCGACCCATCCACATCTGATGTCGAGTCAGAGAGTGTCCGTCGTGACCGACCGCACCGTCACCGCCTCTGGCCCGGATGCGCACCGCGAAAGCGGGACAGGCGAGCGAGTGGCCGAGAAGGCGTGCGACGCTCTCGGCCTCTGGACGGAGCTTGCCAGGTCCTACCAGACCGTCTCCCGCACGGTGTCTGAGCGAGTGGCGGAGTACGGGGTGACCGTTCCGCAGTTCGAGATCCTGGAGCTCCTCCATCAACGAGGGCCCCTGTCCCTCGGCGAGCTGGCGGACGAGCTCTTCGTCACTGGAGGAAACATCACATACGTGATGGACCGTCTGGAGGACAGGGAGCTGGTCTCACGTCGCCGGTCTCCGCAGGACCGACGTGTGGTAAAGGCCCTCCTGACTCCTTCCGGAAGGAAGCTGATCGCGACGGTCCTCCCCGGCCATGCGGAGTTCGTGCGCGCGAGGGTCGGTCACCTGGAGGCGAGGGAACGCCGCGAGCTCCAGCGTCTTCTGGAGAAGCTTCGCGAGGGTGCTCAGGGGGACGTGGACGAGGCCTGATTCCCTTCGGCTGCGTCCGCCGTCACTGCACCCGAGGCCGGATCTTCCAGCGGAATGCCGCGAATCCTGCAGATCCTCACCAGCGCGTCGCCGACCTTGTTGTTCGGGGTCGACGCTCCGGCCGTGATCCCGAGCGCGAAGGGCCCCGGGGGAATCCAGTCGGTCTCCGTCCTTTCGGGGGCTTCGACGGCGAGCTCCGGCTTGTGCCGGATCGTGCCCGCTTCGACGTCGATGCAGGTGGAATCCTCGATGTGATAGGTCGTGGTGTGTTGCCGGCACATGTGTGCCAGGTGGTTCGTGTTCGAAGAGTTGTACCCCCCGATCACGATCATCATGTCCGGCGGGTCCTGCATCATCTTCACGACCGCATCCTGCCGCTCCTGAGTCGCTGAGCAGATGGTTCCGAACGCCCGATAGTTCTGAGCGGCGTATTCTTCTCCCTTGGCTTCGACGAGCGCCTTCCGGAGCAGCTCCCCGATCGCCATCGACTCATTGGCGAGCATCGTGGTCTGGTTTGCGACCCCGAACTGCCGGAGGTCCCGGTCCGGGTCGAAGCCCTCGGAGGCCTTGTGTCCGAATCGTTCCAGGAACTCCTCCCTGGACATCCGGTCCGGCCTGCCGGCGATGTAGGAGTGAACCATGTGCGCCTCCTCCATGTCTCTCACCATCAGGTATTTCCCGTCTGGGTGCTTGAGCACCTGGGAGGCGGTGGCCCTGCTTTCCTCGTGGGTGTGCTTGCCATGGATGACCGCCGTGAACCCGTCACGTGCGTAGCTCTCCACCCGCTTCCAGACCAGGAGGACCGAGCCGCACGTCGTGTCGACGAGCACACACCCGATTTCATTGAGATCCTTGAAGGCCTGCAAGGTGACCCCGAATGCCGGGAGGAGCACCACGTCCTCGGAAGTGACCATCGAGAAGTCGAAGACACCGCCCTCATCGGGGTAGATGAACTCGATGCCCATCTCTTCCATGCGCCGGTTGACGTGCGGGTTGTGGATGATCTCCCCCACGAGGTACACCTTCTTGTCGGGAAACTTCAGGCGGGTCTCGTAGGCGTAGTCGACCGCGCGATCGACGCCGTAGCAGAAGCCGAACTCCTCGGCCAGGCGAACCTCGATGTCGCCGAAGCTCCGGCGGTGTCCGTTCGAGCGGATCTGGTCGACGACGGCCGAGTGGTACTCGGATTCGATCTGGGGCCGAACCTCGTCTTTGAGGCCGAACCCCTTGCGGAAGTAGGTCTCTTTGGTGGCCATGTTCCGGAACCGCTTTGATTCGAGGGCGGAAGAGTGCGAGTGTTAGAACCGTGTCGGGATCTCCTCGACGCGACACCTGATTAATGTGTAAAGACCCACGGGCGGGAGCCACCCCCGGTCTCCGGGTCGCGATGATCCCCCGCGAAGCGGGGCTTGGTTCTCCGCACTCACCTGCGATCGCCGCCAAAGGTCCTTCGTGCTCGCAAGGCTAGGCTGTCTTTTCCTCCTGCTTCCCCTCGTCGAGCTGGCGATTCTCATTCGCGTAGGACAGTGGATGGGGGTGTGGTCGACCGTGGCCCTCGTGGCTGCGACGGGCCTGCTGGGCGCGGCCCTCGCCCGCCTCGAAGGGACGCGCGCCCTGGCCTCGGTCCAGTCCGAGCTCGCGGCGGGGCGCCTTCCCGCCCGCTCCCTGCTCGACGGTGCAGCAGTCCTCGTCGGGGGGGCTCTCCTTCTCACGCCTGGGATCCTCACCGACGTTGCAGGGTTCGCACTCCTCCTCCCCGTCACGCGGCGACCCCTATACGGGTGGTTGCGCAGGCGTCTGGAGGCCGGGCTGGCCAGCGGTACGGTGCGGGTCACCTGGATGGGGGGTGGGTTCCGCCCGCCCGGGGACCCGAGTCGAACGGGTGGCGAGGAGCCGCGCTCGCGGCTCCCTCGCGATGACGACGAGGACGACCGGCCTCCGAGGCCGGGGGAGATCGTGCAGTAGGCGGGCGACCGGAACCCGCAGGAGACCTGGAATGGAGACTTGGATGTCCGAGGAGGGGAGATGCCGGATCGACTAGAGTTCCTGGAGCGGCTCCTGGAAGAGCCGGGACCCTCGGGGTTCGAATCCAGGGCGGCTCGGGTGTGGAGGAAGGAGGCGGAGAGCTTTGCGGGTCGGGTCTGGTCCGACGTTCACGGCAACTCCTTCGCGGAGGTGGGGGGAGAAGTGCGGCCGCGGGTCATGCTCGCTGGACACGTCGACGAGATCGGCCTCCAGATCACGCATGTCGATGAGAAAGGCTTTCTCTACTTCGACGGGATCGGCGGTTGGGACCCCCAGGTGATCGTAGGCCAGCGGGTGAAGGTGCTCGGGAGGGACGGGGATGTCCCGGGAGTAGTGGGAAAGAAGCCGATCCACCTCGTGAAACCGGACGAGCGGAAGCGGGCGTCCGAGATCCATGACTTGTGGGTAGACCTCGGAGCCACTTCGGCGGAGGAGGTGGCTGAGCTGGGGGTGAGAGTGGGCGACCCGATGGTTCTCGCTCCGGGATTCGTGCGGCTCGCTGGAGACCGGATCGCCTCGCGGGCCATCGACAACCGGGTAGGTGCGTACGTGGTGCTAGAAGCACTGCGGCTTCTGGCGGACGACCCGCCGCCGTCCGCCAGCGCGGTCGCTGTCGCGACGGTGCAGGAGGAGATCGGGTATTCGGGGGGAGGCGCGCGCAGCTCGGCGTTTGCCCTGGATCCGCAGGCCGCGCTGGTGGTGGACGTCACCTTCTCGACCGACGTACCCGACGCGAACAAGAAGGAGCTGGGCTCGCACGACCTGGGGGGCGGCCCCGTTCTCACCCGGGGCTCGGCGGTGCATCCGCTCGTGTTCGAGCGACTTCTGGAGGTGGCAAGGCAAGAGGAGATTCCGCACACCATCCAGGCCGCTCCCCGATCCAGCCGCACTGACGCTGACGGGATCTTCATGGTGCGCTCGGGAGTTCCCACGGGTCTGATCTCGATCCCGAACCGCTACATGCACTCTCCCAACGAGGTGATCGCGACCGAGGATCTGGTACGGGCGGCTCGGCTCATTGCAGGCTTCGTGCGGAGCCTCGAGCCGGAGACGACCTTCGTCCAGGAGTAGCCATCCGCGAAGTCGCTGAGAATCCGGCCGACCGTCCGGAGAGAACCGATGCGCCTAGGAGCACGAGGCCGATCCAGAGAAGGTCGGCCACAAGGAGGTGGAGGAGCCGTGCCCAGACCGGGTTCATGAGGAGCACGGTGAGGGGCCCCAACACGAGCTGGGCCGCGGCCAGTGCGCCGATCCCCAGGGCAAGCGCTCGGAACACGGGCTCCTCGAACTCCGTCCGCATCCTCTGGGCGAATCGAAGGACCAACCAGACGACCCCGATCGCCAGAACCGGGTGGCTGATCCGGAGGTAGATGAGGATGTGCTCTGGATCGAGGTACTGTCCCATTCCGTCCCGAACGCTTTCGGCCGGGAAGGCCGTCGTGGCGAGGCCCGTCCACGATCCGGTCCAGGCGAGCAGGAGGAGGCCGACGAGAGCGGGACCCACCGCCCGGAGATCGGGTCCTCGCAGGGGAGGTACCCGATCGACCTTCCACCATGCCCACCAGGCGGTCAGGGCCAGCGCCGCCATCAGCAAGAAGGTGTTCGTCACGTGGAACGGCCGGATGGCGATCCGCGCCGCAGATACATCCGTGGCCACCCATCCGAACACGACGAGGATCGCGCCGAATAGCGACTCGGTCACCGTGAAGAGGAGGGAGGCTCCCGCGGCCTTCCGAACCGCGTGTCCGGGGCGGAAAGCCCGGAGCGACCAGATGAACATGGCGAGTACGACGAGGAGCACCACTCCCGAGGAGGCCCGGTGGATGAACTCCACCCACGTCGGGAACTCGGCGGTGGCCGGGACAACGGCCCCGTGGCAAAGGGGCCAGTCCGTTCCGCATCCGTCACCGGATTCGGAGATGCGTAGGAAGTAGCCCCAGAGGATTACGAGGAGGGAGTATCCGAAGACGCCCCAGGCGAAGGCGGGAAAGCGCTTGGCCGTCATCTCGTCGCGTACGCTCCAGCGGTGAGGGCTGGCTCAGGATCGGAAGCGGGCCGACGGGCCGGCTTCCGAACGCCTTCCCGTCCGTTTTCTTCGCGTTGACTCGGTCCGGCGCCGCCGATTAAGATAATGCCTTCATGGCACAAAATTGAGAGGGGGTCGGGCAGTGACGGACCCCCCGGGACTTTTCTTGCGGGGATGACGTCTTCCATGTTCAACGCAGACGAAGTGGTCAAGGAACTTCAGGAGATGCGGGACCAGGGGTTCCTATCGGACGCCCTCCTGCGCCATGCGGTCAAGCAGATCGCGGGCTCGGACGAGCGCTTCGACTGGGTGGGCGTCTACCTCCTGCGGGAATCGGGCGAGGAGCTCTGGCTCCACAACTATGTCGGTGATCCGGTTCCCCACGCCGAGATTCCAGTCGGGAAGGGCGTCTGCGGGACGGCCGTGGCGGAGAAGGCCAATCAGAACATTCCCGACGTGACCAAGATCGACAACTATCTCGAGTGCAGCCCGGACGTCCTCTCCGAGCTCGTGGTCCTGATCAGGGCCGGGGACGAGATCTTTGGTGAGATCGACATCGACAGCGAGGAGGCGGCCGCGTTCGGGGACGAGGACGAGTCCGCTGTCCAGGCGGTGGCGGACAAGCTTGCCGAGCAGATCATGGCGGAGCGTCGCTGAGGCGCGACCCCTTCCCGAGCTCCGGGACGCGTCCATGAATCCCGGATCGCCTCGAATCAACCGTACGTATTCGATCTCCCCTCTCTCTCGTTGTTGCAGAAGGGGACCTCGTGAATTCTGACACCCTTCCACCGGAACCGGCGCTTCTGGAGCGGCTCCGAAGCGCGGTGGGGGACGACGGGGTGTTCACCGATCCGGACCGATTGCTCGTGTACGAGTCCGACGGTCTCACCCAGTACCGGCACCCTCCCTCAGCCGTCGTGCTTCCCCGCACCGCCGAGGAGCTGGGTCGAGTGGTCCGCGTCCTCCATGAAGCCGGACGGCCATTCGTGGGACGTGGGGCGGGCACCGGACTGAGCGGGGGCGCCCTTGCGGTGCGGGGTGCGGTCGTCGTCGGAACGAGCCGGATGAACCGGATTCTCGAATTGGACCCTGTGAACCGCAGGGCGAGGGTCCAGGCCGGGGTGATCAACGCCGCGCTCACCGCCGCCGCGCGCCCGTATGGCCTGATCTACGCTCCCGATCCCTCGTCCCAGAGCGCCTGTACCCTCGGGGGCAACGTGGCGGAGAACTCCGGAGGCCCGCACTGCCTGAAGTATGGAGTGACGAACCGCTACGTGACCGGACTCACGGTGGTCCTCCCCGATGGAGAGATCGCCGAGCTCGGAGGAATGGGTCGAGAGGACGGAGGGCTCGACCTGGTCGGGGTGTTCGTCGGATCGGAGGGATGCTTCGGGATCGCGGCCGAGATCGAGGTGGCTCTCGTTCCCGCGCCCCTGGGCGTCCGGACCCTCCTGGCGATCTTCGAGACTCCCGCCGATGCCGGGAGGGCCGTCACCCGGATCATGGCGCGCGGCCTGCTCCCAGCGGCCCTCGAGATCATCGATTCGGCCACGATCCGGGCCGTGGAGGCGTCGATCTTCGCGGCGGGATATCCGACCGACGCCGGCGCGGCGCTCGTCGTCGAGTTCGATGGAGTGGAGGAGGGGCTGGATCGCGAGATCGAGATCGCCGCGGAGTGCTGTTCGGCGGCGGGAGCACGGGAGGTTCGCACTGCTGCGGACGAGGAGGATCGTCAGGGTCTGTGGCGCGGTCGCAAGAAGGCGTTCGGTGCGATGGGCCGGCTCGCTCCGGATCTCCTCGTCCAGGACGCCACCGTACCCCGCACCCGCCTCCCCGACGTTCTCTCCCGGATCGCCGAGATCGCCGCTCGGTACGAGCTCCAGGTGGCGAACGTCTTCCATGCGGGCGACGGAAACCTCCATCCGAACCTCCTGTTCGACCGCAGGGATCCGGACCAGGTCCGACGGGTGGAGGCCGCTTCGGGAGAGATCATGGCATGCTGCATCGAGGCCGGTGGCACGATCACGGGTGAGCACGGGGTCGGGCTGGACAAGCGCAAGTACATGCCGATGGTCTGTTCGTCAGACGTGCTGGTCACGATGGCCGGGGTGAAGGCGGCCTTCGACCCTTGGGGCCGGTGCAATCCGGGAAAGGTTCTTCCCGACGGCATAGGGCCGCGCCACCAGGGAGCTGGAAGACGATGAAGCCGGTGATGCCTGAGCGGGTGCTCGAGCGCATGCGCAGGTTGCTGGGCGAGGAAGGCGCGCTCGCAAGCGGTCAGCGCGTGGCAGCCTTCCCGGCCTCTCCCGGGGAAGTCGGCGCGGTCCTCAGGATCGCGAGGGAGGAGGGATGGACGGTGGACCCTCGCGGGGGAGGGACTGCTGACGGCGAGGGGGACACGCCCGGGGCGGGAGCGGCCGACCTGATCGTCTCGTCGTCCAGACTCGGAGAGCTGGTCGAGCACGAGCCGGCGGACCTGACCTTCCGGGCTCAGGCGGGGCTGACTGTGGCCGCCCTCGAGAGGCGGCTTGCGGAGGAGGGGCAGTGGTTGGCGCTCGACCCGCCCGGTGGCGGGAGAGTGACTCTGGGCGGCATGGTTGCCTCCGGGGTCGCGGGCCCCCTCCAGGCGCAGTTCGGCCGTCCTCGCGACCAGCTTCTCGGCGTGACCCTGGTGGACGGCTCAGGACGCATTCTCGTTCTTGGCGGCCGGGTGGTGAAGAACGTGGCGGGCTTCGACCTGGTGCGTCTCGTGGCCGGAAGCCGGGGGGGGCTGGGGGTGATCACGGAAGTGGTGTTCCGGCTCTATCCCCTTCCGGGGGATGACCGGACGCTGGTCTGGGGCTTCGACGATCCGCTGGAAGCCTGGGAACAGGGGCGTGCCCTCGCGAGCTTGCCACTGCCGCTGGCCGCGGTGGAGTGGCTGGACGGAGATTGGCCGGAGCCGTTGGACGGTTCCGGACCGCGGGTGCTGGTGCGCTTGCTCGGGTCGGAGGAAGCTGTGGCGGGAATGCGTCGGGTGCTGGAAGGGGTGGCCGGACCTCCGGACCGGGCGTGGGCGGGCCCGGAGTCCCGGAAGGTGGCCGCGGCGATCGCCGCGGGCGCGGCAGAGGGCACGGCAATCCTGCGTCTCCACGCCCTGCCCGGGGAGGGCGCCGCCCTCCTGGCGCTCGTCGACCAACTCGCTGCTGACCGAGCGGCGCTCCACCTCCTGGGAGGGACCTTGCGGGTCTCCACCCGTCCGGCCCCCGCGGACTCGACGCTGCAGTCGATGCGAGCGGAGGCTGGACGGTCGGGAGCCACTCTGACGGTGGTTAGAAGGGGGGCGCGGGAGGGGGGGACGGGCACCGAAGGGCCGAAGTCCGATTTCACCGGCTTCTCCCCTCCAGTGGCCGAACTGCATCGGCGGCTGACGCACGAGTTCGATCCCGGCGGAATCCTGCCGGGGTCATGGAGGGAGGCGTGGAGCGGTGAGGGTGGGTGGGTCGCTGCGGGGAAGGCCGGTACAAGAGGATGAGCCGGGGTCCCCAAGGCTCGCTCGGAGACTCCCTGGCCGCTCAGGCCGACCGACTCTCCCACTGTGTCCACTGCGGGTTCTGCTTGCCCGCCTGCCCGACCTACGTTCGGCTGGGCGACGAGGCCGATTCCCCCCGGGGCAGGCTGCATCTCATGGGCGCCGTGGCCGAGGGCCGCCTGGATGCCGGCTCCGATGCCTTCCAGCGTCACATCGACCGCTGTCTGGGATGTCGGGCGTGCGAGCCGGTATGCCCCTCCGGCGTGGAATACGGCCTTCTCCTCGAGCGAGCCCGCGAGGCGGCGGCTCGCGCCCGGAAGCCGCCCCTCGCGGCGCGTCTCCTCCTTGGATTGGTCGCACGCCCCAGGGCGTTCGCCCACTGGATGCGGATGAGCCGCCTGCTGAGGTGGACCCGGCTTCCGACCCTGCTCGCGCGGATCCTGCCCGGGGGGCGTACGACATCGGGGGTACGACTTGCCCTGGGCATGCTGGCCGCTTCCATTTCAACGGGGAGATTCCTGCGCGGTGCGCCTCCCTCCGGGCCTGGCGGAACCGCTGAACGGCGCTCGCCTCCGACGCGGGCTCCTGCCGACGCTCCGCCGGCGAGGTCGAAGGGTCGAGCCGCGATTCTGACCGGGTGCGTACAGGACCAGCTCTTCCGGCGCGTAAATGCGGCCACCCGCCGCGTCCTCGAGATGAACGGATGGGAGGTGACCGAGGTCGGGAGCCAGGGGTGCTGCGGCGCGCTGCATGCTCATGCCGGAGCCCTGCCGCTCGCCACGCGCCTGGCGAAGCGCAACCTGGAGGCGTTTCGCCGAGAGGACCCGGACCGGATCGTCGCGAATGCGGCGGGGTGCGGGGCGGCGATGCGGGGCTACCCACACCTTGTCGAGGGAGCGGGAACGGAGTGGGCTGAGGTGTCGGGCTGGTTCTCCAGACGGGTCCGCGACGTGACCGAGCTCCTCGCGGACGAGGGCGCTACGCCTGTGGTGGGCGGCGAGCTCCGACTCAGGGTGGCGTACGATCCGCCGTGTCACCTCCTGCACGGACAGGGAGTCGCAGAGCCGCCCTTGACCGTGCTTCGATCGATTCCCGGAGTCGAGGTCGTGGAGCTCGCCGGGGGAGAGGAATGCTGCGGAGGAGCGGGGATCTACGGGCTTACGCACCCCGAGCTCGGAGGATGGATCGGCGGAGACAAGGTGGCGGCCGTTCTCGATTCGAAGGTCGACGCACTCGTCACGGGGAACCCGGGATGCGCGATGCAGATCGGGGCCGGCCTGAAGATGGCGGGTTCCTCGATCCGGGTCGTCCATCCCGTGGAGTTCCTGGACGAAAGCTACCGGAGAGCCGGATTCTACGACCGGCGGGTCCGACCAACGCGAGGAAGGAGGAGATCGGTATGACGGACGATGCCGGAGGGGTGGATCGGGACCGGGAGTGGGTCGAGCTGACCCTCGAGCGCCCGGTCTGGCACCGATTCTTCACGGTTAGCCCACTGGTGCTGGTCGGAACCCGGGAAAAGGACGGGTACGACCTGGCCCCGAAGCACATGGCCTTTCCCCTGGGATGGGAGCGCCTTTTCGGGTTCGTCTGTACCCCCCGGCACGCGACCTATCACAATGCAAGGGAGTTCGGAGGGTTCACCGTGAGCTACCCCCGGCCGGAGCAGGTCGTCCTGGCGGGTCTGGCGGCCCAGCAAAGGGAGGGCGGGGCGGAACCGCCCCCCGGGGTCGCTTCGTTCCCGACCGAGCCGGCCCGGGTCGTGGAGGGAGTCGTCCTCTCGGGGGCCTATGTTCAACTCGAATGCGAGTTGGAGCGCATCGTGGACGGACTTGGGACGGCCAGCCTGGTCATCGGGAAGGTGGTGGCCTGCCGGGCGGCCGGAGACGCTCTCCGCGTTTCCGAGAGCAGCGACGCCGAGCTCGTGCGCGACTCCCCCCTGCTCGCGTATCTACACCCGGGCCGCTATGCGGAAGTTTCGGATTCGAAAGCCTTTCCCTTTCCGGCGAACTTCCACCTGTGAGGTGACGTGCGCGTGAAGGACGAGCGCTCGATGGTCGAGAAGGCCATGCCTTCCGAGCTCCCGCTCCGGATCCTGGACGAGATCCGGGAAAGGAGAGGCGAGTGGATCGGGTTCCTCGAGCGACTCACCCTGAACGAGTCGCCCTCTACCGATCCGATGAGCCAGGCTCACGTGCTGGATCTGATCGGTTGGAGCCTCGAGGAGCTGGGGTTCAGGGTGCGCCCCGTCCGGGGTCGATCCACGGGAGGCTGCATCTTCGCGCGACCTCCCGGACGGAAAGGGGATCCGGCACAACTCCTCCTGGGGCACAGCGACACCGTTTGGCCCAAAGGGACGCTGGACGAGATGCCTCTGCAGCGGGATGGTGGGATCCTGCGCGGCCCCGGCGTCTTCGATATGAAGGCGGGCCTCGCTCAGATCGTCTTTGCGCTCGGGGCTCTCGACCGGCTCGGTCTCGAGCCGGAGGTGAGCCCCGTGGTCTTCGTGAACTCCGACGAGGAGATCGGGAGCCCGGAGTCGACGCCGCACATTCGCCGCCTCGCCCGGGTGGTGTGCCGGGCATTCGTGCTGGAGCCGGCTCTGGGGGTGGAGGGAAGGCTGAAGACCGCGCGGAAGGGGACGGGCCGCTTCAGCATCCGGGTGGTGGGGCGCAGAGCCCACTCCGGCCTCGATCCGGAGCAGGGGGCGAGCGCGATTCAGGAGCTGGCGATGGTGATCCAGAGCCTCCACTCCCTGACCGACCCCGAGGAGGGCATCTCGGTGAACGTGGGCCAGATCATGGGCGGGGTGAGGCCCAACGTGATCGCCGCGGCCGCGAGCGCCGAAGTGGACGTGCGAGTCGTCACGACGGAGCAGGCGCGTCGGGTCGAGGATCGGATCCGGGGATTGGAACCGATCGTCCCGGGGTGCAGGCTGGAGATCCAGGGTGGGGTGGATCGTCCCCCGCTCGAGAGAACACCCGGAAACCGGCGCCTCTGGGAGGCCGCACGCGTTCTGGCGGAGCTCATGGAGATCCCGCTCGAGGAGGGACGGGCGGGCGGGGCATCGGACGGGAACACCACGAGCGTCCTCACCCCCACTCTCGACGGTTTGGGCGCGGTCGGGGACGGCGCCCACGCGGCCCACGAATACGTGGACGTCGATCGCACGCTCGAGCGCTGCGCCCTCCTGGCATGCCTCCTCCTCCTCCCCCCCCCGGAACCTCTCGAGGAACGATGACATCCGCTGCCGACCTGACCGGGAGAGGAGCGCCGCACCTCCGAACGTCGATGACCCGGATCTGGAGTCCCGAGCTGACCCCGTACGCCGTGCGAGATCTCCCGGTGAGCGATTGGCGCTTCGGCGACTTCGTCCTCGCCGAGGTGCGAAACGTCCCGCGGGGGCGCGGAGTCGAGGTCGAATGCGGCCGGCTGATCCAGCCGCTGGAGGGACATCTCCTGGTTTGCGCGCTGGGCAGCCGCTTTGCGACGCTCGAGCTGACCGGGTCCTGGCGAGACGTGAGTGACGACGGCAGGATGGAGCTCCTGACCGGAGGAGGAGCCGTCGGCCGGCTCCGCTCTCGGTCCACCCTCGTCGCTCCTCCGATCCGACTGCGCTACCGGGGCCACCTCTTCGACGGAGACATCCGGCGGGCGATGGCCGACTTCGCGGTCCGTCCGACGGATCCGGCTCCTTTTCGAACGCCGGTGATCCTCCTCACCGGTACGTCGATGTCGGCGGGAAAGACCACGGCCGCTAGAGTGGTCGTCAGTCGCTTGAAGAGGCGCGGCCTCACCGTGCTGGGCGCGAAGTTGACGGGCGCCGGGAGGTACCGGGACATTCTGGGCATGGGCGACGCCGGGGCCGACCATATCGTCGACTTCGTCGACGCCGGGCTCCCTTCGACACACTGTTCGGAGGAGCGATACCGTGCGGCGATCGGGGGTCTGCTGGCCCACATGGCCCGACTCGCCGTCGATGTGGCCGTGGTCGAGATCGGAGCCTCGCCCCTCGAGCCTTACAATGGAACCGTCGCGATCGAGCTGATCAGGGATCGAGTCGCGCTTCATGTGCTCTGCGCGTCAGACCCGTATGCGGTGAGTGGAGCCCTGAACGCGTACGGGCTGGAGACGGACCTGGTGACCGGCACGACGTCCAACACCGAGGCAGGCGTGCAGTTGGTGTCACGCTTGACCGGTTTGCGGGCGTTGGACATCCGCCGGAGCGAGTCCCTCTCCGAGCTCGACGAGCTCCTCGACAGCGCCCTGACCGGCGTGCTCCCCGAGGCGAGTGGCCGCGGAGAGCCCGGGTGAGCGGCTCGGAGGTCGAGGTTCGGCCGCTCACCGGGTTCGGGGAGTTCCGTGAGTGCGTCCGGCTCCAGGAGGAGATCTGGGGTGCCGGCTTCTCGCAACGGGTTCCCGAGGCGATCCTGATCATCGCCTCCAGGATCGGGGGCGTCGTTTCGGGAGCCTTCGGTCGCGACGGCGTCCTCCTGGGTTTCGTATTCGGCATCACGGGAATCGAGGAAGGTCATCCCGTGCACTGGTCGGACATGCTCGCGGTGAGGGCGGGATGGAGACGGAGGGGCATCGGCAAGGCCCTGAAGCTCCACCAGAGAGAGGAGCTGCTCCGTGCAGGCGTGACCCGCATGTACTGGACGTTCGACCCTCTGGAGGCGGGCAACGCACGACTGAACCTCTCGAGGCTGGGAGCGGTCGTCCGGGAGTACGTCGAGGAGATGTACGGAGAGAGCGGCTCGCCCCTGCACGCCGAGGTCGGCACTGATCGGTTCGTGGCCATCTGGGAGATGGCGTCGGGCCGGGTGGAGCGGCGACTCGGGAAGGGGGACGAGGACGAAGTCTCCCCCGACCTCAAGGGAGTTCCCTCCGCACTCGAGGTGGTCCGGGGCGACGACGGAATTCATCGGCCTGGCGAGGCCCGTACGGAGCTCCGGGTCCCGCGGTTGCTCGTGCCGATACCGGGCGACGTCCAGGAGCTCAAGGCGAAAGACACTACGGCCGCTCGGAGTTGGCGGCTGGCCACGCGCAGGGTGCTGGGCTCCTACCTTGCCCGAGGCTGGGAGGTTCGGGAGGCGATTCCCGAAGGGAACCTGCTACGCTACGTGCTGGTTCGGAAGTAGCAAGTGATCATCCGTGCGATCCAACCCTTCAGGAGGCTTTGAGATGGGTGCTTCGTCTAAGCGTACCACTCGCCCGCGGCTCGCCATCCTGGGCGCCGGACCGGTCGGCCTGGACGCCGCGCTCTCCGGCGTGGAGAGGGGATTCGACGTCGTGGTGTACGAGGCGGCCCCGCGCCCGGCGGCAAATGTGAGAGACTGGGGGCACGTGCGGCTCTTCACCCCGTGGGCGATGAACGTGTCTCCTCGCATGCGGAGGCAGCTCGAGCGGCTCGACCTCCGGTGGGAGGTCGACGAGGAGACGTCCCCCACCGGTCGAGAATTGGCGAACCGAATCCTCGATCCCCTGTGGGCGTCCGACGCGCTCGGACCTCGCCTCCACCTCGACAGCCGGGTGGTGGCGATCGGGCGAAAGGGGGTTCTGAAACACGAGGAGATCGCCTCGCCCGAGCGAGCGGCGAAGCCCTTCCGCCTGCTCATCCGGAGCGGATCGGGAACGGAGCGGATGGAGCGGGCGGACGTGGTCATCGATTGCACCGGGAAGTACGGCCATCCCAACACGCTTGGAGACGGGGGCATCCCGGCCCTGGGAGAGCTCGCGCTGGGGCGCCGCATCCAGCGTGGCATCCCGGAGCTCGAGTATGACTTCGGCGAATGGCGTGGACGAACCGTTCTGCTCGCGGGCGCTGGACACTCGGCCCAGACGGTCGCCTTCGAGCTCGCGCAGCTCGCGGAAGGTCGGAGTGACACGAAGGTGCTCTGGGTGCTGAGGAAGGAGCGCCCGGACTGGGGCGCCGTCGAGGACGACCCCCTTTCCCAGCGGAAGAGGCTGACCGACGCCGCGGACGCGCTGGCCCGGGGTGCTTCACCTGCGGTGGAGCCGCTCCCGGGAGCCGTGGTGGAGGAGCTCTCCTCGGAGAATGGGGGGATCCGGGTCGCACTCCGGAGGGAGGGCGCGGGGCGCGATCATGTGAAGGTCGACCGCGTGGTTTCGCTCACCGGTGGGGTGGGAGATCACACGATTTACCGCCAGCTCCAGGTTCACGAGTGCTATGCGACGAGCGGTCCGATGAAGCTGGCCGCCGCCCTCCTCGGGGAATCGAGCGGGGACTGTCTCCAGCAGGGCGGACACGGGGCCGACACTCTCGAGAACCCGGAACCGAACTACTTCATCCTCGGCGACAAGTCCTACGGGCGGAACAACACCTTCCTCCTTCGTGTGGGTTGGGAGCAGGTCGACGAAGTGTTCGACCGACTGCAGGAGGGGCGATGAAGATTCTCGGAGTGGAGCTCCTCGAGGTGAGGATGCCGCTGCGTGACCCCTTCGAGACGAGCGTCGGCACCTGCACGGAGCGACGCATCATCCTGGTTCGCGTGGAAGGGGACGAAGGGGGGGAGGGATGGGGAGAGTGCGTGGCGTGGGAGCTTCCCTCCTACTCCTCCGAGACGGTCGACACGGCGTGGGCGATCCTCCAGGAGCTGATCCTCCCCGCGGTCGTGGGCAGGGAGATCCTGGACCCTCGCGAGATCCTGAAGCCCGTCCAGTGGATTCGAGGCCATTCGATGGCCAAGGCGGCCTTTGAGATGGCGGCGTGGGACCTGCAGGCGAAGGAGCAGGGCGTCTCCCTCCGGGAGCTCCTCGGCGGCTCCGACGAGCCCCTTTCGGTGGGCGTGAGCGTGGGGCTCCAGCGGGATCTCGACACCCTCATGCGGCGGATCGAAGAGCACCTGAAAGAGGGGTATGCGAGAATCAAGTTGAAGATCAAGCGTGGGCAGGATGTGGAGCTCCTCCGGGCGGTTCGCGACCGCTTTCCGGAGCTCACGCTCCAGGCGGACGCAAACGCTGCCTACACCCTCGACGACGCCGAGCTGCTCCAGGAGCTCGACGACTTTGATCTCGTGCTGCTCGAGCAGCCCCTCGGGGAACAGGAGCTCCTGGACCACGCCGAGCTCCAGGCCGGACTGCGGACACCGATCTGCCTCGACGAATCCATCCGCTCCGCCGCCGACGCTCGTCTGGCGCTCGAGCTGGGCGCCTGCCGGATCGTGAACATCAAGCCCGGTCGTGTAGGCGGTCTCTCCGAATCGAGGGCGATCCACGATCTCTGCCAGGAGCGTGGCGTTCCGGTCTGGTGCGGAGGCATGCTCGAGTCCGGAATCGGGAGGGCGCACAACCTGGCCCTCGCCACGCTACCGGGATTCACCCTGCCCGGGGACCTCTCCGAATCTCGGCGCTACTGGGAGCGGGATGTCGTGCATCCCGAATTTGAATTGATGGACGGAAAGATGGTGCCGCCGGAGGGGCTGGGGATCGGGGTCGAACCGGATCGTGACCGGATTCGACAGCTCACGCTTCGGCGCTTCTCTGTGGGCACCGCCACTCCTTCGTGAAGCCTTCCGGGAGCTCCTGGCTCCCTCAGCCGGGCCGTCCTGGCGGGACCGTCAGCGTGGACCGTCAAGGCGGATCCCACTCGAACCTCGGCGAGCGGGCCTGGTGCCGCTCGACCGGCAACCCCAGCGCCCGGACGAGGAGCCTTCGAATGCCTTCGGCGAACGCCCCACCCACCTCCCCCTCTCCTTCGACCGCCGGACCGAGCTCGCCACGAAGCCAGCGGCGAAGCTCGTCCACGTCGGAGAGTGACAGAGTTTCGATCTCGATCCGCGCCAGATAGTAGTAGGTCCCCGGCGCAGTGGGGCCAAGGGGCACGTCCAATTGCCGGCGCAGGAGCTCGGTGACTGCCGCGAGCGCTGTCGCCTGCCCGAGGACCCCGTCCGCGACCTCGATCCGGTAGAGCTCGCTCAGAGGGTCGTAGCGAACCGTGGCGCGCCACTCATGGCGCCCCTCCTGGGAATCGAGGAGTCGATCGCGCCAGAGCTCGGTCACGATCCCGATGCGGACGGGAAGGCCTCCTTCGAGGGAGCGTTCGATGCGTCCCGAGCCCAGGATCTCGCCGAGCTCGATCTGGACGGCGCCGGTCTCGGGAACCAGCTCGAGGGAGATCGGGGGCACGACGGCCTGTCCCCATCCCTCGGCGGGAAGCGCGGCGAGCCCCAGCGCCGGGATCAGGACGATCGCGGCACCGAGAGCTCGGAACGAAGGTGGCGCGTGCACCGAAACGCCTCCGTCAGAGGCGTTGTTCGAGGCGCACGAAGAAGTTGAGACCTCGATCCCGTCGGTTGAGAGGGTAGGACCAGTAGAGTCCCATTGGACCCATGTAGACACCGACGCCGACGTCGGCCCGGGTCGGGCTGTCGGTCCGGGGCAGCCCGGGCGCGAGCTCTCCCTGGGACCAGCCCTGACCCGCGTTCAGGAACACGGACCAGACTGGCTGCAGTCGAAAGGCCTGGGAGAGCTCCGTGTCGTCCCAATCCGAGGGGATCGGATCCCAGGACACGGGGAAGGCGCCCTGGAACTCGGCCTGGAAGAGCACGAGCCTGTCACAGCCGTGCGCGGGAAAGACGACGGTGGCCTCCGAGGCCTCTCCGGCCGCACCTGTGTCGCCGTCCCTCAGGAGGCGCGAGCTGCTACGGGCTCCGCAGTCGAGAGCGAAGAGGCGATGTCCGGGGAGACTGCCCTCTCCTCCGGCAGCAAGCTGGAATTGTGGGGGGAGCGGGGCGCCGTTGAGGCTTCCGCTCGCCACCGCTCGCAGATTCAGGCGCGAGGTGGGCCCAACTCGCCCGTACCGCCGGAGATCGATCGACCCTGAGGTGAAGAAGGGAAGCGGCTCGCCCAGGGTGGCCACCGCCGCGCCTTCCTCGCCACCGTGCGGCTCGGAGAAGGGCAGGGCGAGCGAGCCTCCCACTTGCCGGCGAAGCTCGAGGGCGGCCCGCCAACCGTCTGCAGGCACGTGCGGATCGTCCGTCGAGTCCCATTCCACGACGGCCTCGATGCTCCGACTCCGGCCCTCCGCCACCATCGGGAGCGGTCGCCAGGGATCGTCCCCGCTGCCCAGTCGCCAGGGACTGCGGATCGGGGGCGTACGGTGCTCTTCCTCACGGTACGTCAACGTCGTTTCGAGAGGAAGCCGACCCGGAAACAAGCTGAAATAGGCGCTCCAGCCTTCTTGCTCGAAGTGGTCCCGGAAGTCCCTGCCCAGAAGGAAGGTCGCGAGTGAGGCCTCCGTGTTGGAGATCCCCCCGTCCTCGATCGGCACGACCTGGCGGTGGGCGGTGGCCCCGATCGAGGCGATCCCGCGGCCTCCTACCGCCTGATCCAGTCGGAAGAGGTATCCGAGGCGATCCGAGTCGAGATTCAGGCCCCCGGTCGAGCGCCAGATCGCGAACGCCTCGAGCCGGGTGGGATTCCCGCCCACGGTCTGAATCACGGGCCCGAAGAGGACCGGCAGCCCCTCGACCCGGTTGTAGCTGGAGGCGGCCCGGAGAGTAAAGCGAGCCTGTCCGAATCCCAGATCCGTGGAGAGCAGGCCCGGAGAGAACCCATCCTCGGGCCGGGGGTCCACCCGCCCGTCGCGGACCCGGTAGCGGAGGGGGCCCATGTAGGCGACGGGCTCCTCGGCCAACGTGGCTGTGGATTCCCCGGACACCGAGCCACCGATCACGAGGACCTGACCTTGCAGGATTGCACCCGGAAGGAGGTGCAGGTCTCCGTTCACGACGAGCAGGTCGCCGCCCACGGTTCCCGCCACCAGCACGCTTCCGCCGAGCGCCGCCACATCACCGTCGATACGCGTGCCAGCAGGGATTCTCGCGCTCCCTGAAAGCCGAACGACCTCGGGGGAGTTCAGGAACTCGAAGACCTGAGCCTCGACTTCGAGCGGGACGCGGCCCTGGTGGACCACGACCTGCGCCCCCACGGAGGGAGCGGTGCCGCCCAGGAGGAGGAGGAAGAGCGGAACACCGAGGATGCGTGCTGACACGGCGGACCTCCGTCGGAGTACGGTCTCGGACCTTCATTACATGTGAGTCTACTCCCGGAACCGGGGGGGCAGGAAGGGGAGGGACTCAGTCAGACCCGCGGATTCCCAGGCGCTTCATGCGGCGGTAGAGATTGGCCCGGTCGGTACTCAGGCTCCGGGCCGCCGCGGCGACGTTGCCACCCGCCTCTGCGATGGCCTCGCGGATGAGCTCGGACTCGAAGTCTTCCAGCCGGTCCCTGAGGCTTCCCGTGGCGACCGCGTGATCCACCCTGGAGGCGCCGGAGCCCGCCCGACGACTGAGCAGTTCCCGAGCCTTCTTCGGACCGATGTCCTCCGAGGGGTGGAGTATGGCCAGGCGTTCCAGGAAATTGAAAAGCTCCCGGACGTTTCCGGGCCAGGAGTGCTCGGTGAGCACCTCCATCGCTTCGGGGGTGATCGGCGGCACCTGTATTCCCTGTGAGGCGAGAAGCCGATCCACGGCGTGGTCCACGAGGTGTGGGAGGTCGTCCGGACGTTCACGGAGCGGGGGCATCCTGAGAGGGACCACCTCGAGCCGGAAGAGTAGATCCTCCCGGAAGCGACCCTTCTCCACCTCGCGATTGAGGTCCCGGTTGGTGGCGGCCACGACCCGGACGTCCACGGCCACGGACGACTGGGCGCCCACCCGCTGAATCGTTCCGCTTTCGAGAGCTCGGAGGAGCTTGGCCTGGGCCCCCTCCCCGAGGTCCGCGATCTCGTCCAGAAAAAGGGTGCCGCCGTGCGCGAGCTCGAAGCGTCCGCGGCGCCTTCGCTCTGCGCCCGTGAAGGAGCCTCTCTCGTGTCCGAACATCTCGCTCTCAACGAGGTCCCGGGGAATCGCGGCGCTGTTCACCCGCACGAAGGGCCCGCCACGGCGGAGTGAGAGGTCGTGAATCGCGGTTGCCGCCAGCTCCTTTCCCGTTCCACTCTCTCCCATGATGAGAACGCGTGCGTCTGTGGGTGCGACCTTGCGGATCGTCTCCCGCACCTTTCGCATCGACTTGCTCTCACCGATGAGGCGCCTGCCGGCTCCGAGCTCCTCCTGGAGCGCCCGCGAGAGGTCCCGGGCCCGGCTCACCTCGCCGGCGCCTCGCACGGTCGCAAGGACTCCTTCGGAGGAGAGAGGCTTTTCGAGGAAGTGGAAAGCGCCCTCGCGCGTCGCCCGGGCCGCGTCCGAAAGGGTGGCCTCGCCGCTCATCATGACGACCGGAGCACCTGGAGCGGTCCGAACGAACCGGGGGAGGGCATCCAGTCCGGTCGCTCCAGGGAGGATCACGTCAAGAAGAATCACATCCGGCGGATCGCTCTCGGCCAACTCCAGTCCCGCCTCTGCGCTTTCCGCTTCCGCCACCTCGTGCCCCTCGGCCTCGAACAGCGACCGCAACATCCGCCGCAGGTTCGGTTCGTCGTCGACGACCAGGATCTTCATCGAGTGACGCTGCCTTCCGGCCGGGGGGAACCCGGCGACTCGGCCGGCCCGGAGGGCTCCAGCGGTTCACCGGGGAGGAAGATTCGAAACTCGGCCCCCCCGCCCTCCCGATTGGCGGCCGAAACCTCACCTCCGTGGGCGAGAATGGCCTGGCGAACCATGGGAAGCCCCAGCCCGGTGCCCCTGGGCTTGGTCGTGAAGTTGGGTTCCCAGATTCGGGAGCGCACCTCTTCAGGGAGGCCGGGTCCGCGATCGAGGATCCGGATTTCCGCACCCTCGTCGAGCGCGCGGAGCTCGATCTCCACCGGGGAAAGGGAGGTGGCCTGGCTCGAGGCCTCCTGCGCGTTGGCGATCAGGTTGCGCATGACTCGTTCCAGGGCGTTGAGATGGCCGCGGACCACAACCGGGCGGCCGGGCGATGTGAACCGGATCGGGACGGCGGGCGTGGAGAGCCTCGTAGTGAGGCTGGCGAGAAGCTCGTCCAGGTCGACGTCGGACATCGGGCCCTCGGGCGGGCGTCCGAACTGGGAGAACGTTCGGGCGAGATCGTCGAGGCGCCTGATCTCCTCCTGCAACACTTCACCTGCGGCCGCTACGTCCGCTTCTCCGGACCCAGCGGCAACGTCGGCCGCCATTCTCATGGGGGTAAGCGGGTTCTTGAGATCATGGGCGACCCTCCGAGCCATCTCCGACCAACTTTGCATCCGGGCGTGCTCCAGATCGCGACGGTGTGCTTCCCGCAGGGCCTCCGAGGTTTGTCGAAGCGAGCTGCGCAGCAGGGAAAACTCCTCCACCTCATCCTCTTCCTGGGTCGGTTGCTTGCGGGGGAGGGCATGCCCGGCGGCCAGCGCCCTCGTCCACGTGACCAGCTCCTCGACCGGCCCTGACAGGCTGCGCGAAACTCTGACGGCCGCGAAGAAGCCGAGTACGAAGATCAGGAGAAAGAGCCCGGCCACGAAGAAGGGAAGGGTGACAAGCACGCGCTCGCCGAGGAACGCGTAGAGCCGAGAGAGCCGCACGGACTCAGCCAGCTCCTCGCGATGCGTGTCCGCAGCCGAGAGGAGCTCGGGAGAGGGAGAGTCCTGTTGGGCGATACGATCCAGAAGCTCCTGACCGGACCGAGCGACCTGGTCCCAGGGACCGGCGCTACCCGTGGCGACCACGAGCTCGCGCAGCACGACCGTTCCCGCGATCAGGGTGACTCCGACGGGAATCACCGAGACGAGCACGAGGACGAGGAAAATACGGTTGCGGAGGCTCTTGGGTCGGCTCATCGGGATCGTCGGGCGCACGGCGGCCGATTTGGCCTCGGGGATCGCCACCCTGCGCACCTGGGTACCACGTCGGTAAGGATCTGGGTGTGCACGGGTCCCCGGGTGGAATCGGGCGAGCTCGCTCCTCACCCCAGGTGAACGGCTTCGATGGTGAGGTCGGGGCCGGGAAAAGGTAGAGCACGGCTCGACGTGAGGGCAAGGAAGACGACGATCCGTCCTGTCGGGAGGAGAGGAAGATGATCCTACCCAATACGAGGGCGTCCTTCGGGCGCTCCGATGCGATGACGCTGGTGGAGCTCCTGGGAAGCAACGATCCGGAGCTGCGGCGGGGCGCACGGTCACGACTCGAGTCCGGGGGCATCGATGCCCTTCTCGACGACCCGCGCACGTTGAACGCGGTGTTGACCGAGTCACACCTCGCGGTGAGCACGGACGTGGTCTTCTATGTTCTGGTCAGACACGCACTTCTGGAGTCGGGGGTCTCGGACCGATTGGCCGCGGACTACCTCACCTCGCTCATCCTGGCTTTCGGGCAGGGGCGCCGCGCCTATCGATTCAAAGTGGATTCTCGAGACGAGTTCTTCTACCTCGTGGATCTCCTGAAGCGGATCGGTGAGGCGAGCGCCGGCGATCTCTTCCTCCTCAGATCTCACCTGGGCAACTACGCCCTGTGGCTCACGGGACTCTTTCCCGATTATATCGAGCATCGCACCCTTCGGCGGGGCGCGCCGCCCATTCACTACTACGAGGAGATGGGCTCCTCGGGTTTCTCGGGCGCGGCGGGAATGCGCGAGGCCCGGGAGCTGGGGCTCGAGGGGCTCTTTGAAACCGTAGCGAGGGATTTTTCGACGCTCCGTGAGGCCCTCAATCGGATGGCCGACCGGGTTCTCTGGCGGGATGCCGAGAATCCGGTGGAACGGCTTCTCAGAGAGGTGGCGCGGCGCTCTCCGCCGGTCTGACGGTCCGCGGTCCGGGCGCGTCGGGACGGGCGGGGACCCTGCGGAGGCAATCGGGACAGAAGCGCCACGTCTCCTGAACGATCCGGCCGCACCCGCAGGAATACAGACGGCTCCAGCCGCAGTGAGGGCACCCGAGTCCGTCGGGCGGCACGCCCTCGCCGCAACGTGTGCAGGGGAGGGCATCTCCCGGGGCCTCCCTGAGCACCCGGGCGACTTCGTCCGCGGACGTGATCCCGTCAGAGACCTTCCATCGGGCATCGTCCGCCATTGAGCGCATGCCGGCTTCCTCGGCCCGGCGGCGAAGTTCGCTCGCCTCGCCACCTCGGCTGACCGTCTCCCGAAGGGGCTCCGTCATGACGAGTACCTGGAAGACCCCGGTCCGGCCCCGGTACCCGTCGTGGCACCGCAGGCATTCTCCGGCCACACCCCGGCACGCCTTGCAGATCGTGCGCACGAGCCGCTGGGCCACGATCCCGACGAGTCCCCCGCTCACGAGGTGCCGGGGGACCCCCATCTGAATGAGGCGGATCACCCCGGACGCCGCATCCATCGTGTGGATTGTCGACAGGACGAGATGCCCGGTGATTGCGGCTGCCATCGCGATCTCGGCGGTTTCGCGATCCCGTATCTCCCCCACCATGATGACGTCGGGATCCTGTCGGAGAACCGCCCGGAGCGCGGCGGGGAAGGTGAGGCCCGCTCGCGGATCGACCTGGACCTGGTTCACTCCTCCCATCCGGTACTCGATCGGGTCTTCGAGGGTTACCACGTTGCAGCGGTCCCGGTCGATCTCCCCCATTGCTCCGAAGAGGGTCGAGCTCTTCCCGCTTCCCGTCGGTCCCGCGGCGAGGAGCACGCCCTGGCGACCGCGGATGAGACGGCGGGTTCGTTCCAGGCCCCGCGGGGAAAATCCCAACTCGCCCAGATCCAGTGGCCCCGAGTCCGGGTCGAGGATGCGAAGAACGGCCTTCTCCCCGCGCTCCACCGGAAGGGTGGACACGCGCACATTGAGAAGGCGCTCCCCGTGTCCGAAGGTGAAGCCGCCGTCTTGTGGGCGCCGTTTCACCGAGATGTCCATTCCGGCCATCACTTTGATCCGGGAGATGAGCTGGCGGCGGGAGCCGGGGGGGAGCTCCGTGACTCGCCGGAGCACACCGTCGACCCGCTCCCGCACGCGGACGTCGTTCGGAGTCTGTTCCAGGTGGAGGTCGCTGGCTCCGTGCTCGGCCGCCCGGGCGAGGAGGAGGTCAACCAGGCGGACCAGCGGCGTTTCCTCCGTGGAGAGCAGGACGGCACCCTCGGGTTCGGACGACTGGACCTCGGAAGGGAGCTCCCGCGTGAGCTCGGTCACCTCCTCGTCGTAGGCTTCCCGGACGGCCGCTTCGATCGCCCCGGGTGCCGCGACCACTACCGTGACCCGGCGGCCGCTCTGGAACTGAAGATCGTCGACGCAACCGAGGTCGAGCGGGTCGGCCATCGCCACGGTGAGCGAACGCCCGTTCGCTCGCAGCGGAATGACCGACTTCCGGCGTGCAAAGGCGCGGGGCACGAGATGGACGGCCTCAGGGTCGGGTCGCAGCGGCGCGTCCTCGAACGTCAACCCGAGTTGAAGGGCCAGAGCCCTCGCCACCTCGGCTTCTTCCGCCACCCCTTCGCTCACCGCGATCCGGCCAAGGCGCTCGCCCGACCTGGATTGTACGGCGAGGATTCGCTCCAGCTCGGTCGGCGTGAGGCTGCCCGCATCGACCAGCAACTCACCGAGGATACGGGCGGATCCGCGTCCGCGGCGAGGTTCCGGGGGAGTCTCGTTCACGGACGCAGAATGAGTCCGCTTGCCGGGCGGCGGAATGGGCCTGCGGGCAAGACTGCTCGCAGGGCCCACGACGAGAGGGTTCTATCCGAGTACCATCGCAAGGATCATATCGGCGACATCCACGATCGAATCGGGGAGCTGAGCCCCTTCGGAGACCGGGCCGAGGAGCACGCCGAGGGCGGGATTGCGGGTGTGTCCCGTGCGAATATCCTCCAGGTTTCCGTGGTCGCTCACGATCAACACGTTGTGATCGGTCGGGAGCTCGGAGAGGAGTCCGGACAGGAATTCGTCGACCCGCTCGAGGATCGACACGCCTTCGGCCATGTCCCCGCGGTGACCAGCGAAGTCGGTGCCGTAGTGGGCGAAGAAGGTGAGATCTGCACCCCGGGCCACGCCGGCGAGGTTGGCCCCCGCCTCCGTTGGGGAGATTTCGGGGAGATCGTGGTGACCCAGGTGCTCTCGCCATCCGTCGTTCACGATCTCCGAAGCGACCGCCTCGCCCCGGGCAAGGGCCTCGTGGTTCCTCGTGAGAAGTCCGGCCGCACGTGCCGCCAGGGGCAGTGCCCCCATCCGGCGTCGGTCGAGGCCGTCAGGGAATCCCGCAGGGTAGGCGTTCGCGAACGCGGCGCGCGCTCCCCCGGCGACCGCTCGGCGAAGGAAGCTCTCTTCCTCGAGGATTGGCCGCAGCCGGACCGGCGGCCACGGGCCGAAGTGTCTGCCCAGGATTCGGGCGGCATTTCTTCCCGTGAGGAGTGCGACCTGACCCGTTCCGCTCTGGGGCAGACCCTCCATCTCCATCGCGGCATCGATTGGGAAGGCCCTTGCCCCGGGTCCGTCGATTGACGGCTGCTCCAGGCAGGGAAGCCCTCCCCCCAGCGCTTCCCGCAGGGCCGGCAATCGGGCCCGGAAAAAGGGGTTCACGTCGGGGTCCGAGGGACCGACGCCGACCCCGTCGAGAAAAAGGACCAGGAGCCGGGTGCTCGTCACGGTGCCGACGGATCCGGGACCGTCATTGCTCGCCAGAAAAGGTCAGCTCGGAACGAGGGAAGGCCCGTCCCCGTCTGACTACGAGCTCGATCGAACGCACGTTGCGAACGTCGGCGGTCGGATCCTCGCTGAGGACCACGAGGTCGGCGATCTTTCCACGTTCGAGCGTCCCCGCGTCGATCTCGCGTCCAAGGGCTGCCGCCGCGTTTCGGGTCGCCGCCTCCAGGACCTCCGAGGGAGTGAGGCCCGCCTCCTGCATGGCTTCCATCTCGCGGAAAACCGCAGGGCCGTGCAGCGTGTGTGGGTTTCCGGCGTCCGTTCCGAGGGCAATGGGAATGCCCGCGGAATGGACCCGGAGCAGGTTCTCCGCCATCCGTTCGCGCCTTTCTGCGTAGGTCGCCTCGAACTGTGCCCGCTCGGATGCGCCGGGGGGTCCCGGAAGGCTCACCGTGGACCGGACCCTCTCCAGGGTGCCGGGATCGATGCAGGCGGGCTCCGTCCGGTCCTCCCGGAACTCGCGAAGGTGGAACTCCCGATAGCCTTCGTGGACGGTGAGGGTCGGGACGTAGTACCTGGCACTCCCCCCGGTCGCCAACTCCATGAACTCCTCGTCCACCAGGCGATCCTCGATCGAGTGGACCAGCGTCCGCGCCCCGGCGCGCAGGGCGTCCTTCGCCCGCTCGAGCGTCGTCGCGTGAACGAAGAGGGGGAGCCGTGCCCGCGTGGCCCATTCGCCGGCCAGCCGCAGATACTCTGGGTGGCGCTGCGGAGCTGCGGCCCCGGGAGCGTCGACATACCAGACCTTTATGGCATCCGTGCCGGCCGACGCCAGGTACCCCGCACCCGCACGGACGGCGTCCCGGTCGGCCATGTGGAGGAACTGCAGCTCAGCCGGAAGGTTCAGCCAGTGGTCCTGTGTGGAGAGGAGGGGGCCCGCGGCGAGCACGCGGGGCGCGACCACTTCGCCCGCCGCTGCCCGGTCCCGGAGGTCCCAGGTCCACGGGAAGCCACCGGCATCGAAGACGGTCGTGACGCCGGCGCACAGGTAGGATCGGAACAGAAGATCCGAGTCGGACCGGAGCGCGTGGACGACCTCCGCGTACGGGAATTCGAAACGGAGGTCGAGGACGTCCGGTCGCCCGTCGACCCAACCGGTCTGTGAGAAGTGGACATGGGTGTCGATGAGTCCTGGGATGATCCAGTGGCCGTGCACCGCCAGAGTGTCCAGGTCGGACGGCGCTGCGCACTCCTCCGGGAGACCTATGCACTCCAGGAAGCCGTCCTTCACAATGATGACCGCATCCTCCAGGGGCGGCTCCCCGGTCGCGGTCCAGACGGTCGCTCCGATCAGGGCGAGAGAGGTTTGATCCGACTCGCTTACGGGACCCTGGGCCCGGACGGCGTCCGGAAGCGAGCCTGCTGCGATGGAGCTGAGGAGAAGGACGAAGAGTTCGGAGCGCACGGGCCGATCGTCAACCGGTCGGACGAAGGTCCATCGTGACCCTGACGGCGACGTGTCCGATGTCTGCCCGCTCGCGGACCGCGTCTCTCAAGCGGGGCTCCATCTTCTTGTAGGCTCCCATGACTCCTGAGCGGAGATCTTCCCGGAGGATTCGAAGCGCATTCGCGTCAGGCCGGCTGGATTTGGTCACCTTCTTTATCTCTTCGAGCTGCGCCGGGAGGATTTCGAACGGGCTGAGACCGACGTCGTCCGGCCTCGCGTGATCCAGATAGGACACGGTGACGCTCACGTCTCCTCGAGCGTGATGATTGGAGATGTCTCCGATCGCCTGGAACCGCTGGGCCAGCTTCTGCATGTCCGGGCCGGAAGCGGCGGAGGTGTATGACCTCTCTATCAGCCGAAAGATCCGTCGGATGCGCTCCGACGGGGTGGCGTCGGAGTCGGGGACCTCCGTGTCGAGCTCCCGCGCCGAGGCGTCGCGGGTGAACGCGTCTCGCCGATCTTCGTCTCGGCTGCGTTCCCTGTCGATGGAATCGAGGATCCTGTCGGGATTGTTGCGTAAGTTCATCCCTGGTTCTCTCCGGCGTAGGGGAAGGGTCGCCATTCCGGAGGGCCATCCGGATGGCGGGAGCCGATCGAGGAGCCCGACCGGCTCCGGTGGGGGCTCAACGCCGCCCGAACACGATGCGGGCCCGGTCTCCCACCCCGATGCCCTGTTCCTCGAACCAACCCTGCGGAACCTCCAACGCAAACATCGCAGGCCGGGTCGAGTTGTGGAACTCCTCCGTTTCCGGCTCCATCTGCTGGATGTCCACGATCGACTGTGATCGATCGAGGAACGCGATGTCGAGGGGAATGTAGGTATCCCTCATCCAGAACGACCGGGTGGCTTCGTCACCGAACACGAAGAGCATCCCCTGACCGTCCGGCAGATGGTCCCGGAACATGAGCCCTCGCTCGCGCGCTTCCGGGGTATCGGCGATCTCGGCTGTGACGGTGTCCGACTCGAAGATCACCCAGGCCTGACCTCTGGGCGGAAGGGGACCCGCTTCCGCCGGATCTCCGGCGAAGGTAGCGGCGGGATCGTCGCCGGGCCGTTCGCATGCGGTAGCCGCAAGGAGAGAAAGCAGCACCAGAAAGGGCAAGTTCAGCTTCTTCATAGTCTCCTGAAAAACCGTCACGTGGGTGAGTCTCCAGGGGCCGCCGTCCATTCGCGCCGCTCCCCTATTGATGCTAACTTATCCCTGCTGCGTCGCAACCGGATCCGGCCATCCGGCGCGCGAGCGTTCCCGGCTCGTATCGGATGTCCTTTCCGCTGGGTGCGACTCCTTTACTCACTTCCAGACTCAACTACAGCGAGGTTTGCGTATGGTGGACTCCAAGCTTCTCGAAATCCTGGTGTGTCCAGAGACGAAGGAACCCTTGGGACTCGCCGACGAAGAGCTCCTCGGCCGACTCAATCGAGCCATCGAAGCCGGCGAGCTTTCCAACCGTGGTGGCGAGGCCGTCACCGAACCTCTCGAGGTGGGGCTCGTTCGGGAGGACGGTCTGGTTCTGTATCCTGTGCGCGAAGACATTCCGGTGATGCTCATCGACGAATCGATCCAGCTCGATTCTCTCGATCCGGATCACTGACCCTCCTCCTCACCATGCGTCGCATCCTCGCCGCGTTCACGCTCGCCGCTGGAGTCGCTCCGTTCAGCGGTCTTCTGCCGGTTGCGCAGCCGCTCGTCGCCCAGACCGACCCCGGAGAGTGGAGCATCGAGGCCGAGGTGGGCGGAACCGTGTTCTACGGGAACCGGGAACAGAATCACTTCAACGTCGGCACTCAGATCGAACGTGAGGACGCCCTGTTCGAATCCGCGACTGAGTTTCGCTTCACGTATGGGACGGCCCCGGACGCGGAGAGGAACCGGGAGGTCGTGAGGCGGTCCTGGGTCGCCAACAGCTCCCTCGACTTCCAGCCGAACGAACGGATTCGCCCATTCGTCTCCGGCCGGATGGAATCGTCCTTCGAGCGGGAGATCGGGCTGCGCTACGACGCCGGAACCGGGTTCAAGTTCGATCACCGCATCGACCGGGACAATCGCACGGAGTTTTCGGTCTCGATTCTGGCGGAAAGGACGTACTCGCGCAGTCCCGACGCCGATACGCGCGTCGACGACGTGAGCCTCGCCCGCTTCTCCTCCGACTTCCGCTTCCGGCGGACGGTGTGGGGAGACCGTGTCGGGCTCGACCTGCGCGCCATATACCGTCCGGTCTTCGACGCCTTCGGAGACTTCACCTTCTCGTCGCGAAACGCGATCTCTCTGGAGCTCACCGAGATCATCGCGCTACGCTTCTCGTTGCGTCACGAATACGATTCCGGGGCGGTCGAGCGGGGAGCCGACACGAATCGGGACGGGCAGGTCCAGATGTCGGTGGTCGCGGGATTCTGACGACCGGCCTGGCGCCGGCTTCTCTCATCCTACCCGCCTCCGCTTCCCCTTGAGGAAGTCCATCATCACGTACTGCCCAAGCGTCATGGTGGAGGTGAAATAGGCCTTTCCGCGGGCGATTTCGGAGACCTTCTCGACGAAGCGAATCAGATAGGGATCCCTCGCGAGCATGAAGGTGTTGATCAGGATCCCCGCCTTGCGGCAGGCCGTCACCTCCCGGTAGCTCCGCCGGAGGATCGCCGGGTCGAGTCCCCCCGAGTTCGTGTAGATGCGACCGTCGGGAAGCGTCATCGCGGAGGGCTTCCCGTCCGTGATCATGATGATCTGCCTCATTTCCTTCTTCTGGGACAGGAGGATGCGGCGCGCCACCTCCAGCCCCTCGGCAGTGTTCGTGTGAAAGGGTCCGACCTGCGCTTGCGCCAGCTTTGAGAGGGGAATCTCCTCCGCCCTGTCCCCGAAGGTGACCACCCGCAGGGAGTCTCCCGGAAATTGCGTTCGGATCAGGTGGGAGAGGGCGAGCGCTACTCTCTTCGCCGGGGAGAACCGATCCTCGCCGTAGAGGATCATCGAGTGGGAGACGTCGAGCATGAGGACGGTCGCGCACGATGACCGGTACTCGGACTGGTGGACCATGAGGTCCCTGTAGTCGAGTTCCAGGGGGAGATCGGTGCCCTCCCTCCGGATAACGCTCGAAAGGGTGGCTGGAATATCGAGGTTGAGGGTGTCACCGAACTCGTAGGCCCGGCTCGGACCTCCGGACTCGACACCGGTCGAAAGCATCTGAGTCTCGTGCGAGCCCGCAGCCGACGTGCCGGTTGCGGAGAGCAAATCGCGAAGGGCTCGATACCCGAGGAAGTCCATGCCTTTCCGGGTCATCTGGAAGTCCACGCCCTTCGACGCCTCTCTGGCCTCATCGATCATCCCGTCCTCGGAGGCGCGCGGCTGTCCATCTCCGGCGCCGTCGAGTGAGATATAGCCCTCGTCCACCAGCTTCTTCACGAGGTCGTCGAGAAGATCCGCCAGTCCCGCTTGGAGCGCTTCGTCACTCTCGCCATCGCCTCTGAGCTCTTCGAGCATCTCGGGCGTCAACTGGCCGCTTTCCATGAGCGCCTGCAAAAGGGCTTCCTTGAGTGCGTCGGTGGAGGAGGTATCCCGCTCGCCCGACCACCCCCAGTACGGGTGGAAGTGGGGCCCTCCCGCGAACCCCGCATCGAGGAGGAAGTCCGAGAGCTTCTCGAGGAGTGCCTCGAGGCCCAGCGCATCGAGGAGGCTTCCCCGGTACTTCGTGTAGGTCGTGAATCTCATGCTCTCGGATGACGTTGAGGAGGCAGGTCGAGGGAAAGAGCCATGCGTACCGGCTAGTGGTACCAGGAGCCCCCGGGCGCGGTTCCGGGCAGGTATCCTGCTTGCTACCTTCTTCCACAACCATACTTGAGCCCACACGGTCGCAAAGGACCCGGCTCCGCTCTCTCTTCGCCACCGACTCGATGGGCGACACTCATTCCTCCCCTTCCATCATTCCCGGCACCTCGGACGCGGAATCGTCGGGGGCGCCGGCCGGGAGCCCTGCCCCAAGTCCGGACGAATGGCCGGGGTCGCGACGCGAGGCCTTTCGCTGCGACCTCCTCGCATTCTTCCGGGAGCACCGGCGGGACCTTCCCTGGAGGGACGAGGGAGACCCCTACCCCGTCCTGGTCTCGGAAGTCATGCTGCAGCAGACGAGAGTGGAAACGGCGCTTCCCTACTTCGAGCGGTGGATGGAGCGGTTTCCCAGCCTGGAGGCGCTCGCCGCCGCGCAGATGGAGGAAGTGCTCGGCGTCTGGCAGGGCCTGGGGTACTACACCAGGGCCCGGAACCTTCACCGTTCGGCGCGAGAGATCCGGCAGCGATACGGTGGGGAGATCCCGGGCGATCCCGAGGAGCTGCGGACCCTCCCGGGGGTGGGACCGTACACCGCCGGTGCGGTGGCCTCGATCGCTTTCGGAGCACGGGTGCCTGCGGTGGACGGCAACGTGAAGCGGGTCCTGGCGCGAATCATGGATGACCCGGACCCCGGTCAGGGATTGCTTTCCCGGTGGGCGGGCGCCCTTGTTCCCGTCGATGAGCCCGGGGAATTCAACCAGGCTCTGATGGAGCTGGGCTCGTTGGTCTGCAGGCCGCGCAGCCCGGACTGCGAGGCCTGTCCGGTCGCGAGCTATTGTCGCGCCCGCGCCGCCGGGACCCAGGCCGACCGACCCCGACCCGCAAGGCGCAAGGGGGTGCCTCTGATCAGGGAGGCGGTGGCGGTGGTCCGCGCAGGAGGGGATTCGGAAGGGAGGGTCCTTCTCCGGCGGCGAGAGGATCGGGGGCTTCTGGCGGGGATGTGGGAGCTGCCGGGCAGGAGGATCGAGAAGGATGAGGATCGGGCGGAGGAGGAGGCACGAGCGCTGGGCCAAGCCCTCCTCGCGACCCTCGGTGAGGAGCGCGCTGAAATCAGGGATGTGTCGAGAATGCAACCGCTCGAGCACGCGTTTTCGCATCGGCGGATGCGCTATCTTCCCTTTCTCCTGCGAACCGAGCTGGCCTCGGCGCCGACCGGCGATGGACGCGCGCTTCGCTGGGTGGTACCGGGGAGGACGGGGGACTTGCCCCTGCCTGCCGCTCAGCGGAAGCTACTCGTGAGACTCGCGACGGATGGCCCGACGCGTGCGCAGCTCGGCACCGGCACTTCGACTCAAGAAAAGTGAAGCTGACATGTATCGAACCCTTCTCGTTCCGTTGGACGGTTCCGATTTCGCGGAAGACGCCCTACCGCTCGCCAAGCTTCTGGCCCGGAAGCTCGGGGCAGAGTTGCACCTGGTGCATGTGATCCGACCCGCGCCCGACGCCGACTTCAAGACTCCACAGGAGGACCTGAAATGGCGGGAAGAGGCACGGGAAGGAGTGGAGGGATACCTTGCCGGACTTGCGGAAGAGGCGCGAAACGAGGGGGTCTCGACGCTGACCGCGACACTGGAGGGCCGCATCGTTCCCGCTCTCAGGGACTACGCGGCCGAGCAGGACGTGGACCTGGTGGTTCTGACCAGCCACGGCGCGGGTGGAGTGAGGAGGTGGTGGCTGGGGAGCGTCGCGGACGGTCTGGTGCGAACGGCGGAGATCGATCTCCTGGTGGTGCGGCCCTGGGACGACACCGAAGACCGCGAACCGAGTTCCACTCGCTTCCGTCATATCATCGTCCCGCTCGACGGTTCGGAGCTTGCGGAAACTGCCCTCGAACCCGCATTTCGGTTGGCAAGCGGGTTTGGTTCGCGGCTGGCCCTGGTCAGGGTCGTCCCCGCACCTGTGGAGCTCACCTCCATCTATGGAGTTTCGGGGGTCGAGGTCTCGGGGAAAGGGCACCGTGAGAGGGTGGAGGAGGCGCAGAGCTATCTCGACTCAGTTGCCGCGCGCTTTCCAGAGGAGAATCTGGAGGTCCGGGTTGTCGAGAGCTCGAGCGCGGCGGAGGGAGTCGTTACCTCGGCGCGCGATCTCCAGGGCGATCTCGTCGTGCTTTCGAGCCACGGCCGGGGTGGAATCGAACGGCTCGTCCTGGGGAGCGTTGCCGACAAGGTCGTTCGGAGCACGACCCGCCCCGTACTCCTGGTGCGCGGCCGAGAAGAGGAGTAGCGGACCCGTAGCTCCATCGCTGAGGATGTCTCGAATCACGGAGGGTTGTCGTGTACCGGAAGATCTTGGTGCCACTCGACGGATCGCACTTCAGCGAGCTCGCACTGCCCCGTGCGCTTGGCCTCGCGCAGCGCTGGGACGCCGATGTGGAGCTGGTGACGGTGGCGAATCCGGGAGGGGTTCGCCGCCTCCCCGAGCCCACCGAGCTGATTGGCGACGAGTCTCGGGATCGCGCGAAGGGAGAGGCAAGGGACTATCTCTCTTCGGTCGAATCGCGGGTGCGTGAGGCGGGGTTCGAGGGCGAGCTCGGGCGTACCGTGATTCCTTCTGGGAACGTCTCCTCATCTCTCGTTCGCCACCTCCGGGACGTCGGAGCAGACTTCGCCGTGATGACGACCCACGGGCGAGGGCCTCTCGAGCGCGGGTGGCTCGGAAGCAGCGCCGACGGTTTCATCCGGAGGAGCCCGGTCCCCGTGCTCCTGGTGCGGCCCCGAGAGGAGGACGGGGAGGAGATTCCGGAGAGCGGGACGGCTCCGGTCGAGGTGCACCCGACGGGGTTCCGGAAGGTTCTCTTTCCCCTGGACGGCTCACCCGGAGGAGAACGGTTGCTCGAGTTGGCGTCGCCCCTCCTGGACGAGGAGGCCCGGGCGCTCCTCCTGCGTGTGATCACTCCCCCGGTCCCCGGAACCTATCCCTATCTCCCACATCTCGTGCAGGATACGCAGGACCGGGAAGCCCAGAAGGAGGCGGGATTGGAGTACCTTCAGGGGCTCGTCGATCGGACTGCCGCCGCGGAGGTCGATGCCCGGGTGGTGTCAGCGGCCCAGCCCGCGGTGGCGATCCTGCGGGCCGTCGACGAGGAGGGGGTCGACCTGGTGGCCATGTCCACGGCCGGGAGGGGAGGTGTGGCCCGTCTCCTCCTGGGGAGCGTGGCGGACAAGGTCATTCGGGGGGCCCCGGTGCCCGTCCTCGTCTTCCGGGAGCCCGAGGAGAAGAAGTAGGACGAACCGGCGCCTGCGCGCTGGCTCGGCTCGGGGGTGCAGTCAGCCCTCGAAGGGATCGAATCCCTGGAAGCCTTTGCCTTTCGACGAAGGATGTCTGGCTCGGCTGTAGCCCTGATCGGAGCGTGAGATCCGCTTTTCGGCAACGAGCGCCTCGAGGATCAGCTCGCACCCCGCGGCCCGGAAGCCGTCGGCTCCCTCCTCGGGCGCCAGGCCGCAATCGGAGACGAGGGAAAGGAGGCCGGGGACCTGACGGAACCCCTCTACGCAGGCTCGGGCTCCCGCGTCGTCCGAGACCTGTAGCGCCCCTCCGGATTCGAAGTACTCGACCACGTCCTCCAACTCGACCTCGCTTCCGGCGCGGTCGCGGAAGGTGTCTCGCGCGGCTCCCGAGATAAGCTCGAGGGCGATCTTCTCCGCTCCCTGGAGCTCGCCTTCGTATTCCAGCTCCAGCTTTCCCGTGATCATCGGGAGCGAGGCGTAGACGTCGCCGATTCGAGGGATCGCACGATCCTCGTCGAGCCGGATGGCCCTCCGTTCGGCATTCGATACCGCACCTTCGAGGACCGTGATCGGCATCCTCTGACTCACTCCCGACCGCTGGTCGACCCTCTTGTCCTTCCTGGCGAGGAAGGCGACTCGCTCGATGACCTCGACCACGAAGTCCGGGAGTTCCACGGGGGGACCTCCTCGGTCCACCCACGACTCCTGGAGGGTGATTGCCGTTCCGATCTCGACGGCTTCGGGATAGTGCGTGCGCACCTCCGCCCCGATCCGGTCCTTGAGGGGTGTGATGATCTTGCCTCGGGCGGTGTAGTCCTCGGGGTTCGCGGTGAAGACGAGGAAGACGTCGAGCGGGAGTCGGATCGGGTAGCCCTTGATCTGGACGTCTCCTTCCTGAAGGATGTTGAAGAGGCCGACCTGGATCTTGCCGGAGAGATCCGGAAGCTCGTTCAGAGCGAAGAGGCCCCGGTTCGCCCGGGGGAGCAACCCGTAGTGGATCGTGAGCTCGTCCGATAGGAGATGCCCGCCGCGCGCGGCCTTGATCGGGTCGAGGTCCCCGATGAGGTCCGCGACCGTCACGTCCGGAGTGGCGAGCTTCTCGACGTACCGCGCTTCCCGGGGAAGCCAGGCCACCGGCGCATCGTCTCCCTCGGCCTCGACGAGGAGGCGTCCCTCCTTCGAGATCGGAGCGAAGGGGTCGTCGTTGACCTCGCTGCCCTCGAGGACCGGGATTTCGTCGTCCAGCAGATCCACCAGCTGCCTCAGGATTCGGCTCTTCGCCTGTCCCCGTAGCCCGAGCAGGATGAAGTCGTGTCGGGCGAGGATCGCATTGACGATCTGCGGGATGACGGTGTCGTCGTACCCGAGAATTCCGGGGAAGAGAGGCTCCTTCGCCTTGAGCTTGCGGAGGAGGTTCGACCGAACCTCCTCCTTGACCGGCCGCGGTCGGTATCCGCTCGAGCGGAGGTCGCCGAGTGTCGTCGGGCGGGTCTCGTTCATGGGGGCTCCGATCGGCCGGTAGGGTGTGGGGTGCCGGAAGGAGCGGGACCCACTACTCTTCCGGTGCCGGGGCTCCGGATACCATCCCGACGTCCCCGGGTTCCCTGGCCACCCTTTCCGCGAGTCCGAGACAAGGCTGCCGATATGGCGCACCGATCCCGCCGCAGGAGCTCCGTCCTACCCGTGGGGTCTCGCCCCGAACTTCCCGTGGAGCGCTTCATCCGGGAGGAAGAGCCTTCGAACGAGGCGGTCCCGATGGATGTGGTCTTCGTGGGCGGCGGACCGGCGGGGCTCGCGGGCGCGATCGAGTTGGCCCGACTCTCCGCCGGAGAGCTGGAAATCGGCGTGCTGGAAAAGGCCGCCGAGCTCGGAGGCCACTCCCTCTCGGGTGCCGTGGTCGACCCGGGCCCGTTCAGGGAGCTCTTCCCCGACCGGAAGGACGACGAGCTTCCATTCCGGGGACCGGTGCAGCGTGAAGCGGTCCACTTCCTGCAACGGGAAAGGGCGATTCGGCTTCCCACTCCGCCGACCATGCGCAACCACGGAAACCACGTGGCGTCGATCTGCGAGATCGTGCGCTGGATGGGGGAGCGCGCGGAGGAGCTCGGCGTGAACGTCTTTCCGGGCTTTCCGGTGGAGGCTCTCCTGGTGGAGGGGCCTGCGGTCCGGGGCGTCCGGACCGTGGCCTCGGGGCTCGACCGCGATGGGCGGCCAGGACCCGGATACGTGCCTCCCACCGATGTGGCGTCGAGGGTCACGGTGTTGGCCGAGGGCGTGCGAGGCCCCCTCACGCGAAGCTGGCTGGAGTGGCAGGGCGTGGGCAGCGCCAACCCGCAGACGTATGCCCTCGGTGTGAAGGAGCTCTGGGAGACCCGGTACGGGCTGGACCGCGTGCTCCATACCCTGGGGTGGCCGCTTCCGAGAGACACGTTCGGTGGCGGATGGATCTATCCCATGGGTGACCGGCTGGTGTCCCTGGGTCTGGTGGTGGGGCTCGACTACCCGGATGCTCGCCTCGATCCGCATCGTCTCCTCCAGACGTTCAAGACCCATCCTTTCGTGCGCGAGATGATCGAGGGGGGCGATCTGTTGGAATGGGGTGCGCGGACGATTCCGGAGGGCGGCTTCCATTCGGTGCCTGAGAGGAGACACGGGGACGGAGTGTGCATCGTCGGCGATGCGGCCGGTTTCGTCGACGTGCCCTCGCTCAAAGGGATCCACTATGCGGTCCAGTCGGGAATCCTGGCGGCTCGGGCGATCTTCGCTGCCATCGAGCGGGACGACACGACCGCTCGTGGGCTCGAGAGCTACACCGAGGCCGTGGATCGGTCATTCATCATGAGCGACCTGTACCGGACCCGGAACATGAGGGCCGCCTTCAAGTCGGGGCTTTTCTCAGGGGCGCTGAAAGCCGGCGCCATGACGCTCACCGGAGGACGCTTTCCGGGGCGGCGAATTGTGGTCGAGGACGACGCCTCGGAGCCCCGAGCCGTCTCGGCCGACACCGTGGAGACGAACGGACTCGCTCCCCCGGATCATGCGCTCGCGACCTCGAAGGTCGACGCGGTATTCAAGTCGGGGAACCGCACCCGAGACGACGTGCCATCCCATCTGATCCTGCCCTCCGAGGTCTCTGCCGAGCTGGCCCGCTTCTACAGCGCGCTCTGTCCCGCAGGGGTCTACGAGGAGAGAGAGGGTGGGCTGATCGTCAATTCTCCGAACTGCGTGGACTGCAAGGCCACCGATGTGCTGGGACCCCGATGGACGCCGAGAGAGGGAGGAAGTGGTCCGGCGTACCGACGCATGTGAACCTTCACCACACTAGCGCGCTACGCTCGAAAGGGGCGCTCCCCCGGCGTGCGGGCTCTGCGCTACGGCCGCCGGATACGACAGTCCTGGGCAGGGTTCGAAGCTCCCGCACCCGTAGAGCGCCGTGTAGATGCGGGCGTACTGCTGGACGACCTTTACGTAGTGGCGGGTCTCCTGGAAGGGAATGTGCTCCATGAAGACGTCCCGGTCGCGGTAGACCGGGCGTTGGCGCCACTGCTGGATGCGACCCGGGCCGGCGTTGTAGGCGGCCAACGCGTCCTCCGGCAGTCCGTCGAAGCGGGACACCATCCTGGCGAGGAAGGTTGTGCCAAGCCGGACGTTGATCTCGGGATCGTCGAGGGCCTCCGGGGAGTAGCGGAGCCCAAGGCTCGCGGCGACCTCGCGAGCGGTCGCGGGCATGAGCTGCATCAGCCCGACCGCCCCGGCCGGGCTCCGGATGCGAGCGTCGAACATGGACTCTTGTCGAATGAGTCCCGCTACGAAGAACGGATCCAGCCCTCGGGTCCGGGACTCCCGGACGATCGCCTCTCGATGCGGAAAGGGATGCACGATGCGGAGGAGCCGGTAGTTCCACGCGCCTTCCTCCCGGTGGATGTCTCGGCCCAGGACGATCCCCTGCAGCGGAAACCCTCCCTCGATCAAAGCCTCCGCGAAATCGTAGGCACCCTCCCGATCGTCCGCGAAGTGGCGCGTCAGACGCTCGAGCTCGAATGCGAAGGAGCCCGAGGTGGGAACGAGGCGATGGATCCGGAGGCGGATGAGGGCGTTGCGAAGTTCGACCTCGAGCTCCGGTCGCGGATCCGGGCCTTCCACAAGCCCCTGCGGCAGCACCCCGGCATCGATCCGTTCACCGGCGAAGACTCCGTAGAATGTCAGGGGATCCGAGGCGTGAACTTCACCAAGGCGCGTCCGGGCCAGCTCGTACTCACCAAGCCGCTCATGTGACAAGGCCGACCAGTAACCGGCCTGCTGACGACCGGCATTCCGGCGGCTTTCCAGGAGATACCGCTCGAAGATATCCGCCGCTCCGGAGTGGTTGCCGGTGAGGTACTCCTCGGTCGCGAGCCGAACGAGGGTGAGCTCCGTGGAGCCGCTCCGCACGCCGACCTGGAGGAGCTCCTCGAGATAGCCCCTCGCTCGGGGGCCGAACCCGGTCTCGAGCTCCCTTTCCAGCAGGCGGTGGAGACCCTGCTCGGCCAGGTCCGAATCGGGGCTCCGGCGCGCGATTTCACGGAAGGCGTGCTCCGCGCCCGCAACGTCCCCCCTTGCGAGGGCAGCCCGGCCGGTCCAGTAGAGAGCCGGGGCGGCGACGTCCGGGGGCGAGGAGTCGGAGAGGAGCGGCGCCAGTGTGCTCTGGGCTTCCCCGAAGCGCCTCAACTCGAAGAGAGCTCTCCCCACTCCCTGGCGGAGCTCGTCGGCCTGGGAGCTCGGGACTTCCGGTCCATCGAGGTGGGCGATCAACCTGCGGTGCGCGCCTGCCCAGGAGCCGGCGGCGAGGAGAGCCCGGCCCACCCTCACCTCGTCGGCCGGCGCGAGGCTGCCGGGGAGTTGGTCCAGCGTCCGAGCCGCGCTTCGAGCGCTCAGGCGGTTGGGGCCGCCGCGGACCGCGTGCAGCAGGTCCTCCCGAGCCGACGCGGTGTCCCCCACCTCGAGAGCGAGCCGCCCGGCTCTCAGCCACGCGTCTCCTGCGGTACGGTCAGCGGGCAGGATCTCCGCGGAGGTGCGTGCCGCACGAAGGGCGGCCTCGGGATCGTCGGCCTCTTCGTACGCTTCAACGGCCGCGGCCCACCCCCACCTCATCCACAACTCACCACCCCTGTCCAGTCGGGAGAGGGAGCCCCGAACTCCGGCCGTGTCGCCGGCCGCGGCAAGGAGCTCCGCGAGGACCAGCGGACGCCACTCCTCCGCCGTGGGGATCAGGGCGAGCGCGGTGTCGGCCCGGTGGGCGTTCCGAACTCGCTCCCCCGTTCTCCATTCCTCCAGGGCTTCCTCGAGGCGCTCCAGGGCCCTTCGCTCGGTGACCGAGTCGGGTGCGGGAAGGGAGAGGTGCGGCCACAGGTCGTCGGCCTGGGCAGCCTCCTCGGCGGCCGGGTCCGGATCCTTCGCGACCCCGTCCTCCGCCATCGATTCGAGAGCCGGAGAGCAGGCGGGGAGGAAGGGGCCCACGCAGAGGAGCGCCACCAGGAGGAGCCGGACCCCTGACACGGGCGGCTCAGATCCTCGGCACGATCGTGGCAGCTGGGACATGGGTTGGCTCCTCAGGGAAGTCTCTGCCCGCACCGAAAGGTTACTCGATCAATCCCACCCGGTCCAGCCAGCGGGTGATGTCCGTCGCCGAGATGATGCCGAGGAGCTCCCACTCCGTGGCGACGAGCACTCGCCGGGTTTCCCCTTCGCGCATCCTTTCGAGCACGCTCATCATGGTGGTCTCAGGATCCACGATCACTGTCTCCGAGAGAGGAGACATGATGTCCGCCACGATCCGGTCCCGCCAGCGCTCTCTGGGCAGAAGCTTGACCTGACTGAGGGTCACCAGACCGACGACGACGTCGTCCTCGGTAACGGGAAAGGAGTTGTACGGTCGCCGAAGGAAGTAGTCGTGCACCAGATTCTCGAGGGGGAGGTCCGGGGGAACCCGTTCAGGGTCGGGCGACATCGCCTGCCGTGCGGTAAGGGGACTCAACATCTGGTGGAGGAGCACCTGCTGGTAGCTCATCCTGGCCGCATAGGTCAGGAACCATCCGATGAACACGAGCCAGAGTCCCCCGATCAGTCCGCCCCCGACCAGCAGGGAGAAGACGCCCAGGCCGATGATTCCCCAGCCCAGAGCACGGCCTGCGGTTGCGGCAATTTTGGTGGCCCGGCGGAGCGAGCCCGTGATTCTCCAGATCGTAGCCCGAAGGAGGCGGCCACCATCGAGCGGGAATCCCGGAAACAGATTGAATATGGCCAGGACGAGATTCAGGAAGCCCAGGTATTCCGCCACGACCGTGACGGCCAGACCGAGTCCGAAGTATCCCCCGACAACAGCTACCCCGTAGAAGAGGATCGCCAGAACGAAGGAGGCGACGGGCCCCACGCCGGCGATGAGGAACTCGTCCCCCGGGGTGTCCGGCTCCCGGGAGGTGCGCGCCATCCCTCCAAAGATGAAGAGCGTGATCCCCTCCACGTCCACTCCCTTCCACCGGGCCATGAAGGAGTGTGCCAGCTCGTGGACCAGGAGCGAGGCGAAGAAGAGGAACGTCCCGACCAGCCCCATCGCGAGGTACTCCATACGCTCGAGACCCGGCGCGGACGCCGGAAAGACCGCGCCGATGAATGTCGCGAGGATCAGGAAGAAGATGATGAACCACGAATAATCCAGCGATATTTCGAACCCGGCGATGGATCCGAGTCGGATTCCCGAGAACCGGGTCGGGGCTGACGAACCGGACCGAGAGGACATTCGTGGGGAATTGGGCTTGGACGTCATGGAGTGCCGTACCCCGGAACGCGGGTGATTGGGTCCGAAGGGCCGAACGAATCCCTTCGAGTAGGGAGATCGAAAGCCCATGGGGGTGAACGGGCCATTTTGACAGGAACACGCCGGACCGGCACCTTCTTCGAGCCAGGATCATGGCAGGCTTCCTGCATGCACTCTGGAGAGCGAGACCTTGCGGATCGGCATGCGCTCAGAAGCGACGCCCCGATCCAGACCACACCGTGCGCCGGCGAATCCTCGCATCGGCGAGCGGCACACCAGAGAGGCCTAACGACATGGGTGAGCGCTTCAACCTTCCTGTTCTCCCCCTCAGGGACACGGTCGTGTACCCGGGAGTGGCCGTCCCGATATCGGCCGGACGCCCGGGGACTGTCGAGGCGGTGGAAGAAGCGATGTCGGGAGACCGGAGGCTCTTCGCGGTCGCCCAGAAAGAGAACGTCGACGAGGCCGAGCCGGACGTGCTCTATTCGGTCGGGACCGTCGTGCGCATCATCCAGACGCATCGCGTCCGGGGCGGTTTGCAGCTCCTCGTCCAGGGAGACGAGCGAGCCGAGGCGGTCCACTACGAGAAGGCGGGCGACTCGATGCTGCGGGCGAGCCTGATCCCATTGATCCGCCTCCCTCCGCGCAACCCTGAAGACCCGACATTGCAGGCGCTCGACAAGGAGTTGAGGGACCGGGCCGCGGAACTTGGCACGCGACGCGGAGTCCCCGCCGAGGCGTTGAATCAGCTCATCCAGGGAGTGGACGACGCGGGCTCGTTCGCCGACCTGGTGGCCTTCTACCTCGACCTGCCGACGCCCGACAAGCAGAAGCTTCTCGAAGTGCTGGATGACGAGGAGAGAATGCGCCGGTCGCTCGTCGCCGTGGAGAGGGAGCTCGCCCGCATAGATGCCCAGGAGGACATCCAGGCCAAGGTGCAGGAGGAGCTGGGGGAGCGGCAGCGTGAGATGCTGCTCCGGGAGCAACTCAAACAGATCCAGCAGGAGCTCGGAGACGAGGACGACAAGAAGGACGTCGAGGAGCTGAGGGAGCGAATCGAGGCCCTCGAACTCGAGGAGGACGCTCGCGTGGAGGTCGAGCGCGAGCTGAAGCGTCTCGAGCGCACGTCGCCCCAGTCAGCCGAGTACCAGGTCATCCGCACGTTCCTCGAATGGATCACCGAGCTGCCCTGGAGTGCGCGGACCGAAGACAAGATAGACCTGGCCGTGGCGGAGGAGATCCTGGACGAGGACCACTACGGCCTGGAAGACGTGAAGGACCGTATTATCGAGTTCCTCGCCGTCCGGAAGCTCCAGATGGACCGGAGTCCCCCGCCGCAGCCGCCGGTGGCGAACGGGGAGGACCCGGCCCTCGAAGCCGGAAACGGGGGCGCCGAACAGGATCTCTTCTCCGAGGAGAGCGAGCTTTCCACCTCGGACGGTGAGGACGGTGAGGACGGTGAGGACGGCGAGGACACTTTGGACGGCGAGGACATCGACGGGCCCGAGCCCCAGCCCCAGAAGGTGGATCAGGAGCTGGTCGGGAGGGGGCCCATCCTGCTCTTTACGGGACCTCCGGGCGTTGGGAAGACCTCGATCGCCCAGTCGATCGCGAGGGCGCTCGGCCGCAAGTACGCTCGCATCTCTCTGGGGGGCGCGCGGGACGAGGCGGACATCCGTGGGCACCGCCGCACGTACGTCGGCGCCATGCCCGGTCGCATCATCCAGGGGATGCGCCAGGTGAAGTCCAAGAACCCGGTCTTCCTCCTGGACGAGGTGGACAAGCTCGGCATCTCCTTCCAGGGTGACCCGTCGGCCGCACTCCTCGAGGTCCTGGACCCCGCCCAGAACTCCACCTTCACGGACCACTACCTGGGAATCCAGTTCGACCTCTCAGAAGTCCTCTTCATCGCAACGGCCAACTACGTGGACCGCATCCCTCCCCCGCTCCTCGACAGGATGGAGCGGGTGGACTTCTCGGGATACACCGAGCGGGAGAAGCTCGAGATCGCCAAGCGGTATCTGCTCCCCCGCCAGCGAAGGGAGGCGGGCCTCGACGATTCGGAGCTGACCCTCACCGACGACGCCATCCGCACCATCACCTCCCAATACACCCGCGAGGCAGGTGTGCGTCAGCTCGAGCGGGAGCTCGGAAAGGTGGCGCGGAAGGTCGCCCGGAAGATCGCCGCCGAGGAGCTGGAAGAGGTCACAGTCACCCCCGAGGAGGTCCGTGAACTGCTCGGCCGTCCCCGGGTGCACCCCGAGAAGATGCGGACGGAGGACGCGGTCGGAGTTGCCACCGGTATGTTCTACACGCCGATGGGCGGGGACATCATGTTCGTGGAGGCGAGCGTGATGCCGGGAGACGGGGGCCTGGTCCTGACAGGTCAACTGGGCGATGTAATGAAGGAATCGGGGCGGGCCGCGCTCACCTTCGCCAAGAGCAGGCACCAGGCCTACGGGATTCCCGAGAAGCATCTCAAGGACACCGAAGTCCACATCCACGTCCCGGCCGGCGCCATACCGAAGGACGGTCCCTCGGCGGGAATCACCATAGCGAGCGCTCTCGTCTCCGCCCTCTCCGGACGGAAGGTGCGGCGCGACGTTGCGATGACCGGCGAGCTGACCCTGACCGGGAGGGTTCTACCGATCGGTGGAATCAAGGAAAAGGTGCTCGGGGCGGTGCGCGCGGGCATTCACGAGATCATTCTTCCCGCCGAGAACGAAGCGGCCCTCGAGGAGCTCCCCGATCAGGTACTGGAGACGCTCACGGTGCACCTGGTCGAGGATCTGGATCAGGTGATCGACGTGGCCCTCCAGAAGCGGGAGGAGCTCAGTCCGGCCCTGCAGCCAGCTTCCGGATGAGCTCGAGCTCGGCTGCCGCCACCGGCTGGACAGACAGGCGCATCCGCTTGACCAGCACCATGTCGGACAACTCGGGGTGCTTCTTGATCTCCTTGAGCGGCACCTTCCTGGGAAACCTCTCGACGAACGCCACGTCCACGAGCCACCAGCGGGGATCTTCGCGGGAAGCCTTCTCGTCGTAGTAGGGGTCGTCCTCGTCGAACTGCGTGGGGTCCGGATATGGCTCGCTCGCGACCCGCGCCAGCCCGACCACCCCCGATGGTTTCGCGTTCGAGTGGTAGTAGAGGACGAGGTCTCCCGGTGACATCTCGTCCCGCATGAGGTTCCGTGCCTCGTAGTTCCTCACCCGGGTCCAGGCCGCAGACCGGTCCCTCTCGAGATCGTCGATCGAGTACTCGTCCTCTTCGCTCTTCATGAGCCAACAGCGGCGCTCGGCCATCCCTTCCTCTCCCAGGGTCGTATTGACGGTCGTCTCCATTGCTCGGGCGGAGACGCTACTCAGCCGGGACCGGCCTCACAGACCTCATCGCCAACGCCCTCCGCATACTTCTCGAAGTTCTCCCGAAACATGCGCGACAACTTGCGGGCGGTCTCATCGTACGCCGCCGGATCGTCCCAGGTGGTACGGGGACTGAGGATCTCCGTAGGCACTCCGGGGACCTTCGTCGGGACGCTCAGGCCGAAGTTGGGATCCACGGTGGTCTCCACGCCGTCGAGCCGCCCCGAGAGGGCGGCATTGAGCATCGCACGCGTGTGCTTCAGTGGAATCCGGGTACCGACACCATACCCGCCACCGGTCCATCCCGTGTTGATCAACCATACCCGGCTGCCATGCTCCTTCAATCTTTCCCCCAGCAACTCTGCGTAGACGCTGGGATGCCGCGGGAGGAATGGTGCTCCGAAGCAGGGCGAGAAAGCTGCCTTGGGCTCGGTCACACCCCGCTCGGTTCCCGCCACTTTGGCGGTGTATCCCGACAGGAAGTGATACATCGCCTGCGCCGGCGTCAGCTTGGCCAAGGGGGGCAGGACACCGAAGGCGTCGCATGTCAGGAAGACGACATTGTCGGGGTGATCGCCCCGGCCGGGCAGCACTGCGTTCGGGATGTAGTGGATGGGATAGGAGGCTCGAGTGTTCTCCGTGATGCTTCCGTCGTCGAAGTCGATCGTTCGGTCCAGCTCGTTGAGGACGACGTTCTCGAGGATGGTGCCGAACATGTGAGTCGCCTGGTAGATCTCCGGCTCGGTGTCCGGTGAAAGCTCGATGGCCTTCGCGTAGCAGCCCCCCTCGAAATTGAAGATGCCGTCGGGCCCCCAGCCATGCTCGTCGTCGCCGATGAGGCCCCGCCCGGGGTCCGCCGAAAGCGTCGTCTTCCCCGTTCCCGAGAGGCCGAAGAAGAGGGCGACGTCGCCCTCCTCTCCGACGTTCGCGGAGCAGTGCATCGGGAAGATCCCCTTGTCGGGGAGAAGATAGTTGAGGATCGAAAACACCGACTTCTTGATCTCTCCGGCATAACGGGTCCCACCGATCAGCACCGTGCGTTCGCCGAAGTTGGCCACCACGAAGGTACCCGATCGGGTTCCGTGGCGATCGGGGTCGGCCTGGAAGTCCGGGGCATGGAGAACGCTGAAGTCCGGCTTCATCTCCGCCAGCTCCTCTCGGGAGGGACGGAGGAACATGTTGTACGCGAAGAGCGAGTGCCATGCCGAGGGCGTCACCAACCGCACGTTGATTCCCGCCTCGGGGTCCTCCCCGGCCCGCGCGTCGCGCACGAAGAGTTCGCGGCGATTCAGAAATTCCGTCAGGTCGGACCGCAATCGCTCGTAGTGCTGAATGGAGATCGGCTTGTTGACCGCTCCCCAGTCGAGGGCTCCCTCCACGCTCGGCTCGTCTACCGTGTACTTGTCATTGGGAGATCGGCCCGTTTGCGGAACGGTCATCGCAGCGAAGCCTCCCATGTGGGCGATCCGGCCTTCCTTCCGGGAGAGAGCCTTCTCGTAGAGTCGGGCGGGTGAGAGATTCCAGTGCACCCACCGTACGGGGCGGAGCCCATGGAGATCGAGCCCGTATCGACTCTTGGCGACTTCGGAGGGGGACGAAGGTGAGCCTTTCGACATGGCCATCGTTGCGAATCCTCTCTCGGTTGTTGGGGGTGTCGGCTGACGAGGTGGGTATGTCGTTTGAGCGTTCTCACGCGGGTCATGCATGGTGTGCCGGAGTCGACGACCCTATAACGTGGCGCCAAGCGGCTCGCACGTCCACCGACGTTCGCCGATTCCGATCCCGGACCGGAACAAGTTGTGCCTCTGTGGAGTCAGAGCGATGCCGCCCTCACGGAAGGCAGCCGCCCTCCGAAGGCTTCCCTCCGAACTCCCTGCCGGAACGCAATGCTTCGCCACCTCACAGCTCTCTTCTTTCTCTTCGCTCCCCTTGTCCCTGCGCCCCTCGGTGGAGCTCAGGAGTCGTGCAACACGGGGGTGATCAATCGGATCGTCGTGGAGAATCGATCCATCTTTGCCGAGGAGGACATTCCCGAGCAGGGGCGGTTGCGTTGGGCGTACCTGCTAGCGAACCGGGTCCACATCCGAACCAGGGAGGAGTTCATCCGTCAGTCCCTCTTCCTCCTCGAGGAGGGGGACTGCCTCGATCCGGCTGCCCTCGCCGAGACCGCACGCCTGCTCAGGGAGTACCGCTTTCTCGCTGGCGCCGAGATCGCGGCCGTCGAGGGCCCGGGGGGCGGGTGGGATGTGCATGTTGAGACCAGGGACGAGTGGACGACCAAGCTGGCTGTGGACGTACACTTCGATGATGGAATCCGGATGGAGGGATTTTCACTCGTCCAGGAGAACTTTCTCGGGCGGGGGGCCACCGTCGGTGTCTTTGGGCTCGACCGGGACGAGCGGAGGGAGGCGGGGATGACGGTGGAGGTCCCCGGGGTCCTGGGCTCCGGACTGGATGTGCGTTCCGAGTTGCAGCGGACGCGGATCGGAGATGCCGCCGAGCTCGCCATCGTCCGTCCCTTCCGCGTCGAGCTTCCCGGGCGCGCGTTTCGCCACGTGGCCTCCTACCGGAAGGACTACTTCTCATACGTGCTCCCCGGACATTCCCGTTACTCTCACGCCGTCATCCCCGTCACGGAGCAGCGGCTGGAACTTTCGGCCGCTGAAAGATTCAATGATCCGGGGGACCTCTACCTGCTCGGCGGAGGCCTTTCCCTTGAGCGCTTGGAGGTCGGGCCGGGCGACGAGCTGGGAGGCGTGGTGGGTCGTGATTTTTCGGAGCTGGAGATGGCCACTCCCGAGATGGAGCAAGCCATTGCAAATCAGCTTCGTCCGCGGCGGGCGGTGCGGCTCAACCTGCTGCTAGGTCTGCGGAAGCTGGAGTTCGAGACCCGTCAGGGTCTGGATGCCGTGGCGGGCGTGCAGGACCTTGCGGTGGGGCGGGAGGTCAAGATGACCCTTGGACGCAGCCTGGGAGGCACAGTCGACGGCCACCCCCAGGATCTGTTCACGAGACTGGACCTCTTCGGGGGGCGTTCCGGGGGACGGACGGTCGCCCAGCTCCACATCAGCGGAGAGGGCAGACGCGAAGACTCTGGAACCGCATCTGTCGGATGGAGCGACCTGCTCCTCGAGTCCCACGCCTTTCTCTACTGGATCCGGGACGGCGCCCTTTCCAATACCTGGGTCCTCCGGGGGGCGGTACACTCCGGCTGGCGAACCCGATCTCCCTTTCAGCTCAGTCTCGGAGGACCGGACGGGGTGCGTGGTTACGACGAGCTGGACTTTCCAGGCGCACACCGAACGGTACTGTCGGCAGAGGGACGCTTCCGGCTTCCGGGACCGTTTTCGGAGCTCGCCGATTTCGGGCTGACCGCATTCGGGGACCTCGGGGCTTCCTGGGCGGGAGACGCCCCCTTCGGAGTGGACTCGGGGTGGCGCGGATCGCTGGGGGCGGGCCTCCGGATCGGTTTTCCGGCCGGGAGCTCCTCGGTGATCCGGGCTGACGTGGCCTTTCCGGTGGGATCCGGAGCTTCCTCCCGTAGCCCGGTCATCCGCATCTCGGCC
>SLCK01000112.1 GCA_007125845.1 Gemmatimonadota bacterium
ATGCCCCTCCCGAAGGAGAGAGACCATGAACGAGCCCTTTGTTCCAGGAATTGGCGCCGTGTTCAGCGCCGACATCGCCGTTCCCGAACACGAGCGCGAGGTGCGCTTCTATTCGCAGGTGCTAAGCACGGGTGAGGACCCGCTTTGGCGTGAGGAAGATCTGATGAACAACCTCGGCCTGCCCATCATCGGATTGGGCCCGCGCACCGAAGAGTATGATCAACTCCCGCTCCAATGGATGCCGCATATCCAGGTCGCGGATGTGGCGACCAGCACGCAGCGTGCGCTCGATCTGGGCGGAAGTGTGCTGTTGCACACGAAAGACGACGATGGCAGGAGCCAATGGGCGGTGCTGCTCGACCCGAATGGGGCAGCGTTCGGGATCATCCCGGTTGTTCCTGCCGAGGCGATTCCCCCGGGCGACGCCGCCACGTTGCCCGATGCGGAAGCGCCTGTAGGTCGCATTGTCTGGCTCGACCTCACGGTGTCAGACGCGTCGGCAACCCGGGATTTCTACCTGCAGGTCGTGGAATGGCCCGCGCAGGAGGTTGAGATGGAGGAAGAGAGAGCGCGCTACGCCGACTACAACATGCTCGGCGAAGCCGGAAACCCCGCGGCGGGAATTTGCCATGCTCGCGGGGTGAACGTGGGCCTGCCCCCTGTCTGGATGATCTACCTGCCCGTGGGCGACCTCGCCGAAAGCCTCCGCCGCGTGGAGGAAGAAGGGGGCAAGGTTGTCAAGGAGAGTCAGGGGAAGGATGGGGAGTACGTGTATGCGGCGGTTCAGGATCCGGTGGGGGCGTATCTTGCGTTGATTCCCGGGTAGAGGGGAGAGCAGGCTCCCAAGACTGGCCCTCCCATCGATGGCCGATCTCCTTTTTGAATAATCTTCCAGGGAATGAGATGAGACGCGTACGGTATCAAGTCGCATGTAGCCTGGACGCGTTCATCGCGGGGCCTGAGGACGATTTCGATTGGATCCCCCCTGAACCCGAATTCGATTTCGAGGCATTGTACGAGCAGTTCGAAACGCTCCTCATGGGCCGGCGGACCTACGAGATCGTCCGTGCGGAAGGGGAGAGTTTTCGGGGAAAGGAGGTGATTGTCGCGTCACGATCGATCAAAGCCATCGATCACCCTGGAATCGAAGTTGTCAGCGAAGGTCTTGAGGCACGAATTCGCCAGCTCCGTTCCGAGTCTGGTCGGGACATCTGGCTCTACGGCGGAGGTCGACTTTTCTCACAGCTTCTCCAGTGGGACCTGGTGGACACGGTCGAGCCGGCGATCATTCCGATACTGTTGGGAGGTGGAGTTCCGTTTCTTCCATCCCCTGCAGCACGCCGGCGCCTCAAGCTGGTCCGAAGCCGTTCCTACCCTGGAGGAATGATCCTGCTGGAATACGCCGTCCAGAAGAAACGGTCATAGAGACCAGGGGCGGCGGGCGCCATGCGCATGCAGGGGGTCAACCGCTCCCGTCCCTCTCAGAAGCTCGCGTTCACGAGTGGAAGGAGCCGGAGCGCGGAACGATTGTTTTCCGCCCGATTGAGGAGCCCGACCTGTACGCCGCGGAGCACCTCGGCGCGGTTGTAGATCCCGATGGCGAGCCCCTCCTGCCGCCCCAGGTCGTTCCACCCGGCTACGGCGAGCCCGGTGAGCGCCGGCGTGGTGGTCCGGTAGGCGGTCACCGTCAATCCGTCGATCTTCGTGCCCGCCGAGATTCTGATTCCCGCCGCCTTGACCCCAGTCATCGTATCGTTTGCCACGAGGGCGACCCCCGCCGCCTGCAGCCCCACCAGGCTCTCGTCGGTCACGAGGCCGATCCCTGCGGCCTGCACGCCGCGAATCCTGCCCTCGGCCACGAGCCCCACTCCCGACGCCTGCACCCCCTGGATCAAACCCCGGCTTACAAGGCCGATCCCGGCCGCCTGCACTCCCTGGATCCCGCTCCCGCTCACGAGCCCCACACCGGCGACCTGCACCCCCTGGATGCCCCCGTCCCCTACGAGCCCCACCCCTGACGCCTGGACCCCCCGGATCGAACCCCGGCTTACGAGGCCGACCCCGGCCGCCTGAAACCCGGCGATCGAACCCTCGCCCGCGATGCCGATGCCCCCGGCGAAAGCCCCACGCAGATTGCCCTCGGTCACGATCCCTACAAGCCCGGCCCCCACCCCATGGATCGATCCGGCGGCCGGAAGCAGCCCCACCGTTGCCCCTCGTACCGGCCCGCCCACCGAGACGTCTCCGCGAGTCACCCCCCTCGGGGTCCAAAGGGTCAGGTGCAGACCGTTCACCTGGTCCAAGCAATGATCGCGGACGTTGATCCGCACACCGTCGACTCGGGGAATGTGTCCGAGTCCTAGCCCCACGGTCCCGACCCCGAGGAGAACTCCGCCCGGAGGACATCGCGTCTCCTGTCCCGCCGCAGCACCGACCGCGATAACCAGGGCAAGGGAGACGAGAATAGGCGTGGACAGCCGCGCAGAGAATCGGGAGGACGGTGTTGCTTTCATGGAAAGGCAAAACTCCGGAGGTTCGGCGTTCGGGTAGCGTTACGAAAGCCTCAGGGGGAGGCCACGCAGATCGCGCTCTTGACCTTTCGTCGCCCCCCCACGATTCCCGTACGCCGGAAGCAAAACATGCAAGTCATGCCCCCTCTCACGCGAGCTGCGGCGCTGTGGCCGACGATCATGACGGAGAACCGTAGCTTGAGACAAGCCCACCGGTGCGCCTTACATTGGATGTTCGGATCGAGTCGTTCACCCCGCAGGCGGAGCGTCGGCTCATCGCATAACAACGTTCCACTTCACTGACGGGGTGGAACTCCAATCGAGCACCCTGGGTGAGGCGGATTCGTTTCAGGCCGATTGCGAAGCGAGAGAGGTAACGTTGTCGGGACACAAACTGATATTGGCACCCCCAGATGCGGACAGCTACGTAGAGCTGAGAGCTGCGGCCGGATTGTCGGCAAAGACCCGGCAGGCGGCGGAAATCGGCCTTTCCGGCACCTGGTTTGGCGTGCACGTGGTCCACGGCGATCGTGTCGTTGCGATGGGCCGGGTGATCGGCGATGGGGGTTTGTTCTTCCAGGTGGTGGATGTGGCGGTTGCACCGGACCACCAGGGGAAGGGATTCGGCACACAGGTGATGGGGGCGCTGGTGGATCGCCTCCGCATGGAGGCTCCGTCCACCGCCCAGGTCATGCTCTTGGCTGACGGCACTGCCTACAGGTTGTACGAAAAGTTCGGGTTTCGCCGAACCGCACCTGACTCGATCGGAATGCTGTTGCGGCTCTAGAAGGCCTCACCTCAACGTAGCTGCCGGTCTGGCTGCGGCGAGTCAGAGTTCAACAGAAGTACCATGACCGCGGACCACTTCGTCAACGCGCTCCAGAGCTACGCGGTAGAGAGGCTCCAGGAAGATGAACGGAAGCGTTACCGCAGCATGAGCTCGGGACGATAGGAGCTTCCTGGTCCGGGCGGCGGGTGCCCTCGCCCCCTCGCCCGTTCGCGCCCGGGAGCTCGTGATTACATTGGGCGCGTGACAACCGCCGCCCCCTCACCCCGGACCATCTTCGCCTTCTGGGTTCCGCTGTCGCTCCAGTGGATCATGATGGCGCTGGAGCACCCCTTCCTGGCCGCAGTGATCGCCCGGCTGGCGGATCCGACCTTCAACCTGGCCGCATACGGGGTGGCCTTCGCCGTGGCGATCCTGATCGAATCGCCCGTGATCATGCTGATGAGCGCGTCGACGGCCCTCGTGGAGGACGCGCGCAGCTACCTGAAGCTCAGGGCCTTCGCCTGGCTCCTCAACGTCCTATCCACGGCGCTCCTCTGCCTGGTGCTCGTCCCCGCGGTCTTCCGGGCTCTGACCGGAACGCTGCTGGGACTGCCCGAAGAAGTGGCCGCGCTCGTGTACGGAAGCCTCTGGATCCTCCTGCCCTGGCCGGCAGCGATCGGCTACCGACGCTTCGTTCACGGAGTCCTCATCAGGGCAGGAAGGACCAGGCGAGTCGCCTACGGGACGGCAACCCGACTCGGAACGATGGCCGCCACCGGACTGATCCTGGCGTCGCTCGAGCTTCCTGGAGCCTGGGTGGGGGCTGGAGCGCTCGCCGGCGGAGTGGTGGTCGAGGCGGTCGTGGCCTTCCTGCTGTCGCGAGACGTCGTTCGTGCGGTCGTCAATGAGGACCTGGACCCGGCCCGGTTCCAGGTGCAGCCGGTCGAGCAGAGAGTGTATCCTGGTCGATCAGCTCGGGTGGGAGAGGGCTCGGCTCGCGCCAGGAGCGCCGGAGGTCCACATAGAGCGGGCCCGGTGAAGGTGGACGGCGCGAGCCTGGAGGACGGCGAGCTGGGCTTCCATGCCATCGCATCGTTTTACTACCCGCTCGCCCTGACTTCGCTCATCGGGCTCACGACCCAGCCGCTGCTCACCTTCTTCATGGGACGCGCCCCCGCTCCAGTGGAGTCCCTGGCCGTCTTTCCCGTCGTCATGGCGCTGTACTTCCTCTTCGCCACCTTCGGCCTCTCCTACCAGGAGGCGGCCATCGCACTCCTCGGACGGCAGGGCGAGCACCGGGGGCCTCTGGGACGTTTCGCGTTGGGGCTGGCCGCCACGGCTTCCGGGAGCCTGGCGCTCCTGGCCTTCACCCCGCTCGCCCGGGTCTGGTTCGAGGCGATTTCCGGCCTCACCCCGGAGCTTGCGGCCCTCGCATTCGTACCGGCGCAAATCATCGCCGTGGGACCAGCCCTCACGGTCCTCACCGGTTTTCAGAGGGCGTTGCTGGTCCAGGCCCGCCGGACCCGACCCATCACCCTCGCCACCGCCCTGGAGATCTCGCTCATCGCGGCCCTCTTCCCCATTCTTGGGTGGGGTATGGGATGGATGGGCGTCACGGCGGCCATGGGCGCGCTCGTGACCGGGCGGACGGCGGGGGCGCTCTTCCTTTTCAGTCAGGTGCGGCGGGTTTACGGTTGACCTCACTTGGGCGCCCGACATGACCGTCAGGTTTCTCGCGCTCTCCTTCGGAAGCAGGCCCAGACAATGCCCGATCGAATGTTGGACCTCGAAGGCACTTCCGTTCCTACCTTCCTGTACGGTACCGCCTGGAAGGAAGACACCACCGAGAGGCTGGTTTTCGAGGCCCTGGCCGCCGGATTCCGGGGAATCGACACAGCCAATCAGCGCCGGCACTACCACGAAGAGGGAGTCGGGCGCGGGCTGAATCAGGCGTTTCAGAGCGGCAAGGTGGAGCGAAGCGAAGTCTTTCTCCAGACCAAATTCACCCACCGAGCAGGCCAGGATCACCGGCTACCCTACGACCCCAGGGCGCCCATAGCGGAACAGGTAGCACAGTCCTTCGAGCGCTCACTCGCCCACCTGGGCGTGGAGAGGCTCGATGCCTACCTCTTGCACGGCCCCACGAGACGACGGGGCCTCGGGCCCGAGGATGTCGAAGCATGGCACGCCATGGAGGCACTCCACGGGCAGGGGCGAGTCCGCCTGCTGGGAGCGAGCAATCTGATTGCCGATCAACTCGAGGAGCTCGTGACGGTGGCCCGAGTCTCCCCTGCTTTCGTGCAGAACCGCTGCTTCGCCCGAAGGGGCTGGGACGGACTGGTACGAGACGTCTGCCGCCGCCATGGCATCGTCTACCAGGCGTTCTCCCTTCTCACCGGCAATCAGCATGTGCTCGCGCACCCCTACGTAGCGGAGATTGCCGCCCGCCATGGACGCACCGTTCCGCAGGTGATCTTTCGCCTCGCGCTAGCACTGGGCATGATCCCCCTCACCGGCACAACCGACCCTCGGCACATGCGCGAAGACCTCGAAGTCTATGACTTCGAACTTTCGGAAGAGGAAGTCCATGTGCTCGCCGGCCTGGAAGCGTAGCGTCCCTGGAGCGCGGGGTCCGATGAACCTTGTACGTCCTGCGGCTCCGCCGTACTCTGGGGACAGTTCGAGCCCGGTCAGGGGACCGGGATTTCCCGTCACCGGCGCGGAGGAGTTCGATGTCACGCAAAGCATTCCTGAGTGTTCCGGCGCTCACCCTGGTCGCCGTCTTCCTCGCGGCCTGTGCGGAAGGAGAAGGCGGTCCAAGCCCCTCCGTGGCCCAGCAGGGGGAAGGCGCCCCCTACAGCGCGTACGCTCCCGGCTACGTCGTCGAGAACGGCGTCGTCCTACCGGTCAACTACCTGCCGAATCCCTACGAGACGGTCCGGGACTTCGGCACCCTTCCGGACGGTCGAACGTGGGGATCGGTGAGCGGGATCCACGTCGACATCGACGGAACGCACATCTGGGCTGCCGATCGCTGCGGAACGAACTCCTGCGCCGGTTCGACGGTGGACCCGATCGTGAAGATGGATCCGGACGGCAACGTCGTGACGAGCTTCGGTGGCGACATGTTCATCTGGCCTCACGGGATGCACGTCGACTCCGACGGAAACATCTGGGTCACGGACGCCCGCGGGGCCAACGAAAGCGAGCTCGAAGAGTATCCGGACGAGGTGAACAAGGGGCACGCCGTCTACAAGTTCAGCCCCGAGGGTGAGCTCCTCATGACGCTGGGCACTCCCGGAGAGCGGGGAGACGGAACCGGTGCCCTTCTGGCGGAGCCCAACGATGTGATCACGGCCCCGAACGGAGATATCTTCGTAGCCGAGCAACACTCGCAACAGAACGCCGAGGATCCTCCGCCCAACACCGTGAAGCGGGTTGCGAAGTTCTCCGCCGATGGCACGTACCTGATGAGCTTCGGGCAGTTCGGAACGAGCGAGCCGGGCGAGTTCCGGGGGCCGCACGCGCTCGCCTTCGACTCCCAGGGTCGCCTCTTCGTAGCCGACCGGGGCAACATGCGGATCCAGATCTTCGACCAGGAAGGCAACCACCTCGACACGTGGTACCAGTTCAGTCGGATCAGCGGTCTCTTCATCACCGAGGACGACGTTCTCTACGCGATCGATTCGGAGTCGAGCGAGGTTCGCAATCCTGGATGGAGGAAGGGGCTCCGGATCGGGAGCGCACGGACCGGTGACGTTTGGTACTTCATCCCGCCGCACGACTCGGAGACACCGACCGGTGGAGGCGGACTCGGAGCCATGGGTGAGGGAATCACGGTCGATGCGCAGGGCAACGTCTACGCGGGCGAGGTCGGGGCCGTCCAGGGCGTGACCAAGTTCATTCCTAGACTCGTGACCGTTCAACATTGAGCCGGGACTCGGGACCTCCTGGGCCCGCCCGAGGCTGATGTGGTGAGTCAGAGATTCGCCACACTAGCGCGTCCGCACGATCGACACGCGCAGCGCCTCGGGCGGGTTGGCCCCGGACTGGGTGAATTCCAGGATGGATCCCTCGTCCCCCCGAAATCCCAAGAGGAAGAAGAGGTAGGCCGATCCGCCGCCGGTGATCCGGTGGACCTGCTCCTCTCCGGGGTTGATCGATACGACCGGAAGAGGTTGCGGGGAGAGGTTTCGGAGCGCCTCGAAGAGGGAGGGGAAATTCCACGACGCGTGACGATGGTGCTGCGCAATCCCTCCGATGCGCTCATCCACCAGGTTCGCAGTGTGCCAGTCGCCGAGCCAATCCTGTAGCGTCTCGACCCCGCCGACCGCGGACGCGAGGTTGTCGAATCCGGTGATGGGCGATTCGACGAGCGATCCGAGAAACGAGGCCTCTGGTCCGTCGACACGATCCGCCGCGTACCTCAGGAAGCTCCATGCTGCGCCCCGGGTTGCCAGTGCGTCTTCGGCCTCCGGGTTGAACGGGGAGTTCGCGCCCGGCGCCTGCAGGAACTGGTGAAAGCGTACCAGGTTGAACCTCTGGTGCCGCTCGAACGCCTCGAGAGCCTGCGGGCCCGCTGCCTGGAGGGCGGGAAACCCGATGTTCCCACCGGGCTCCAATCCGCTCGCCCGGTAGAAGAGCAGCTCTTCGGCCATGTGCGACAACGCCTCGTCGAGCCAGACTCTCTCCGGCCATTCCCTTCCCTGAGGCCCGTGCAACCGTCTCCCTGCGTTGATCAGGTGCTGATATTCATGGATGAGCACTGAGAGCATGATTCGCTCCACCGCCTCCCGCTCACGCACGATCCCGTCGATCTCCCCCTCCGGATCCGGCACCAGCAGGTAGAGGACCTCCGCCTCGTTGGAATGCGGACACGCGCCGAGCCGGCCGCCCGGCACTGGAGTGCGGGGAAAGAGGTCCCGGGCGAAGAAGAACCCAGGAGAAAAGCCCCCGGACATCTCGTCCACGTGGCGGTTCACCTCGCGCGTGAACAGCAGGATCACCCGACCGTTGCCATCCAGGTCCGTCGGCTCACCGAAATACTCCTCTGCGAGCGGGGCTACGAGGGTGTCGAATGCGGCTGCAAAGCCATGGAAGTCCTCAGCTCCGAACCCGCCGTCGGGGTTCAAGGGATCGCTCACCACGATGGCCCGCTCGCTTACGGCCTCCACTCGTCCAACGCGGTACGTGCCGTCCTCGCAGGTCTGCTCGAGCTCCGTGCTCACATTCAGGGTCAGAACATCCCCCTCCGTGAGAGTGGCGGAGCGAGGACCGGTTCGCATCCCGAGCGGCGCGACGCCGGCGGGGTCGATGCGGGGGGTGAGTTGGGCCCTCTCGAGCTTCCGGACCCGGGCGTGGAGGCTCCATCCGGAATGGTGCGGGGCATGGGCAGAAGCGGCCTCGGAATCGAACGTCTCGGCCGTCGCAGCATCCTCCACTTCGAAAGCTCGTCCAGCTCCGGCTCCACGAAGGCTCTCGGAGAAGGGTCCCTCCGATAAGGACACGATGTCCTCACGGAGAACGGTGAGCTCGACCGGTTTGGTACGCCCGAGCGTGACCACGGCGATATGCTCGCCACCCCCAGGCGGAGCGAGGACGCAGATGAGGCGGGCATCGCCTCCCCGCACCATCGCGGACTCACCCGCGTCGAGGAGCACGGGCTCGCAGGACGGGGAGACGTCGGGGTCAGGCGCTGACGGACTTCGCTCGCATCCGGCGGTTGTGGCCACGAGGATGATGACCGCTCCCCGAGCGATGGCGCTCCCCGACATGCCCCGACTCCGACCGCCGGACGCAGCGAGCCGGGGTCACTCCTCCTCGACGGCGTACATCGTCAAACCCCCGTCCACGAGCGGACGCGACGCCGGCCCTTCAGCAGCATAGATGTTGCCCCGGGCATCCACGGCCACACCCTCTCCGGCGGCTCCGAGCGGTCTGTCGGGAGAGTCGTGCGGAGGAATGAACGCCGTGACCCGGTCCTCAGTAGCGGTTCCAATCCTCACCCCGTTCCACCAGCCCGGGTGGTTCGTGTCCTGAGACTCAGAATCGATCGCGTAGAGGACGTCGTCCTCGGTGATGAAGATGTCGCTGACCCGGCTGTACTGATAGTACGAATCGATGTATTGACCTTCCTGGTCGAAGATCTGGATTCGGTGGTTGCCGCGGTCCGCGACGAAGAGGCGACCTTGCGAGTCGAAGGCCATCGCGTGCGGCGTGCGGAACTCGCCGGGAGCGTTGCCGATCTGCCCCCACTCCATGAGGTACTCGCCCTCGGGAGAGAACTTGATGATCCTTCCCGTAGATCCCGGGGGAGGGTCCTGTCCCTGCCCGCTGTGGCCGTCGGCAACGAAGATGTCCCCGTTTGGGGCCGTGATCACGTCGTTGGGTTGATTGAACTGCCCCGGTTCGCTTCCCGCGACCCCGGCCTCCCCAAGGCGCATGAGAACCTCTCCCTCCGGGCTGAACTTGATGACCTGGTGTCCCTTGGTCCCCTCCTCGTTCGCCGCGAAGTCTGTCACCCACACGTTGCCGACGCTGTCCACGTGAATGCCGTGGGGAACGACGAACTCCCCGGCCCCGAAGCTGGTCAGGAGCTCACCGGTTTCCACGTCGAACTTGAGGATCGGATCGACGGTCGGGTTCGTATGACAGTTTCCGCCGGGCCCGAAGCCGGTGCCACCGCAGCGGTCGTACGCCCACACGTGCCCGTCCGGTCCGATATCGACTCCCGCAGAGGCCCCCCACTCCCGTCCGTCGGGCAGCTGTCCCCAGTTGGTCACCACGACGGGATTTGGATTCGGGAGGTCCTCCATCACGGGATCGGATACGTCGTCGGCCGGAGTTCCGGTCACGCCGGGGGGAGGGAGGGCGAATGGGGACGTCTGTTCCTCGCCCGCCATCTCATCGGGAGCGGGAGCGGCGTCCTCGTCTGGGGCACACGCCACACCGACGATGAGAAGCACGGAAGGCACGAGCACTCGGTACCACCGATTGGGAAACGACATGATCCCTCCCTTGGAAGCAGGTCCCGTCACGCGTGGGGTTGCACGCGAGTCGGGCGCGAGCTGCACGTCGACATCGCTACCACCATAGGCGATGTCCTTCGGTCCGGGCAATATCCACCACCTTGCCCATCGTGGACCGGGTATCGCGACGGCCTCACCTTGTCCGTGGTGGTCAACCCTGCCCGTTCTGGCCGTGCAGATGCACGTCCCGCTGCGGAAAGGGAATGGAGCAACTGGCGGCTTCGAGCTCCTCCTTCAGACGACGAGTCAGGTGCCAGCGAAGAGCCCAGTAGTCCGCCGCTCGGCACCAGGGCCGGACGACGAAGTCGACGGAGCTGTCACCCAGCTCGTGGACCGCCACTGTGGGAGCCGGCTCCTCGAGCACGCGCTCGTCGGCGGTGAGCGTCTCGAGCATGGTGGTGTGCGCCACCTGGAGGTCGTCTTCATAGCCGACTCCTACGACGAGGTCGATCCTCCGGGTCTCGTTGGCCGAGAAATTCTTCAGCGTCTGTCCGTAGACCTGGGAATTCGGCACCACGATCTTCACGTTGTCTCCGCTGAAAAGGACCGTGGAGAAGAGACCGATCTCCTTCACGGAGCCCGCGACTCCCGCCACCTCCACCCAGTTGCCGACGACGAAAGGGCGGAACATGAGGATCATCACCCCCGAAGCGAAGTTGGAGAGCGTCCCCTGCAGGGCCAGACCTACCGCGAGACCGGCCGCACCGACCACCGCGATGAAGGACGCCGTCGGGATCCCGAAGATTCCCAGCACCGCGATGATCACGAAGGCCATCAGGCCCCAGTAGACCATACCCGCCGCGAACGGAACCAAGGTGGGATCCAACCCGGCCTGTCCGAGGTGGCTACGTAGCCCCACCCTCACACGCTTCGCGATCCACATACCGACCACGAGGACCGCGATCGCCCCGAGTGCGCTCATCCCCCACTCCGTCAACACGGCAGTGAGGTTGTCGATCGTCTGCCCGAAGTCCAGCGTCGTCTCCATCCGGCTCTCCTGGTCGAGGGTACGCCCTTCTAGAAGGTCGAGCCAGGATACGGGGAAAGGCACGATTCAGGAAAGTCCAGCCGCGTCAGGGCGCCTGGGACTACTCGCCGGATGGGACACCGCTCAGGGGAACCCTCGGCGCTCCGAGCGCCCGGTCCGGATCGGTTCCAGGTACCAGGCGGTCGATCGAATCCCCAGCCCCATGAAGCGGGTCTTCTCCCTCCTCGTTCGCCTGATCGTCCCTGCCGAAGAGGCCGCGGAAGAAACCGCTCACCCGCTCTCGGATCCCGGGCCCCTCCGGGCAATCCGCGACCGGAACGAACTCCTCCAGAAAGAGCTCCCTGACCGATCCGTCCGGCAGAGACCGACACCCGGCCTCGATCGCCCTCCCGGACGCCGGATCCACGGACCGTTCCACGATGCCGGAGGGCATCGGCCACCCGACCCCCGCCGCCCCTCCACCGCCACCGACATCCGGTCCATCGCCCCGCCCTTCGACGTCAGCCATGACCGCCCCCCACACCGGTGCGGCCAATCGCCCCCCGCTCGCCGCCGGGAGGATAGGCCGCGGTCGGTCGAAGCCAATCCACACTACGCCCACCACGCTCGGCGTATAACCAACGAACCACACGTCCTGACCTCCCTGAGTGGTACCGGTCTTTCCAGCCGCCGGCCCCGCGTACCCGGAGCTTCGGGCTCCTGCGCCCGTCCCGTGTCCTACCGCATCCTGTAGCATGTCCGTGACCAGATACGCCACCCTCGCGTCCAGGACCGGCCGGACCGCGGGGGCTCCAGATCGGAAGAGGACCTCACCGGTGTCGCCTTCGACCAACGTCACCGTCCGGGGCTCCACCCTGACCCCGCCCACTGCGAAGGCCGAGTAACCGGAAGCGAGCTCGAGCGGGGAAGCCGATCCGGTGCCCAGAGCGGCCGCTGGCAAGCCGGGAACGTGCTCCGAGAAGCCCGCGGATTCCGCAATGAGACCCATCCTGTCCAGTCCCGCCGCGAGAGCCAGGCGGACCGTGGGCACATTGAGGGATTCGACGAGTGCCTGGCGCATCCGGACCATGCCACGGAACTCGCCGTCGTAGTTTCTAGGGGACCAATCTCCGTCATCAAGGGTGCTCACCACGAAGGGCCGATCCGCCAAAGGTTGACTCGCCACCAGACCCGTTTCGAGCGCTCCCGCGAACACGAAGGGCTTGAAGGCGCTACCGAGCTGGCGCCTCGCTCGAACGGCCCGATTGTAGCGGGACGAGGCATGATCCCTTCCCCCCACGAGGGCCAGCACGTCGCCCGATCCGGGGTCCAGGAACACGACCGCCCCCTGGAGATACTCGGAGCCGGCAACGCCCCCGACGGACCGGGGATCGTAGGAGGGACCGGAGAACGGCCCGAAAGCACCCGCCTCCACCTGGTCGAGCTGAGCCAGGAGGCGCGTTTCGGAAGCCGCCTGGAATCGCTGGTCCAAGGTGGTGTGAACCCTGAGCTGGGAACGGTACAGCTCCTCTCCGAACTCCTCCTCGAGGAACCCCCGTACCATCTCCACGAAGTACGGCGCCACGTCCCCGTCGGCGAGAGAGGGCGCAACGGCCGTCGCGACCAGAGGCTCGTCCCGCGCACCACTCGCCTCGCTCGGCTCGACCGCTTCCTGCGCCTCCATGAGCGAGAGGATGAGGTCCCGACGCTCTCGAGCCTCCTCCGGCCTGCCACGGAGGTCATAGCGGGCGGGAGCGCTCAGACTGCCGGCTAGGAAAGCGGCCTCTCCCAGCGTGAGAGCCGAGGCGGGCCGGTCGAAGAAGTGTCTCGCTACGGCCTCGATCCCGTAGGCTCCCGCGCCCATGTAGACGTGGTTGAGGTAAAGCTCGAGGATCTCCTCCTTGTCGAATCGCGCCTCGAGCTCCCACGCCACGCGGACTTCCAGGAGCTTGCGAGCGATCGTTCGCTGTGCGCCCGGCACGCGCTCGGGAAAGAGCGTCCGGGCGAGCTGCATCGTGATGGTGCTCGCACCCTCACGGACTCCTCGGGCCGCCACGTTTCGCGCAGTCGCCCCTACGACCCGCCGCCAGTCCACGCCCCGGTGGCGAAAGAATCGCCGATCCTCCACCGCCACGAAGGCGGCCGGTACGTAGTCCGGGAGCGAGTCGAGGGGAACCACCCGGGTCTCGAGCGGATGCAGCCTGGCAATCTCCTGCCCTTCGCGATCCAGAAGGATGGGGGCGCCGTCCGGACGGTACGCCCCGAGCTCGCCGGGATCCGGGCATCCCTGGAAGCCGCACGTGAGCCAGGTGGCCCAGAGGGCCAGGGCCAATGCGACGGGGAAAGCCGCCCAGGCGACCAGCACCCGAACGGAGGAACGTCGACGTTTTCGGCTCATGTTGCCCCTACGAGGTGGATTCCTTCCGTTTTGAATAACAAGATCCGTACCAGGGCAGGCAACCCCCCGACTCCACAGCGGATTTCAACTCGGACAGACTCGACCAACCTTCGAACTCCCGACCGGGACTGGAGCGCCGATGCCGGAATTCCAGCTCAGCACCCTCGACGTCACGATCGTGGTGGTGTACTTCGCCGGCGTGATCGCCCACGGCCTGTGGGTGAGCCGCGGAAAGGAAAGCAGCGCCGACTACTTTCTCGCGGGCCGGCAGCTCGGCTGGTTCCTGGTGGGCTTCTCGCTCTTCGCCTCCAACATGTCCGGGGCGAGCTTCGTGGGCCTGATGGGCGCCTCCTACGACCACGGCCTCGTGGTCTTCAACTACGAGTGGACGGCCACGCTCGTGCTGATCCTCTTCGCCTTCATCCTCCTCCCATACTTCCTGCGCGCGAAGCTTTTCACCGTTCCCCAGTTCCTGGAGCACCGGTACGACCATCGGTCCCGAACCGCGTACTCCGCCTTCACCCTGCTCGCGATCATGTTCGTGGATACGGCGGGAGCGCTCTACGCCGGCGGCCTTGTCATCTCGAGTCTCTTCCCGATCTTCTCACTCTGGGAGGCGGTGGGTATCCTCGCCCTCGTGGCCGGCGTCTATACGATTCTGGGGGGCCTCAAGGCGGTCGTGGTGACCGACACGGTACAGGCGATCCTCCTGATGCTCGGAGCGGCCGCGATCTTCGCGATCGGACTCCAGGAAGTGGGGGGATGGGATCGGATGGTCGCGGAGCTCGACGACCGGCGAATGAGCCTGATCCACCCCCGTGACCACGACTTCCTGCCCTGGACCGGCTTGCTCGGGGTCGTGCTCCTGGGATTCTACTACTGGACGCTCAACCAGTTCATCGTCCAGCGCGCCCTTGGGGCGCGGAACCTGGACCAGGGCCGCAAGGGCGCACTCTTCGCCGGGTTCTTGAAGCTTCCGAACCTCTTCCTCATGATCATCCCGGGAGTGTTTGCGATCCTCCTGTACCCCGAGCTTCCGGATCCGGATCTCGTCTTTCCAACCCTCGCCTTCGACCTCCTGCCCGTGGGGTTTCGGGGGTTGATTCTCACCGCGCTCATCGCCGCCGTGATGTCGAGCCTGGACTCTGCCCTCAATGCGGCCGCCACCCTCTTTACGATGGACTTCGTCCGGCCTCTCCGGCCCGACATCCCGGACCGCGTTCTGGTCTCGATTGGACGACTCGTCACCGGTGTGGCCATGGTCGTGGGTGCAATCTACGCACCCACTATCCAACACTTCCCCTCTCTCTTCGAATACTTCCAGTCGGTGCTCTCCTACCTGATCCCCTCGATCGTGGCAATCTACCTGGGCGGAATCTTCTTCAAGCGGCTCAATGGCGACGGCGCGCTCTGGGCGATCCTTTTCGGAGTTGGAGTGGGCATCCCCCTTTTCATCCTGAAGGAGGTCACCGGGCTCTGGGTCACGTGGGGACTCCCCGACCTCCACTTCACCCTCATGTCGGTCGTGATGCTCGCCTCGTCGTCCGCCGTGCTGATCGGTGTCAGCCTGCTCACCTCTCCACCCTCTCCGGAGCGGATCGAGGGGATCGTGTTTCGCGCCGAAGACCTGATCCAAGGGTGGGATCGGAGCCGAAGGTGGTACCTGGACGTCCGGATCCAGGCCGCGACCCTCCTCCTTCTCACCGGGCTCACCATCTGGATCTTCTGGTGAGGTTCGCACTGGGGTGGGACCCGAAGTCTCGTGAGACTTTCGAGGCCCCTGGCGGCGACGTATATATCGGAGTCTCCGGGAATTCGGTCCCCTTGGCGACGCAGCGTTCCGATTCGAAGGACCGGCAAGAGGTGAACGCACATGCTGACCTGGGCCCTCATCTTCCTTGTCGTAGCGATCATCGCCGGAGCGTTCGGCTTCGGCGCCGCCGCGTCGGCGGCCACGAGCATCGCGAAGATCCTCTTCTTCCTCTTCCTTGTCGTGTTCGTGGTCACGCTCATCATGTCCTTCATGGGCGGAGCCGCAGCCACCTGACGGGCACGCACAGACGTCCGGTTGCGCACGAGGAGAACCCGGGTCGACACCCGGGTTCTCCTCGGCGGCGCACTCCCTTCGGACAACGGGTTGGAGCGAGGGTCCCAGGGTGAAGTCGCCTTCGGGAGGACGCCTGCGGTTGCGACGCTTGGGGCGCGATTCCTGGGCCCTCCTCGGGATCGCCGCCGTCGCCGCCGTCATCGGGTACGTGCTCTCGCTCCTCGCCCTGGTGGTGGTGCCGGCGGTGCTCGCTCTCTTCCCAGCGACGCTCCTGACCCCGTTGTCCGCCCGTCTGCGAGAACGCAGGGTCCCGAGGACGGCGGCGGCCATGATCGTCCTCGTGGGAGCCGTCCTTCTCTTCGGTGCCGCGGGTGGAGTGACGGCCACTCTGGTCGTGAACGGGCTTCCCGAGGTCGTGGACTCCGTCGGAGATGGGATCTCGGAAGTGGAGTCGGTCATCCAACACATCGCCCCGGACTTTCAGCTTCGGGGGGCGGATGACCTCATGGAGTTCCTGGGAGAGCAGTTTCAGGAGGAGGATGGGGAGGGCTGGGTCCCTCAGCTCCTTCGACTGACGACCGGGGTGTTCGGCGCCCTCGCCGGAACGGTCCTGCTCGTCGTGATTCTCTTCTTCTACCTCCGCAACGGCAGGGTGCTCGCCGAACGAGGCGCCGGACTCCTGGGCGACGAGTCCGCTCGCCGAGTGATGGAGCGGGCCGACACCGCTTGGCACACTCTGGGCGCCTACTTTCGGGGCCAGCTTCTCGTGGCGCTTGTAGACGCCGTGCTCATTGGTCTGGCCCTCCTCCTCCTCGGCGTCCCCCTGGCCTTGCCGCTCGCCGTGCTCGTCTTCCTCGGGGGTCTCTTTCCCATCGTGGGAGCCGTGGTGACGGGCGCCGTGGCAGTTCTGGTGGCCCTCTCCGACGGGGGGCTCACCATGGGTCTCATCGTGGCGGGAGTGGTTGTCGCGGTCCAGCAGCTCGAGAGCCAGGTGGTGGCCCCCCTCGTCCTGGGCCGGGCCATCGACCTGCATCCCCTTGCCGTGATCGTATCGATCACAGCAGGGGGCTTGCTTTTCGGCATTCTTGGAGCGTTCTTGGCAGTACCGGTCGTGGCCATTTTCAGGGACGTCTGGGCGAGCTGAGCGATCCACCAGCTCACGGTCCTTGACGGATCCGGGTCAGGCCGGGCATACCTATGAGTGGGTAAGGTCCGCCGCGTGACGCGGACGCCTTCCGGGACCGCAGGCCCGTCCCGGTGACTTCTTTCCAGGATGCGGTCAACATGCGAGTGCTTGATGCGGCGTCGCTCTCCCCTGCTCGGATTCTCTGCGACTCGCCCGACCCTCGCTCCAGGGTCCCTTCACGACTTCCGATGGTGCTCTTGATTGTGGCGGCCTCGATCCCGCTGCTGGCTCCCGCGCTTTCCGCGCAGGAGGAGCGTGAGTCCTACCAGATCCAGGCCGTGCGGGCTCCGACCCCCCCGGTGATCGACGGCATTGTGGACGACCCGGTCTGGGAACAGGCGCCGGTGATCGACCAGTTCATCCAGCAGGAACCCCTACAAGGAGCGCCCGCGACGGAGCGCACCGAGGTTCGCCTCCTCTACGACGATGAGAACCTCTACGTGGCGGTCCGCGCCTTCGACTCGAACCCGGACGGGATCATCGCCACCGAGATGCGGAGGGACGGTGCCCGCATCCTGGACGAGGACAATTTCCAGATCATCCTGGATACGTTCATGGACTCCCGATCCGGGTACATGTTCGTGGTGAGCCCCCTGGGAGCCAAGCTGGATCAGCAGGTATTCGAGGAGGGCGAGGGCGGGCGTCGGGGAGGATCTTCGAACATCAATCGGGACTGGGACGGAGTCTGGCATGTGGAAGCTCGGCGGACAGCCGAGGGTTGGGAGGCGGAGTTGTTGATTCCCATGGTGACGCTCCGCTTTCCGGACACACCGGTGCAGAGCTGGGGCATCAACTTCCAGAGGAACATCCGCCAGAAGAACGAAGAGGTCTTCTGGTCCCCGATTCCGAGGGGATACGGCCTCCCCCGGGTGAGCCTGGCAGGCAGACTCGACGGCCTCGAGGGGCTGGACCGCGGCCGAGATCTACGGCTGAAACCGTTCGTGACGGGGGGCGGCCGGCGCAGCCTGAATGGAGGCACAGCGGACAACAGCTTCACGGGTGATGTCGGCCTCGATTTGAAGTACGGAATCTCAGCGGGCCTCAATCTCGACGTCACGCTCAATACCGACTTCGCGCAGGCCGAGGCCGACGACGAGCAGGTGAACCTGACCCGGTTCCCTCTCTTCTTTCCCGAAAAGCGAGAGTTCTTCCTCGAGAACGCGGGCCAGTTCAATGTGGGGACGACGACCGCATTGGGCCGCATCGCCGACCTCTTCTTCAGCCGCCGAATCGGCCTCTCGGAGACCGGAGAGCACATTCCCATTCTCGGGGGCGCCCGCCTCACGGGGAGAACCGGGCGGAACAGCATCGGCGCAATGACGATCCAGACGGACGAGGCCTTCGGCCGGCCGGCCGAGAACTTCCTGATTACGCGCTACAGTCGTGACATCCTCGACCGCTCCCGCATCGGCGGGATCGTGATCAACAAGCAGGCGATGAGCGGTGGTGGCTACAACCGGACGTTCGCCGGCGACTTCATGCTCGCGCCCCATCCCAATCTTCTCGTGGACGGGTTTCTGGCGAGGACCATGACCACCGACGTGTCGGGCGACGAGATGGGCGGCCACCTTCGGGCCGCCTGGACGAGCCAGGCCTGGAACATTTACGCGGAACACACCGACCTGCAGGACAACTTCAACCCGGAAGTCGGCTTCGTCCCCCGAACCGGCATCCGGCGCAGCAAGTTCCACATCGAGCCCAATCCGCGCCCGGGACGGTTTGGCATCCGGGTCATGGAACCGATGTGGAATGTGACCTACATCACCGACCAGACGGGTCGTCTGGTTTCCCGCCAGCACCACTACATGGTGGGCACCCGGTTCGACAACGGGGCCTACCTGAATATCTGGTACAACGACTACTTCGAGCGGCTGGACAATCCGTTCCGGGTCATGGGGAACGTGACGGTGGATCCCGGGAACTACCGCTTCGGGGACTGGCGGTTTTCCTTCTCGAGCAATCCGTCGCGGAGGATGTACTACACCGTGGCTTATTCCCCCCAGACCTTCTATGACGGGGACCGCACGGACGTCAGCCTCCGGCTCGGATTCCGATGGACGCACCAGTTTTCTTCCCAGGCCGGCTACACCCGCAACGAGGTCGATCTGCCGGCCGGATCGTTCGATGTGGACGTGGGCTCGCTCCGGCTCGACTACTCGCTTTCCCCGACGATGTCGCTACAGAGCCTGACCCAGTACAACTCCTCCACCGAGCTGTGGAGCACGAGCGCTCGCCTGCGTTACACCTTCCGCCCCGGAAGCGACATCTACGTAGTCTACGACGAGCTCCGGAGGGACCAGATCGGGTTCGAGGAGGTTCGAGATCGGCAGCTCATTCTCAAGCTGACCTATCTGATGTCGTACTGACGCTGGGATCGGCGAGTCGGGCCGGGTGCGGCGGGCCCAGAAGGTGAAACGCACCGGCCGCACGCCTCGGGATCCGTCGTCACCCACCACGCACACGACTCGTTGCGTTGCAGGAATCGTGATCCTGGTCGGCCTGCTCTCGACAGCGGTGGCCTGCTCGGCGCGGATTCCCCCTCCACTCCACGCACCGCCACGGACCGCCATCGTCACCACCGCGGGTCCCAACCAGAGCATGACCTACATCGCTCGGATCGAAGGGGGCGTCATGGTGATCGACCTCGGGTGGTGGGGCGCCGAAGACGCGCTCGAGGACGGTCTCTCCGAACTCGGCGCGAGCCCGGACGACGTGATTGCCGTCTTCATCACCCACGCCCACCGCGACCACCTGGGTGCGTGGCGGACGGTTCGACACGCTTCGTTCTTCCTCGGGAAGGGAGATGAGGAGCTCCTCCTGGGTCGGGAACGGCCCGGAGGTTGGATTCCCCGGTGGGCCGATCGGATCCGCAGTCGGGACCTTCCGAAGCCGGGAGAGCTCCAGCTGCACACCTTCGCAAGCGATACCGCGATGACCCTCGGTGCGGACACGGTGCACGCCTTCCCTGTGCCCGGTCACACACCTGGAAGCACCGCATACCTCTTCCGGGGTACCCTCTTTGCGGGAGACGCCATCTCGCACACGCCCATCTCCGGATTCGGCCCGGCCCGCCGGGGATACTCAGACGACGCCGAGCTTGCCCGCGAGGCGCTCGTGGACCTCCGGACGCGCCTCGTCGACCACGAAGTCCAGCGCATCTGTACTGCCCATGGCACCTGTTCCGAGTTCAGCGACGAGTTCTGGGAAGACGTTTTGGGGGATGACGCAGTGGAGGAAAGATGATTTACAACCGCTTGAGACTCGGGATGGGCTTGCCCCCACCGCCTTCTGCGATCCGGCCGCTGGGGAGGATGCTCCCGCTTGCTCTGGCCGGACTTCTCGGGTGCGGCTTCGTCACGGATCAGGACCCGCCGAACGAACGCCTCGTCGAGAGCGGGGTGGAGTACCAGGTCACCGTGTTCGCGACGGGGCTCGACCACCCCTGGGGAATCGCGTTCCTCCCGAATGGCGAAGGTGCGCTCGTCACCGAGCGCCCGGGACGACTCCGCTGGATCGGGGAGCAGGGTGTCGCGGCCGAGCCGGTTGCCGGAGTTCCCGACGTGCGAGCCGGAGGCCAGGGTGGACTCCTGGATGTCGCGCTGCATCCGGACTTCGAAGAAAATCGGTGGGTGTATCTCACGTATTCCAAGCCGGGCCAGCGCGGCGCCACCACCGCCGTGGCCAGGGGTCGGTTCGAAGAGGGCCGCCTGAATGACGTCGAGGACGTGTTCGTCGCGGACGCATGGACCAGTGGGAGCCGACACTTCGGTTCCCGTGTGGTCTTCGATCGCGAAGGATACCTCTGGGTCACCGTGGGCGATCGTGGGGAGGGAGAGCCGGCTCAGGAGCTCGGAAATCACATCGGCACCACGATCAGGCTCCATGACGACGGCAGCGTTCCGTCGGACAACCCGTTCGTAGGGCGAGAAGACGCCCGTGACGAGATCTTCTCTTACGGGCACCGCAATGCTCAGGGCATGGCCGTGCACCCGGAATCCGGAGAGATCTGGCAGAACGAGCACGGTCCGCGGGGAGGGGACGCGGTCAACCGCATCGTGGCCGGCGCCAACTACGGCTGGCCAGACTACAACTTCGGGAGCCACTATAATCTGCGTGGGATCCCCGATCCGGAGCCGGGCCTGGGGATCGAGCTTCCCCTCCTCTACTGGACTCCGTCCATAGCGCCGTCGGGGATGGCCATCTACGGGGGAGATGCGTTTCCCGCTTGGCGGGGAGACATTTTCGTGGGCGCGCTGGCCGGTCGCCATCTCAGGCGAGTGCGCTTCGAGGGCACCACACCGGTGGAACAGGAGGTCCTGCTCGAGGACCACGGCCACCGGATACGAGCCGTGGTCGAGGGTCCCGACGGCCTCCTCTACCTGCTCGTAGATGCGCCGGATGCCCCGGTGCTGCAGCTTGTACCGGAAGGCGGAAGCGAGTAGCGAAGGACGCATCGGCTCCCCGCCGCCAGGCTCAAGGGCCATCGCCCGTCCGGAATCTCCTCGTGCGCTCCGAGCACGAGGTAACCTCCGGGGACAAGGCGCTCGATGATGCGCTGAAGCAGCCTTACCTGCGTGGACTGGTCGAAGTAGGTGAACACCAGGTTCCGGCAGAGAATGAGGTGAAACGGCCCGTCAGGCATCCCTTCCCTGACGTCCTCGTGCCGAAACTCCACCGACGTCCGGATTCGCTCCAGCAGGACGAGGCCCTCGCCCTCCTCACCGCCCGAGGCGGGTCGAAAAGCACTGTCGACCCACTTCGGAGGGAGGTCCCGGAGGGTTCCTTCCTCGTACCTCGCCTCCGCTGCCCGTCTCAGGACCACCGGCTCGGCGTCGGTCGCCACGATTCGGATTCCCACTTCCGGAAAGGCCCCGGAAACTCGCTTCTCCCACACGAGCGAGACCGTGTACGGCTCCTCCCCGGAGCCGCATCCCGCCGACCATACGGACACCACTCCCCCGGAGTCGATCGTCGCCGCCAAAGAGGGCAGGACCGTGCTCCCCAGCGCCTCGAACACACCTCGGTCACGGAAGAATCGGGAGATGGTGACGCGGCAGCACCCGTCCAGGATCCGCCACTCGCTCGGGCTCGATTCCAGATACCGTCGGTACTCGCCGAACCCCTCGAGCTGGAGCTCCCCGAGGCGACGCCGTATCCGCCGGCACACCTGTCGGCGAACCTTCCGGAATCCTCTCCATCGCATGCCCATCCTCGGGAGGACCCACTGGAGAAACTGAACGCAGGCAAGATCGCTCATCGATGGTGACAGGTGCGAGCTCTCGGGTATTGGCGCTCCACGCGGTCCGGGAAGAACTTTCCTGAGACAGTCCCCTTCGCAGGAGGAGCAACATGAGTCTGCAGCGCTTCGGGATCGCCTTCCTCTGCTTCACGACGAGCGCCTGCGCCGGCCCCCCGGACGATCCCCTCTCGATGCTCGAGTCTGGCCAGTGGGTGGAGCTCACCCACGAGCTCTCCGATGAAGCTCTCTTCTGGCCGACCGCCGAGCCGTTCCAACTCGACACCGTCTTTCAGGGACAAACGGACGCGGGATTCTACTACGAAGCCTTCGCCTTCTGCACCGACGAGCACGGCGGAACCCACCTGGATGCGCCCATCCATTTCGCCGAGGAACGGTGGCGCACCCATGAGATTCCCCTCGAGAGCCTCACGGGTCCCGCGGCCGTCGTGGACGTGTCGGATGCTGCGCTCGAAAACCGTGACTACCAGGTGACTGTGGCCGACCTCCAGCAGTGGGAGGACCGGAACGGTCTCAGCATCGACGGACACATCCTGCTCGTCCGCACCGGGTTCTCGGAGCTCTGGCCTGACGCCGAAGCGTACATGGGCACCTCCCTGCGCGGGGAGGCGGGCGTCGCGGAGCTTTCCTTTCCGGGGATCCATCCCGAAGCCGCCAGATGGATGGTGGAGGAACGCGAGGTCAAGGCAGTCGGGTTGGACACGCCGTCCCTGGATTACGGACGCTCGACTCTCTTCGAGACCCATCGGATCCTCTTCGAGGAGAACATTCCCGGCTTCGAGAATGTGGCGAACTTGCACCTGCTGCCGGATGAGGGGGCGTACGTGGTCGCGCTGCCGACCCGGATCCGCGACGGGAGCGGAGGGCCGCTCCGGATCGTGGGCTGGCTCCCCGGATGAGGCGATTCGGTCTCGTGGGGCCGCAGTCTCGCCCGCAGTCAATCAGAGCTGGCCTCAGACCCGTGGGCGATCGGCTGCGCCGGAGCTCAGTCGAAGAAGGCCCGGCGCTCGAGAATGATCTCGTCCAGATCCTGGCCATTGGAACCCAGCTCCTCGGCCCCCGCCGGCATGTGGTTCAGCCGAAGGAAGTGGGCGAGGATCGCCAGGTATTCGTCGGACTCGAGCTGGCCGGGACGGTTGATCGGCATCTCGCTGCTCACGAACCGGTAGAGAGTGCCGACCGAGCCGTTGCCCCAGCGAAAGAGAAATCTCGGGTCGGTGAACGTTGCGACTTCGTGGCAATTCGTACAGTTCTTAACGAAGAGCTCCCGGCCCAGGTCGGCCTGGGCTTCGGTGTAGATCGATCGATCGACCTCCCAGCCCGGCTCGGTGTCCGCCGCGACTCCGCCGGCCTCGGCATCACCGCCGCAGCCGTAGGCGAGCCCCATGAGCAGGCACCCGATCAGGCACCCGATCAACCGCAGCGATCCGCGCTGCCGGGCCGACGCACCGGTCCGGGTGACGCGGGAAGACCGGTGCACGGATGGTGTCCGGGACCCTTCGGGGTCGGAGGTCGTCATGAGCAGATCGTTGGCAATGGCAATAAAACCGTTCGCGCTGAGTGCGTCGAAGCGTGCACCGGACATGCGCGAAAACAAGTCGAAGCCTCGCCCTGCGACGAGGAGGAATGCCGCCGCTTGGCTTTCTTGAGCGCCGCCCGCAAGCGACGCATCTAACGTAGTAAATCAGGGCGTGCGACCACCTCGGGTCAAGGCCTGATGACGAAGAGTTCTCCCCGTGCTCGCGCTCGTCCACGTGCACCGGCGCGGGGTTGCCGACCGACCGTCACCGAGACAATGTGAGAGCCGGTTTCTCATTTTCGGGAGGAGCCGTCTTGAAGTCCTACCGTCCCGGCCCCTACCAGGGGCGACCCTTCCCGGGGGAACCGGATGCTGCCACGCCGTTTTCACAAGCTTCGGAGGGTCCTGGATCGTCGGCAGCCGGACCTGACTGTGCTGATGGAGAAGGTCAACAAGCCCCACAATCTCTCGGCAATTCTACGGAACTGTGATGCGGTGGGAGTCCTGGAGGCCCACGCAGTGGCTCCCGGGGGAGGACTTGCGCTCCACCACGAGACGTCCGGCGGAACGTCGAAATGGATCGAAGTCCATCGGCACCGGGATGCGCTTTCGGCCATCCGCGCCCTTCGAGAGCGGGGCCATCAAGTCGTCGCGGCACACCCGGACGATGGTGCGGTGGATTTTCGGCGAGTCGACTTCACGTCCCCGACCGCCGTCCTACTCGGAGCCGAGTTACACGGCGTGAGTGAGGAGGCGAGAGGCGCCGCCGACTTCACGGTGCGGATCCCGATGGTGGGGATGGCCGGCTCGCTGAACGTCTCAGTGGCGACGGCTCTCCTCCTCTACCGGGCGTACGAGCAAAGGGAGGCCGCCGGAATGTACGACAAGCCCTCGCTCGAGCCCGAGCGAAGGGACCGCCTCCTCTTCGAGTGGGCCTACCCCCAGATCGCCCGGGCGCTGAAAGCAAAGGGCGCGGCCTACCCGGAGCTCGGTCCGGACGGAGAATTCCTGGGGTCGCTCGACTCCCTACGAAACGACCACGATCAGGGATCCAGGCGCTGAGCCTCCCAACTCCCGTGCGCTCCTCTCCGGTAGAGAAGCCGATCGTGCAAGCGGTTGGGAGCCCCCTGCCAGAACTCGATCTCCGTCGGACGCAGCCGGTAGCCCCCCCAGTGTGGGGGGCGGGGGATGTCTTCTCCGGAGTAACGCTCCTCGATCTCCGCAGCCCGGGATTCCAGATCGTCTCGCGACCTGACCGGCTCGCTCTGCAGTGAGGCCCACGCTCCGATCTGGCTGCCCCGGGGACGGATCCGGAAGTAGTCGTCGGATTCCTGCGCGGAAACTCGCTCGACCTCACCCCGGATCCGGACCTGCCGATCCAGGTCGTGCCAGTAGAAGGTCATCGCGGCGCGAGGATGCTCCCCCAGCGCCTTTCCCTTGGCGGAACGATAGTTCGTATAGAAGACGAACCCTTCGCCGTCGACACCCTTCAGGAGCACGATCCGGCCGTCCGGCCAACCCTCGGGGCTGAGGGTGGAGAGGCACGCGGCATTGGGATATTCCATGTCGGACCGGGCACGCGCATCCTCGAGCCAGTCAGTGAAGATCCCGATGGGATCGGTCGCCAATGCCTCCCGGGAGAGCGGCTTCTGGCCCGCACCCTTCTTGCTCCCTTTCTTCAACGGTCCGCTCATTCCCCCCCTCCTGAATCCGTCCGGGACGTGCGACCGAGCTGGTGACGCAGCGAGTCCTCCAGCTCGGGGAAACGGAAGTTGTACCCGCTCCCTTCCGCCTTGGCGGAGGAGACTCGCTGGCTCGAGAGGAGAAGCTCCTCTCCCATCTCCCCCATCAAGGTCCGCACCGCCGGCGCCGGAAGCGGCAGGACCGTGGGGCGACGCAAGACTTTTCCGAGCGTCCTCGTGAAGGTGGCGTTCTGGACCGGCCCGGGAGCCACGGCATTCACGGCTCCGTCGAGCTCCACCGTCCGCAGAGCGTGCAGGATGAGACCGGTGTGATCGTCCAGGTCGATCCACGACATGAACTGGCGCCCCGATCCGACCTTTCCACCCACCCCGGTCCGGAATGGCAGGAGCATCGTCCCGAGGAGCCCTCCCTCCGGGGTGAGCACGCCCCCCGTCCGCAAGCGGATCGTGCGGATCCCTGCGGCGCGTGCCGGATCGGTCGCTCGCTCCCATCGCCGGCAGACCTCCGCGAGGAATCCTTCTCCCGATCCACTGTCCTCGTCGAGTCGTTCGTCCCCGCGGTTCCCGTAGTAGTTCACCCCCGACGCCGACACGAAGGCCCCCACCGAGTCGCGAAGCTCCGCCAGGACGCCCGCCAGGAGCCGGGTCCCCACCTCTCGACTACGGAGGATTCTTTCCTTTTTTGCTCCGGTCCAACGCACGCCGGCGATCGACTCCCCGGCGAGGTGGACCGCGGCGTCTATCTCCTCCAGCGCCGACGACTCGAGCGCCCCCTGCGCAGGCGACCATTGGACCGCGTCGGGGTCGGAACGGCGCGAGCGGGAAATCTCGAGGACGCGGTATCCGCCGCTCCTGAGCAGGTTGACCAGGTTCCGTCCGATCATCCCCGTGCTGCCCGTGACGGCGACCACCCTTCCCTCCCCCGGGCCGTAACGTCGGTGCAGCTCCAGGTCGCCCGTGAGACGTCGGGCGCGGAAGGCGAAGAGCTGCTGAAGCATCGCTTCGATCCATGGAGCGGAGAGCGCCCGCCCGAGCGAGCCCAGAGGGGGCTCCCACTCCACCCGGTCCTCGACGATCGTTCGACCCGTACCCGCCTCCGAGAATCGGTGCTCGTGGCGCCAGCGGCGGAAGGGGCCCCTGACCTGCTCGTCGACGAAGCCCCGGCCCTCGTCGACCTCCACGTGCTCCACTTCCCATGTGATCGGCACCGGGCCCTTGCGCAGGCAGAGAGTGATCCGGGAGCCCAGCTCCAGCCCCCCGGTCCGGGACACGACGCGGACGGATTCCCAAGGGGGGGTCAGCCTCGAGAACGCTCCCGGTCGTTCGTGCCAGCCGTAGACCTCTCGAGGGGAGTGGGGGAGCTCGAAACGGTGATGGAAGACGGGCATGAAAGGTTCAGTCCCCCGCGCAGGCGGCCCGCAGCTCGCGGATGGCACGCTCCGGACCCCCGGCCGCCCCGAAGATCGCGGAACCGGCGACCAGAACGTCCGCGCCCGACTCAACCACGAGCGGAGCGGTCTCGATCCCGATCCCTCCGTCCACCTGAATCCGTACGTCCTCGTCCACCTGCAGCTCTTCGAGGAGGTCCCGGACCCTGCGCACCTTGCCAGGCGAGGTGGAGATGAACGGCTGTCCCCCGAACCCCGGATTCACGGTCATGACCAGCACGAGGTCGACGTGCTCCGCGATCTCCCTCACTGCCTCGACGGGCGTCGCCGGGTTGATCGCGACCCCCGGACTCGCTCCCGCCTCCCGGATCTGCGACACCACACGGTGCAGGTGGGGGCAGGTTTCCTGATGAACCGTGATTCGATCGGCCCCCGCTTCGACGAAATCGTCGATGAGCCGCTCCGGGGTCTCGATCATGAGGTGGACGTCGAGCGGAATCGAGGTGGCCGCTCGGAGTGCCGCGGTCACGCCCGCGCCCATCGTCAGGTTGGGAACGAACTGCCCGTCCATGACATCCACGTGGATCCAGTCGGCCCCCGCCTTCTCGACGAGTTGGACGTCCCTGGCGAGCCTTCCCAGATCCGCCGCGAGCACCGAGGGTGCGATGAGCAGCTTCTTCATGCGCTCGACCCCGCCCCGCCTTCCGCGCTCAAACGCCGCACTCCACCTTCTGCGGTGCCGACCAGGGCGAGGTCGGCCATTCCGAGAAAGAAGCCCGTCGCGACGACGCCCGCCCGGGCCCGCAGCGCCTCCTCCATCTCGGCAGGATCGTCCAGGGGGGAAGGGAAATGGAGGTCGATCAGGTAGTTCCCGTTGTCGGACACGAGGAGCTCACCCGCTCCGCTCGCCCGTGGAACGGCCTCGCACCCAAGCGACCGGAGGAATGGAAGGTGTCGCCTCCACCCGAAGGGAACCACCTCCACCGGCAGGGGGCTGCGCTCTCCCAACCGTCTGACCTCTTTGCCCGAATCCACGATCACGACGAAGCGCCGAGCCGCTTGAGCGACGATCTTCTCGCGCAGCAGGGCTCCCCCGAGCCCCTTGATGAGATCGAGGGCGGGACTCACCTCGTCGGCCCCATCGACCGCGAGGTCCAGATCGTCCATCTCGTCGAGCTCGAGCTCCGGAATGCCCAGGGACCTGCAGAGCTCGCTCGTCTCTCTCGAGGTGGGCACTCCGCTGACGTCCACGAGCTCGCTCCCGGCAAGCCTGCGCGCGAGAGCCTCCAGGAAGTAGCGCACAGTGCTCCCGGTACCGAGCCCCAGGCGCATTCCCGACGAGACTTCGTCCAGGGCGGCCTCTCCAGCCAACCGCTTCTGCCCTGCGACGTCGACGGGAGCCGACCCCTCCTCCACACGTGTGTCCCGGGGCATGCTCGAACCGACCAACTCTGGACCCTCCCTCTGAACGAACGTTTTAGACGTCGGGAATCTAGGCCCGGGTGCGGACACGAACCAGCCCGCCCGGTTCCTTGACTTCGGAGGAGGAATCCGCCACACTCGAAATTACAATCGACTGTGCTGCGAACTGCGACGGCCCTGATCGCTTCAACCTCCGCCTCGGGCAATCTCGGCACCCGCCGCTCGGCCGGGGATCTGGAGGACATCCACGCGTAGCCTAGCTTCGATTGCAGTGTACGCCCCCCCTCGGCTCCCGGATCCTCCGGTAGCCGTTTTTTTGTCCAACGGAGTCGAAATCGACAAGTGGTAAGGAGCCAGAACATGATCATCGTCACCCGCATCGGAGTCACCGAGGAGGAGATCGATCACATCCGGGAGCGAGTCGAATCCCTCGGCCTCCGTACGCACCTGTCACGGGGCGAGAGTCGCACCATCATCGGGTGCATAGGGGACGAGGAGCGGCTTCAGAACGTCCCCCTTCTCTCCATCCCCGGGGTGGAGTCCGTTCACCCCGTGATGCGTCCCTACAAGCTCGCGGCCAAGGAGTTTTCCGCACGGGATACCCGGATCGCGCTCGGGGAGGTCGAGCTCGGAGGGTCGGAGCTCGTGGTCGTCGCCGGACCCTGCTCGGTCGAGGGGGAGGAGATGTTGATGCAGACCGCCCGCTCGGTGAAGGCTTCGGGAGCTCGGGCCCTGCGGGGAGGCGCCTTCAAGCCGCGCACGTCTCCGTACTCCTTTCGGGGGATGGAGGAAAGCGGGCTCGAACTCCTCGCCGCCGCGAGAGTCGCGAGTGGCTTGCCGGTGGTCACGGAAGTGATGGACACCCGTCAGGTGGAGGCCGTGGCCGGACATGCGGACGTGCTGCAGGTGGGCGCCAGGAACATGCAGAACTACGCCCTCCTTACGGAGGTGGGACGGGTGCACCGCCCGGTCCTCCTGAAGCGCGGCCTATCGGCCACGATCCAGGATCTCCTCCTTGCGGCGGAATACGTGATGAAACAGGGAAACATGAACGTGATCCTGTGCGAACGGGGAATCCGCACCTTCGAGACCGCCACGCGGAATACCTTCGACGTGTCGGCGATCCCGGTGCTCAAGTCTGAAACGCACCTGCCCGTACTCGCGGACCCATCGCACGCCGGAGGCTACCGGTACCTGGTGGCCCCGCTGGCCTACGCCGCCGTCGCGGCCGGCGCCGACGGTCTCCTCGTGGAGGTGCACCCCACTCCGGAAACGGCGCTGTCGGACGGCGACCAATCGCTCGACTTCGACGAATTCGGAACCCTCATGGAAGCGCTGGCGCCCTTCGTGGCAGCCGCCGGACGCACCCTGGCCCCTCGGGAGCAGCCGGCGGAGACGTGACTCGGGGCTCAAAGGGTGATCGCCAGCCCCACCGACAGGGAGTGATCGAGCCGACGGAGGGGCTCCAGCACGTCTTCGGCCGACGCCTCTCCGTCCGGCCCCAGCAGCGGCAGCCGCTCGAGGGGGGGATCGTTGTCCCAGAGAAGCTGCACGGTGGTCTGAAGCGCCAGGCGGCTTCCCAGCTGCGACGAAACCGAGGTGGTGAGATCCCCGCGGAAATCTCGCATGCGCTGGGCGTTTCCGTCGATGGTCCAGCTCGATTCCGCCCGAGCGCCCTCGGAAAAGTGGTATTCGTGATCGAGAGTGAGTCGGGCTCCGGCGAATGAATCGTCCCGGTCTGGGTCCGGGGTGACATCGCGCTGCACCGTGTAGGTCACACCATAGCCAACGCGTAGCCGCCACTCGTCACCCCCGGGGCCCCAGCGGCTTCCGGCCCCCAGGACAGTCACCGTGCGGTGCTCGAACCCGCCCGGCTCGTTTCGGTCCCAACTGCTACCTCCGAAGGCGTAGAATCGATCGGAGAGATTCCGGTCGTAGCGAAGCTGTATCGAGTACCGCTCGACCGTCCGGTCCCGCTCTCGATCCTCTCGCACCACGTAGTCGTCGGAGTCGGCCCCCTCGGCCACACGGGTAGACCGGATCGCATCGGTCCGGATCGCCGCGAGGTCGATCCGCAGTTCTCCATTGGGTGCGGTCCGACGCACCGCGTTCCGGAGACCAAGGCTGCTCGCGCCAGCGTTGCCACCGCTCAGGAGGAACGACAGCTCCGTGACGTTCGTCCACTCATGCTCTCCGGGCTCCTGCGCGTCGGCTTCGACGGGCCGGAAGCCGACGGCCAGGATGAGCGATGCGACAAGAAGAAGCTTCAAGCTATCCATCGCGGGTGCTCCGGTTCGAGCGGATGGGCATCGAGGGCGGTTCAGCGAGACGTGACCGTGCCGTCTTGAGCTGCTCTTCGACGGCCCGGCGGCTGGTCCCTCCCGGAAGGTTTCGAGCCTCGACGGAGCGCTCCCAATCGAAGGCGTCTCGGGCCCCGGCTCCCAGGGAAGGGTGGGCGGACTCGAAGACCGAGTCGGGTAGATCGGTCAGTCGGATTCCCCGCTCTTCGGCTTCCGTCACCAGCTGTCCGACGATCTCGTGACTCGTCCGGAAGGGCACGCCCGCTCGCACCAGGACATCGGCGAGATCCGTTGCCAGAAGCTCGGGATCCATCGCCCGCTCCATCCCCTCCGGACGAAACTCGATCCCCGCCACCGCGCCGGAGAGCGCGGGCAGCGCAAGACGGAGAGTGTCGACGGTGTCGAAGAGGAAGCCCTTGTCCTCCTGGAGGTCCCGATTGTATCCGGTCGGGAGCCCCTTGAGGAGGGTGAGGAGCCCGCTGAGGTTTCCGTGCAACCGAGCGGCCTTTCCACGGACCAACTCCGCGACGTCCGGGTTTCGCTTCTGGGGCATGAGGGAGGAACCTGTGGAGTACCCATCCCCGACTCGGAGGAAGGAGAACTCCCTGGAAGAGAAGAGCAGCAGGTCCTCCCCGATGCGGGAGAGATGGACTCCGATGAGAGCTCCCGCGAAGAGGAACTCGGCAATCCAATCCCGGTCGCTCACCGCGTCCATCGAGTTCTCGGAGACCCGCCGGAAGCCGAGCGCCTCGCGGAGGACTTCCCGGTCCACGGGGAAGGGGCATCCGGCCAGGGCGCCGGACCCGAGCGGGAGTACGGCGATGCACTCCCGGGCATGCCGGATCCGATCCCGGTCGCGCATGAAGGGCCAGACGTGGGAGAGCACCCAGTGCGCCGCGCGGACAGGCTGCCCCTGCTGGAGGTGGGTGTAGCCTGGAAGGATGTGCTCGATCCCCCTCTCGGCGAGGTCCAACAGCGCGTCGATCAGCTCGTGGAGGTAGGCGTCCACCTCCTCCGTCGCCCTGAGGCCCCAGAGGCGAAGATCCGTGGCCACCTGGTCGTTCCGGGATCGTCCTGTGTGCAGCTTGCCGGCGACCTCGCCAACCTCCTCACCGAGCAGGCGCTCGACCAGGGAGTGGATGTCCTCGTCCTCGACACCGTCGGGAACCCCTTCCTCGAGGCGGGCCTCCACCCGGTCGAGTCCGGATCGGAGCGTCGAAGCCTCACTCGCGCTCAGGACCTGAGCTCCCTCGAGGGCCTTTGCCCACGCCCGACTTCCCTCGATGTCCTCTCTCCAGAGCCTCCGATCCACGTCGAGCGAACGATTCAGGGGTACCATGCGTTCCGACATCGGCTCCTTGAACCGACCGCCCCAGAGCCCTCCCCCGCCCTCCTTCGCCTTTTCGCTCACGCGCCCTCCTTGTGCCGTTCTGGTGGCCGGGCAGCCCCCGACGAGATCAGTCGTCCAGGGCCTCTCCGAGGATGGAGACCGCCCTTTCCAGCTCCTCATCCGTCACGGTGAGCGCCGGCAGGAGCCGGAGGACATGCTTCCCTGCGGGGACGACGAGGAGACCCGACTCGCGGGCCCGCGCCACTACATCCGCCGCCTCCTCCTTCAGCTCAACCCCCCTGAAGAGGCCGCGTCCCCGGATCTCCCGCACGGCCCCCTCACGTCCCGACCGCAGCTGGGACAGGAGCCCTTCGAGCTTCCGGCCCTTGCGGTCGACCTCGGCGAGGAACTCCGGATCTGACACGACCCGGAGAACCGCGAGGGCAACGCTCGTCACGAGCGGCCCACCGCCGAAGGTCGTGCCGTGATCTCCGGGACTCATCGCGGCACCCACCTCGTGACGGAGGAGGACAGCGCCGATCGGCAATCCGTTCGCAAGGGGCTTCGCGAGCACCAGGATGTCCGGCCGGATCCCGGCGGGTTCATGGGCAAACAGGGTGCCCGTCCGCCCGAATCCGCACTGAATCTCGTCCAGGATGAGTGCGATCCCCCTCTCCTCCGTCCACCTGCGCAGCTGTTGAAGGAGGTCGAGTGGGAGAGGCCGCACTCCGCCCTCCCCCTGAATGGGCTCGACGATCATTGCGGCGGTGCGGTCCGGATCGAGCGCACGCTCGATGTCCTCCGGCACCGTCGCGGGCACGAAATCCACTCCAGGCATGAGCGGCTCGAAGGGCTCCCTGTACTCGGGCCGATCCGTGATCGCCAGGCTCCCGAACAGACGGCCGTGGAAGGCACCGCGAAGAGCGACGATCCGGTGCTTATCGGCTCCACCGCGAGATCGTGCCCACTTTCTGGCGAACTTGAGCGCACCCTCCACTGACTCCGCCCCGGAGTTGCAGAAGTAAGCCAGGTCGAGTCCCGAATGCCGAGTCAGCTCCCTCGCCAGCTCTTCGACCGGACCCGTACGAAAGAGGTTGGACGCGTGGATCAGCCCGGTGTCCAGCACGCGCCCGATGGCCTCCCGGACGACCGGGTTGCCGTGCCCGAGAGCCGTGACTCCGATCCCGGAGGTGAAGTCGAGATAGGCGTTGTCCTCCGCGTCGAAGAGCGTACGCCCTTCGGCCCTGACGAAGACCGCGTCCGGAGTGAGGTAGACCGGAAGGAGAGGCGACTGGGTCATCGGCTCCGGCATCCTGTCAGTTCCTGTGTGTAGGAGAGGCGGAGGCCCGGATCCTGGTACCCGGCGCCCCGCTGAGGAGGCCTTCGTCTCCGATTCGCACCTCCACCCCTTCTCGGGCCAGCTCGAGCGCCTGCCCGACCTTCACCCGCATCCCTCCCTCGAGGACCCCGCCTTCGGCAAGCCGCTCGGCGGCGGCCTCATCCACCTCGACGAGCACCTCCCCCTCCGACAGCACACCGGGGACGTCCGAGAGGAGAAGGAGGCGATCGGCCTTCAGGCCACGAGCCACATGGATCGCGGCCTCATCGGCGTTGACGTTGAAGGGCCTGCCCCCATCCCCTCCAGCCGAGACGGGCGAGATGACGGGAGCGTAGCCGGCGGCGATCAGGGCCCGCGGGGCCCCGGGATCGACCGAGACGATCCGTCCAACCTCCCCGAACCGGTCCGGGTCGAGCGGCTCGGCACGAAGAAGGTTGCCGTCTTCGCCCGAAATCCCCACCGCCGGTCGTCCGGCCCGGGTCAAGGCCTCCACCACGCGCTTGTTCACCCAACCGGACAACACCATCGCCGTGAGCTGCAGCCCGTCGCCCCTTGTGACCCTCAAGCCCTCGACCCACTCGATCGGGACCCCAGCTCGCTCGAGCCAGCGAGAGATCTCCTTCCCGCCCCCGTGCACCACGACGAGCTCACCGGAGAGTGCGGCCAACTCGTTGAAGGCGGCAGCCTCCCCTCCGGCCTCCAGCCACGCTCCACCGACCTTGACGACCGTCAGCATCGGATCCCTCTGTCCATCGGCATGCCGAACATCAGGTTCATGTTCTGCACCGCCTGTCCCGCCGCTCCCTTTCCGAGATTGTCGAGCGCAGCCACGACCGTGACCACGGGAGGTTGCAGCCCCTCCACCTCCGCCACTCCGAGCGCGAGCCGGTCGGTCCTGACCACCTGCCCGAGGTCCGGGATTCCCTGCTCGAGGATGTGAATGGCCCCGGCACCACGGTACGCATCGCGCCAGGCCGCCCGAACCTCGTCGGGCCCCGTGCCAGGTCGCACCGGAAGGACGATCGTTTCCAGGATCCCCCGGGAGACCGGGAGGAGATGGGGCTGAAAGAGGAGCGGAGTGTCGGGAAGCAGGATCCGCATCTCCTTGAGGTGGCGATGCCGGTTGCCCTCTCCGTAGGCCTTGAAGTTCCCGGAAACCTCCGCGAATAGGAGCTCGGGCTTGGGTGTCCTTCCGGCCCCTGTCACTCCCGACGCCGCGCTGACCACGGTCAGGCGCTCCGGGTCCACGAGTCCCGCCTGGTGAAGAGGGAGTAAGGAGAGAATGACCCCGGTAGGATAGCACCCGGGGTTCGCGACCAGCTGCGCCTCCTTGACCAGGGTCCGGTTCGGCTCGGCGAGCCCATAGACCGCCCCCTCCTCGCGGCCCGATCCAGGCCGGTGGTCGGCGGTGAGATCCACGATCCTGGGACCTCCCCTCAAGCGTTCGACCCAAGGCACAGCGGTACCGTGCGGCAGACAGAGGAAAACGACGTCGACGTCCCCGGCGGGGGCGGAGTCCGGATCGATGAAGTCCAGGCCGGGGATGCGGGTCGGCTCCCCGGCTCCCGAGCGGGAGGTGGCGAACCTCACCTCGACCCCGCCATGTCGACTGAGAAGGTCGAGGAGCTCGCTCCCAGTATAGCCGCGTCCACCGAACACGCCCACGGTCACTCCGGAGCCGGATCCTTCGCTGGTTGATCTCATGCGGGTATCTATACCACCGCTGAAGGTTGCGTCAAGGAAGCCCACCCGCGCCGCCGGAACGGTTTGGATCGCGTTCCCGCCCCTGTCGGTCGGGAGACCCGGGTTCCTGGCCGGACGGGGAGCCGGAGGGGGTGAGCCCCGCCATCCGGCGGAGCCGCTGGGGCTCGATCCCGAGACTGCGATCGACTTCTCGCCCCTCCCGAAAGCAGATCACAGTGGGAAGGCTCATGACCCGGTAGCGCTCAACGAGGCTTGAAGACTCGTCGGCATCGATCTTGAAGGCGCGCACGGCGCTCCCCGCCTGCTCGAGCACCTCCCGCAGGTAGGGTTCGAGCCAGGCGCAGGGGGCGCACCAGGAGGCGGAGAAGGCCACGAGAACGGGCACGTCCGACCCAAGAACGGCATCGTCGAAGTTTACTTCGGAGAGCCACTCGGGCCCCTCACCCGTCTCCGCGCCCGCACTCACGTCGGCCCTCCGGCGACACTCGTCCCCATCATGCGGGAGCCATCCGATCGAACTTCAGGTCTTTTTCCCTCCCCTCCACCGACTGGCGCACCCATTCGTTGCGGA
>SLCK01000114.1 GCA_007125845.1 Gemmatimonadota bacterium
GAACTGGGCGAACCTGAGTCCCTTCTTCGCTTACCCACCGGAGATCCGGAAGGTGATGTACACGACCAACGCCATCGAGGCGCTCAACGCCCAACTCCGGAAGGTGACTAAGAAGCGGGGCTCGTTTCCCAACCCCGAGGCCGTGCGAAACGTCCTCTATCTCGCCATAATGAAGGCTAGCGAGCGGTGGACCCGACCCGTGCAGGACTGGCCCACGGCCTTGAACCACTTGGCGATCGTTTTCCCCGGACGACTCCCCGTGTAACTCACAGGCCATTCACACAGAAAAGCTGACAGACCCTCCCGCGAGCGTGCCGGGCAACTTCCTCACCCTCAGCCCGGATGACCACATGGGCCGATGTCCCCCAGATCTCCACCCGCCATCCGACCCAGCCAGGCGAAGGGTACGCTGTAGCGTGGTCCCCCGAACGAGACGAGGCAGTCCCGCTGGACCCGACGACTCACCAGGCCGTCGAACGCCTCAACCAGACTGAGGAGCCGCTGTAGGAGCGGCCGCTCCGCCTCCCATGCCACCCGTACGGAGGTGTCGGTCACCGGGCATTCCAGCTGGTCCAGTAGCCCGTCGGCCTCTCGGTCCAAGAGCTCCTGCAGTTCCTCCATGGACCCGGCTCCTCGCCGGACCACCTCTCCGAAGGCTCCCCGGAACGTCCGCACCGAACGCTCCGCCTTCCCCTTGTCGGAGCCCTTCCGGGGCCGGCATGGATCAATGTCCAAGCCCAGGGTCCGGGCAAAGATCTCATAGGACCGGTTGAGCACGGCAGAACTCCCGGCGCCCGAGGCCACTCCCGTCTTCAGATTATCGATCCGGACCCAGAGTGCAACGCGTCCGTAGCGCTCGAACATCGCCACGTGACCGGTGTGCCAGGCCAACTGCCCCTGATCTCGGCTCACCCAGCAGAATCGTGCCCGACTGTGCGACAGGGTCCCAACCAGCGCCTGGATCCGGTGTCGCTTGGCCCCGATCGGCACCTGGATCTCAAACCAGTCATGCTGAGCCTGAACTCCCGGCGGGGTCTCCACTCGCCTCAGCGCACGGACCTTCGGTTGTCCGTGGATGCGGGCCAGATGCCGAACCACCGCCTTGTAGCTTCCCGAGTACCCGTGATCCCGCACCAGCGCCCGATAGATCTCGCGCGCCTAGCACGGTCTCCCTTCCCCCGTGAGCCGCCTATCGCCCAGGCGCTCCTGGATCCCCCGCACCGCCGCCTCGTATCCGTCCAGTGCCGTGGGCTGTCCGGCCCGCCCATCCCGCTCCGCAGCCTCCGACTTCTTCAGCCGTTACCGGAGCGCACCCTCCGTCCCCCCCCCAGCTGCCTCGCCAGCTGTCGCACCGATGTGCCTCGGCCCCTCGTCGCTCTCGCCACCATGACCTGCTCCTTGGTCAGCTTCACGCACTCGCTCCGGGTCGGGGAATCCAACCCGGAGGGGACCCGCCACCGCGGCTCCCGTCAAGAACTCAAGTGCGTAAAACTGACCGAATGAAGAGCCCCTCCCGGAGGCTGGTCTGCGGCCCTTTGGAAGACTAGGCGGAAGTTACCCCTCCTGAGGCCGACCCGACCACCCATGTAAGGCTTGCGGTTGTTCACGATCCCTGGGGTTTCGTGTGCTGCATCATGTACCCATGTATTATCGCCGATATAGCCCGTGCGCGTGTGGGCTATGATGCGTACTCTGTTACCATGTACATTGACATCGTGCCCAACCGAAGCTCGCCGCCCGCCGTCCTGCTGCGTCGCGCCTGGCGCGAGGGCGGCAAGATCAGGAAGGAGACGGTGGCCAACCTCTCCGCGCTCCCCATGGACCAGATCGAGCAGTTCCGAAGGGTTCTGAAGGGGGAGACGCTGGTCTCTGCGGACGACGCCTTCCAGGTCCTTCGGTCCCGTCCCAACGGACACGTGGCGGCGGTCGTGGGGACGATGCGGAGACTCGGGCTACCGGAGCTGCTGTCGACCCGGAAGCACCGGAAGCGTCAACTCGTCCTGGCCATGATTGCGGCCCGGATCCTGGAGCCGTGCTCGAAGCTGGCGACGGCCCAGCGACTGAACGCCGACACCCTGTCGAGCTCACTGGGTGAGGCGGTGGGCGTGGGCCAGGCAGACGCAGACGATCTCTACGAGGCCCTGGACTGGCTCGTCCGGGGACAGGCTCGGATCGAAGGGAAGCTGGCGGAGCGACACCTCGAGGAGGGCGATCTCGTGCTCTGGGACGTGACGCCTGTGCCCTTCGAGAGCCGCACCTCGGAACTGGCGGCCTTTGGACGCCCCCGAGGCAGCAAGAAGAGCCAGCGACAGCTCCTGTTCGGCCTTCTGGCCACCCAGCAGGGCGTCCCGGTGGCCGTGGAAGTCTTTCCCGGCAACACGGGGGATCCGGACACGGTGTCGGTTGCCCTGGACCGGCTCCAGGAGCGGTTCGGGCTGAGGCGAGCCGTGATGGTGGGGGATCGGGGCATGATCACGGAGCGCCGGATCGAAGAGGAGCTCCGGCCCCGGGGCATCGACTGGATCACCTCCCTTCGGGCCCCGACGATCCGGAAGCTGTGGAAGGAGGGGCCGCTTCAGCTCTCATTGTTCGACGAGCAGGACCTGGCCGAGATCCGTTCCCCGGACTTCCCCGGAGAGCGGCTCATTGCCTGCCGCAACCCCCTGCTCGCCGAGGACCGAGCCCGCACGCGGCAGGAACTCCTGGAGGCCACCGAGGCGAAGCTCGAGGCCATCGTCGCGGCGACCCTGCGGGAGCAGCGTCCCTTGAGGGGCAAGGACACGATCGGGGTCCGGGTGGGCAAGGTGCTCGGGGCCTCCAAGGTCGCCAAGCACTTCCGCTACGAGATCACCGAGGACGCATTCACGGTCCGGCGCGACGAAGACTCCATCGTCCAGGAGGCCGCCCTCGATGGGGTCTACGTGGTGCGCACCAGCGTACCGGAGGAGGAACTGGACAGTGAAGCTGTCGTCCGAGCCTACAAGGACCTCTCGGAGGTCGAGCAGGCGTTTCGGGTCATGAAGACGTTCCACCTGGAGGTGCACCCGGTGCGCCACCGCCGGGAGGACCGGGTTCGGGCCCACGTCTTCTTGTGCATGCTGGCCTACTACGTCCGGCTCCACATGGAGCGGGCCCTGGCCCCCCTGCTGTTCACCGACCACGCTCCGGAGGCAGGTGACGCCCGAAGGACCTCCATCGTGGCACCGGCCCGGCGGTCGGAAGCCGGAGAACGAAAGGTCCGTCGCCGGCGCACCGAAGGCGGTCAGCCGGCCCGTAGCCTCGACTCCCTGTTGGCAGACCTGAAGACGCTGACCAAGAACGAGACCCGGGTGGAAGGCACCGAGGTCACGTTCCAGAAGTACGCCCGACCCACTCCGCTCCAGGAGCAAGCGTTCGAGTTGCTCGACGTCTCCTACCGACTGTAGCCAGTACGCCGTACCTGCCGAATCAAAGACAATCGGCTCAACGGTGCGACAAAGTCATAGATCGGCTTAGAGGGAACTTCCGACTAGGGTGGCAGAAGGGCCGAGGGCATGCAGGCGCTTGCCCGAGCCTGGAGGGAGAGATGTACTACGCGGGGATAGACGCACACCGGAGCTACCTGACGGTGGCAATCGTGGACGCGTC
>SLCK01000071.1 GCA_007125845.1 Gemmatimonadota bacterium
ACCCCGGCCGGGCATCCCTCGCAGTAGCCGTGGGTCCGCTCGCGTCCACGGGCTGACTCCGCAGAGGACCCCACAAGTGACGTCATGTCCCGTTCGTGGGTCACGACGCTATGATGTCCTCTTCGGCCTGTCCTGGGGATGGGTTGCGTACCGCACTGGCTCGGCCGGCTGGCCCGTCATCTCACACGTATGCGTCTACCTCGCCGGCCTCGGCGGACGAATCCACCTCACATGAAGGCGACACCAGACATGAAGACGAAGCCGACCCTCGAGAACGCCGTCGATCTCATTCGCAACGATCCCGACGCTCGGCTCGCTGTCGCCTTTGCGGCGGCCTTCGCCTGGTCGATGGGGTTCGCCCTGGGATTCGTCCTCGGTGAACGGGAGGGCGCCCGGCTTGGCGCGGCCGAACCGTCCGATGACGCCTGACTCCACCGGCCGCCTCCGGCGGTGGCGGGATGTCCTCCTTTTCCTCGTCTTCTCCCACGATCCCCGGGCGATGGTGGGCCCTCGTACTCCTCCTCATTCCGGTCCTGACCGTCGAGATGCTCCTGAACCACACGAGCGGGATTCCGAGCTACACCGAGAGCACGTGGTTCCTCCTTCGGTACTTCGGCGTGCCCAACAAGCGATGGCAGCCGGAAGAGCTCGTAGCTGCGGTACTCCGCCGTCCAGCCCGGTTCGAGCCGGGAACCCGACACGAGTACTCCAACGCACTCCTTGGCCTCGTGCGCGGCCAGGAGGGTGTCCAGGCTGAAGGCGAAAGCGGCGCCGAGCCAAAGCCCGGCACCGCTTCACTTCTCCAACAGCCCTCTAGGCACCTAAGCGGGCGACCGGACTCGAACCGGCGACCCTCAGCTTGGGAAGCTGATGCTCTACCAACTGAGCTACGCCCGCGACCCCGTTCTTCTAACGCGCCTCGGGGAATCTAGGTGGTGCTCCGGGACCGTCAAGCACCGGCTTCGCCGACCTCCAACGGCCCCGGGAGCGTCTCCTCAGCTCGGCACCTCGTAATAGAATCCCGCAACCGGAACGTCGCTGTTGAAGTCAACCTGGAATCCCACGGGCTCCTCGGGCTCTCCAAGCGGTACGGCGATCTCCTCCGTGCCGATCTGATTGCCGTCCAGGTCCAGGAAGTGGATCAGGATGCGCACCTCCGATCCGGCCGGCTCCGTGCGGTTCCACGCCTGTCCAAATAGGGAGGCACCCTGCATGTCCGGCTGGAGCTGAAATCCGTCGAGATCGAAGGGGAGCGCCTCGAGCATCTCGAGCACGTCGACCGCGTCGTCCTGACGATCGGCCTCGACGAGCGCCTGCGTCAGGAAGAGGTGAGCATTCTCATTGTGCGTATCCAGCTCCACGAGACGCTCCGCCACGGAGAGGAGCTCGTCGGTCTGGTCGGCGAGGTACAGGGACTGTGCGTAGTTGTAGAGTGCGTCCCGGTGATTCGGAACGAGCTCGTGCGCCATCCCGAAGGCCCTCGCGGCCTGAACCAGGTCGTCCGCCTCGTAGAGACCCACCCCGATGCTGATGTAGTCCTGCACGGTGAGGTCATCGCGTCCCAACAGGTCGTCGTAGAGCTGGTTGGCCCGCTCGGTCTCACCCGCGGCGAGGAGGGATGCGGCGAGATTCCCGAGGGCAAGCAAGTCATCCGGGTTCTCGTCGTGGATCAACTGATAGACTTCCGCAGACTCCTCGTAGCGTCCGGCCTCGAAGAGAAGCTGCGCCTGGTTGTAGCGGGCGATCTCGACGGAGGCCAACCAGATCTCGCGAAGCTCTTCGTCCTCAACGGCCTCGGCCCGCGGACCGGTAGCGACCTCGACGGCCTGAGTGTACAGGTCGATGGCCTCGTCCACCATGCCCATGTCGTTGTAAATCTCGGCGAGCTGGAGCATCGCTTCGGGACGGCCCTGGAACATCGTGTGGGCGCGCTCCAGGTGGGGACGTGCGGCGTCCGGATTGTCCGGAAGGTGCTCCACGCCGTCGTTGTAGGCTTCGATCCACGCCTCTTCGCGAAGGAGCTCGGTGTCGATCACGTAGCGCGGGTAGATCTCCTCGGCGCGGTCGAGCATCTCCCCCGCCTGCTCGTACTCCTCGAGGCCCAGGTATGCGACACCGGCCTGGAAGTAAGACTGCGAGTTTTCGGGATCGGCCTCGATGCCGGCGTATGCCGCCTCGAGAACCTGCTCGTAGAACTGGCGCGCGTCGTCCCCGTCGGCCTGTTGGGCCTGGAACAGGAAGAGCTCGGCTTCCGCGGTGTGCTCGTTGTCCCGAGGCGGTTCACCTTCGGGGAGCGCTTCGATCCAGTCTGGAAGGTCGGCTTCGTCGAAGGCGGCCGCGGTACCTCCTGCGGTCCCGGGTCCGGCTCCGGCAGCGCATCCCGAAAGGAATGCAACGGCCAGCCCCAGCGCACCGAAGGCTCTGAGTCGCAAATTCATCCAGCTCCTCCTGATATCGTCTTACGAATTGATAGGGTGGTTTTCGATCGAATGTTTCCATTCACGTAACCCGGAAAGCTATCGAAGGTCCGAACGATTCGCCATCCTGGATCGGGCCTCGTGTGGACGCTCCGGTGGGCCGCAGGCACTACCCGGTCGGCTCCAGGCGCAGCAACGCCTCCCGGACCAGGGCGAGGGTCCGCTCGCGTCCGAGAGCCGCGAGAGTCATCCCCAGCTCCGGCCCCTTTCGCGTCCCCGTGACCGCGAGCCGCACGGGGTGGAAGAGAGCCCTCCCCCGGGCCCCTACGCGCTCCCCTGCTTCCCGAACCGCTTCGGCAGTCGTCTCGGTCGTCCACTCGGAAAGCCCTTCCAGCGTTCGCTGAACGGCTCCGAGCACGTCCTGGGCCCCCTCCTCCTCTTCTGCGATGGATCGTCTTCCTTCCTCCAGGCTCTCGGCGTCCGCGAAGATCAGCCCCAGGTGCTCGTTGATCTCCCCGAAGGTCGACATCCGGGTCCGAATCGCAGAAACGGATCGGCGGAGCTCTGCGGCCGACAACTCGGGGAATCGTCGGCGATCGACGTAGGGAGCCACGGCTTCCGAAAGCTCGCCTTCGGGCATCGTGGCGATGTGCTGCGCCGATAGCCACCGCATCTTCTCGGGGTCGAACGCCGTATCCGACGCGCCGGCCCGCTCGAGATCCATCTCCCCGATCAGCTCCTCCCGAGTGAGCACCTCCCGATCATCGCCGGGCGACCACCCCAGCAGGGACAGGTAGTTCACCACGCTGTCCGGGTGGAATCCCTCGCGCCGCAACTCCTCGATCCCGGGCGCGCCCGTACGCTTCGAGAGCTTTCCTCCCTCCGGGGACAGGACAGTGGGAAGGTGGGCGAACCGGGGACGTCGACCGGCGATCGCGTCGAAGAGGAGGGCCTGCTTCGGGGTGTTGGAGAGGTGACCTGCCCCCCGGATGACGTGGCTGATCTCCATCGCGACGTCGTCGGCAACGACCGCGAAGTTGTACGTAGCCCGACCGTCCGCCCGGAGTATGATGAAGTCACCTATATCTCTGCCATGAAAGGCAATATCCCCCCTGACCTCATCTTTTACGGAAACCGGCGCGTCCGGCACCTTGAATCGGACGGCGTACTCCCCCATCGCCTCCGGAGTCTCCCCCATGCCCCTCTCGCGGCACCCCCCGGGACACGCGGGGGTTCGGCGATCCTCGGTCCGGACAGCCTCGACCACCTCTTCCGAGCAAGAACACCGATAGGCTTCGCCACGCTCGAGCAAGACGAGGGCCCCATCCCGATGCAGCTGCGCCCGCTCGCTCTGTCGGTACGGTCTGAATGGCCCGCCCCGGTCCGGACCCTCGTCCCAGTCGAGTCCGGCCCAGGCCAGATCCTCGAGGATCCGGGCCTCGGCCCCCGGGCGATTCCGCTCGGGATCCGTGTCCTCGAGGCGGACCACGAAGGCACCGTTGTGTCGGCGCGCGAAGAGGAAGTTGAAGACCGCCACGCGCAGGTTTCCCAGGTGGAGGTCTCCCGTCGGACTCGGCGCGAAGCGGGTGCGGACGGACTCGATCATGGCGTCAAGGGCGAAGGGTTCTCGTGGGAGGGACGACGACTGAAGCGATAGCGCCTCATCCGTCCGGGGAACGCGAGTCCCCGGCGCCCTCGTGCTCCACAAAGTAGGCCAGAACCCTTCTGGCGAGTACCCGCGACACCCCGGGAACGCTCGCGAGATCCTCCTCTGTGGCGGAGCGGATCCCCTGGAGGGATCCGAATCGGGTCAGGAGGGCTCGGCGACGGGCCGGTCCGATGCCGGGAACGCCCGAAAGCTCGCTGCCCACCACCCTCCGGCTTCGAAGCTTTCGGCTGTACTGGATCGCGAACCGGTGGGCCTCATTGCGGATCCGCTGCATCAGGCGCAGAGCCGGATCCCTTCTGGAGAGCCGGATCGGGTCGGTGCGACCGGGGCGGAAAAGCTCCTCGTCCCGCTTGGCAAGTGCGACGAGTGCGACATCCGATGCCTTCAACCGCTCCAGGACCGGAACGACGGCCGAGAGTTGACCCTTTCCGCCGTCCAGGACGATCAACTCCGGAAGGGGCTCGCTTTCCTCGAGCCGTCGCCCGACGTACCGTTCGACGGCTTCCGCCATCGAGCGAAAGTCGTCGTTCTTCCACTCCCCACGCACCCGCATGTGCCTGTAGAGAGACTTTTTCGGCTCACCGTTCTCGAAGGCGACCACGCTCGCCACCACGTCGGTGCCCTGGATGTGCGAAATGTCTATGCAGACGATGAAACGGGGGACCACCTTGAGCTCGAGGCGATCCTGAAGCTCGTAGAGTACCGCCTCGGCTCGATCCGAAGCCATCTCGAGGCTGGTAACCCGTTCCTCGAGGAGGTGACGGGCATTCGATCCAGCCAGCTCGAGCAGGCGGGCCTTGGCCCCGCGCTGAGGGACCATCAGGCGCACGCGGCGTCCCGATCGCTCCGAAAGGACTTGCGCGAGGAGCTCCTGGTCTGGGAAGCTGGTCGGGAGAAGGATCTCCTCGGGAAGATGAGCGAGCCCCTCGTGGCCACCCCCGAGGTAGTGGCGGGACGCGAAGGTCTCCACGAGATCGGTCTCCGTCTCGTCTTCCAGCTCGGTAAAGCGGCGACTGTCCCGTCCAACCAGGGTGCCCTTCCGGATCCGGAGCACGACGCCGGCGGCAAGGGCGCGATCCCGTGCTACGCCGAGAACGTCCTGGTTTCCGCCCCCAACGCTCTCCATGCGCTGTTCGCGCGCGATCGCTTCGAGGCCTTGCAGCACGTCCCGGTGGCGAGCCGCGTCCTCGAAGCGAAGCTCCTCAGCCGCTCGGTTCATCCGCTCCCGTGTTTCCTCGGTGAGCTCTCCGGTGCGACCCTCGAGGATCCGGAGGATCTGTCGGATCATCTTCCCGTACTCCTCCTCGGATTGCAGTCCGATGCACGGTGCTCGACAGCGGCCGATGTGATAGTCGAGACAGGGTCGCGTGGGCGCGTCGGCGGGAAGGTTGTACCGGCACGAGCGGACCGTGTAGAGGCGCTTGACCACCTCCAGGGCCTGGCGCATGGGCCCGACCGACGTGAACGGGCCGAAGTAACGGGACCCGTCGTTCCGGAGTCGGCGTGTCACGTACACCCGGGGGAAGGGCTCCTGAACCGTGACCTTGATGTAGGGATAGCGCTTGTCGTCGCGGAGCTGGATGTTGAAGGGCGGGCGGTGCTCCTTGATGAGGTTGGCTTCCAGGATCAGCGCCTCTGCCTCAGAACCCACGACGATGGTCTCCACCGCGGCGGCTCGCCGAACGAGTTCCTGGATGCGAATGCCCCTTCCTCGTTCGTCCCGGAAATAGCTGCGCACCCGGGGACGCAGGGACTTCGCCTTCCCGATGTAGAGAACCTCCGCCTTCTTGTCCTTGAGGAGGTACACCCCCGGGTCGGTGGGAAGATGGTCCAGAATCCTTCGATCGATCATCCCAAGAGGCTCAGGAGGGGCTGCCATGCCGGGAGAGGAGGGACTGGATGGGGGCGGCGACCCCGAAGGCAGCCGTGGCGAGGAGATATACCCCCAGGAAGGGCAGAAGCGTTCCGGCGGCTTCCAGCACCGGGCCGACAGGAGGCAGGAGGAGTCGCCCCCCCACAGCCCCGCCCGTCGCGAGTGCGGCCGCACACACATGCCTGAGCAGGACGGAGCCCCCGGGACCGTGCGGTCCGATGCGGCGACCGAGCGCTCTCCTGAGGAGGAGCAGCTCGGTCCATGCGGCGATGCTGGCGCCCAGGGCGAGGCCCGCTGCCCCGAGCCCGAAGGGGCCCACCGAGATCCGGTCGAGCGGGAACATGAGGGCGAGGCCTGCCCCCAGGGAAAGCGCCACTCGCACGTAGGCCGTCCGTGCAGGTGTCCGAGTGTCCCGGATGGCGTAGAATGCCGAGGAGAGGAGGCGTGACTGGGCCGACGCGGGCATGCCGAGGGAGTACGCGGCCAGCACCCCCCAGGTGACGAGGACCTCAGCCGGACCGAACGCGCCCGTCTGATAGAGCGCGGCGACGACGACGTCACCCAGGACGAGGTACGCCAGGGCCGAAGGAATCAAGAAGTAAGATACCCTCTCCATGCCCGCTCCGACGTGCCCGCTGAGCTCGTCCAGCGCCTCGCCCCTTCTCCGGGAAAGCTCCGGCAGCTCCGAGGCGGCCACGGACATGCCGAAGAGAGAGATGGGGAGAACGTAGAGGGTCTGCGCATACCCCAATGACGCGACCGCTCCCGCCGCCAGGAAGGCGGCGAGAGCGTAATCCAGCCACCCGCTCAGATTCACAACTCCCCGGGCCATGAGGACTGGAACGAAGTTCCGGATCGCCTCCCGGACCCCGAACACGTCAAAGGACACCGTCGGGCGGAATTCGCCCAGGAGCCTGAGCGCGAGGGGAAGCTGGACGCCGAGTTGGAGTCCTCCGCCCACCAGCGCGCCCCATGCCATCGCCCGCACGAGGGCTTCGCCCGAGATTCCCCAGCCCACTGCCCCACCCACGAGAGCGATGATCATCGCCCCATTCCAGGCCACCGGTGCGACGTACGGCAGGAAGAAGCGGCGGTGCGAATTCAGGATCCCGAGCGCCCAGGCAGAAACGACCAGTAGCGCAGTCATGGGAAAGAGCACCCGGACGAGTGCCACCGTCAGGGCCTGACGCTCGGCGTCGAAGCCCATGAAGAAGATCCCCACGAGGATCGGGGCCAGGAGGATCCCGAGGAAGGCCAGGATCCCTGCCACCATGGTCAGGAGGCCGAAGATCGCACCCGCGAATCGGGCCGCCTCTTCCTCCCGCTTCTCCTCGAGGAGCTCGGAGTAGATGGGAATGAACGAGGCCGAGAGCGTCCCCTCACCGAGGAGGTTCTGGAGGACGTTCGGCATCCGCAGCGCAGCGCGCCAGGCGTCGGCGACGGGAGAGGCACCGAAGAAGTGCGCGAAGGCCCGCTCCCGAACGAGCCCGGAGATTCGGCTCAGCAGGATTCCGCCGCCGACGCGGGCCGAGGCCCGGGATCTGGTAGCCACCCCCTCCGGGATTCCGGTCGGATCCTGGGGCTCCTGGGGCGGGTGTCCGCTCACCGGGGCAATACAGCGTCGCGGGCCCTCGCCTCCACCTCGTCCAGAAAGGCGTCTCCGTAGCGGAAGAGATAGTAGAACGGATTCAGGACGCGCTCCTGGGGACGACCCAACGGGAAGAGATGAAGTTGCGCCTTACGCACCTGGGAGAGTGTCACCTCGTTTTCCCTCTTGAGCGCCTGAACGATCTTCCGCTCCACGTCATCCAGGAGACCTAGCCCCTGCCGTCGAAAGCCTTCAATCGGACCGGAGAGCGTCGAGTCCAACTCCTTGGCTGCGGACAGGAGCTCGGCGCCCCCTTCCCGGAGCGCGCCCCGAAGGGACGCAATCGAGCCGCTCACGTCTTCCGGGATGTCGTCCCGGACCAGCTCGCCCGCAATCTCGTGGTAGGGCCGAGCGAGGGTTGCCATGTCGAGATCGAACTTCTCCATCACCTTTCCCACCTTCCGCTCCTGGATGTAGAGGGAGACGCGGGGGTGAACGATCGGCCGGTCGACCTCGTGTCCGCGGAAGACCGGGATCGTCTGGGGAAGGTAGGCCACCTCCCCAGGGCCGGCCACGTAGGCCAGAGTCGGCAGGAGCGCGCTCTCGACCACGGGCCGGAGGAGGACGTTCGGGCTGAGGACGAGGGGATCCTCACGGCCCCGGCTCTCGATCTCGGAGAGGGTCAGCCGTTCTCCCGACCCCCTCAGCCTGAAGCCGTCTCCGTCCCGGAAGATCCGCTCTCGACCGTTCGGGCTGTCCATGAAGACGTTCGTCGCCTCGTCGAAGAGGGGTACCTGGAGCTCGAACCCTGCTCGCTCGAGCTCGGAGGCCGTCGCCTTGAGCTCATCCTCCCTCACGGCGCTCTCCTCGAGCTCCTTGAGGAGCATGGGCAGCGACCGGGCCTTCAGGTCCGGATCATGCGCCTGCACGAGAAAGACACCCGCAGGACCCAGGAGCTCCTCCATGACATGCTGGAACCCCGAAGCAAGGGTCGCTTCGGCGGGGTAGCTCGCCCTGAGGACCTCTTCCCACCTCCCCGAGAAGTCCGTGCTCGGATGGAGCTCGAGAAAGGCGTCCAGGACGGCTTCGAGCTCATGGTCGAGAGAGATTCTGTGCAGCGAGCGCGCCGGCCCGGAGTTCCTCGGGGGGAGCGCGATCTCCTCGAGCTCGTTCGACGGACTCAGGACGTGGGTGCGGCGAACCTCCTCCCAGTCATGGTCTTCCGAGGCAATCCAGAAGACCGGAAGGACAGGCCGTTGCAAGTGTTCTTCCAGCGTGCGGGCCAGCCATGAGACTGTGAGACCTTTGTAGAGTCCGTAGAGTGGGCCGCCGAACAGCCCCGGCTGTTGACCGGTCGTCACCAGGTACCCTCCCGCCGATACGAACTCCTCCAGCCGGCGGGCTCTTTCCGCTCCGCCGCCCAGCAAGTGGCCCGCGACGCGCCGTCGCGTGTCCTTCCCGATCCGTGAATCCACTTCACGGGCCTTGGCGGCATATCCATCGAGGTCGCTGGGAGAGGCCGGGAAGAATCGGGACGCTCCAGGGTCTCCGGCGAGCCAAGCCTGCACGAGTCGGGTACCGGACAGAGGGCGTGATTCGATCTTCACCGCACACCTTTCGGATTGAGATGGACGTCCGCCGGGGTCGGCCGAGCGCGTTGGCGGCAAAACCCTTCTCGCGCCTCGGGAGTTCCGATGCTCTACTTCACCGAGCCCGCGCGAGGAGAATGACGCGAGGCGAGTCGGGGACGAGGAGCCCTCCCGAATAGTCGCCGAATCGCTCCAGGACCGAGAGGCCCGCTCGCTCCACCAGTGCCTCGAGCTCGTCGGGAACGTAGAGCCGGACGCGCTCCCGAAAGACTCGCGACACTCCCGCCTTCCGGATCTGGATCCGCTTCTCGACGACGCTGTCGTCTTCGATAAGGCGACGCTCCTGGATCACGGTCCTGCCGTCGATCTCCTCTTCATCCCGGGGCGAAAGGGTATTTCGGACCCGGTCCGCATTCAGGAAATCCAGGAGCAGATGTCCTTCGTCGCGAAGAACTCGCCTCACTTCGGCCAGGACCCGCCCGTCGTCGGCCGGGTCGGCAAAGTAACCGAAGGAGGTGAAGAAGCTCGTGACCGCGAAAAAGCATTCATCGCGGAAGGGCAGCCGCCGCATGTCTCCCCTCACGAGAGGCACCGCCCCCCCATGACGCCGAGCGCGCACCAGGAGCGGAAGGGACAGGTCCAATCCGACCGGGGTCGTTCCTCCCGCCTGCAGGGGGAGCAGGTGACGTCCGGCGCCGCATGCGAGATCCAGCACGCTTCTGCCGACCAGCTCGGGCACACGTGCGAGGAGCAGGGCCACCGCAGCCTCCCCCTCCTCTTCATCTCGGTGGGGGTAGAGCTCCAGATACTCCTCACCGAACCACTCGCGGTACCATGGACCTTCGCTCACCTCCCGCCTCCCTTGTGGTACGGTTCATTGCGCAGGATCGTCCCGGCTCGATAGAGCTGTTCCGCCAGAAGAAGTCGCGCCATTTCGTGGGGCAAGGTCATCCGGGAGAGCGAGATGGCGCGGTGAACGCGCGTAGACTGGAGCTCCGGGTCGAGCCCGAACGCCCCACCGATCAGGAACGTGATCGATGGGCCTCCGTGGAGTGCACGGGTTCCGAGCTCATCGGCGAATGACTCAGACGACATCCCCTTGCCGACGCGCGTGAGCGCCCACAGTTCCCCCTCCTCGGGAAGACGTCCCGCGATCCGGTTCGCCTCAGCAGCGAGCACGGCTGTGGCATCGCGGTCCCCCCCGCTCTTGAGCCCGGCGGCGACTTCGACGATTTCCAGCTTCCAGTAACGGGCCGCTCGTTCCTCGAACTCCCGAACGGATCTCTCGAGCGTTCCCCTGACCTTGCCGACCGCGAGCATCAGAATCTTCATCCTTGCCTCGGTTGTGCGCGCCGGGGTTCGAGCAGATTGAGGATGCGACCCGCCAGCCCGTCGGGTGGTCTGGGTACGAGGGGAAGGACTCGGCACTCCGGGAGCTCCCCCTCGAAACGGATCAACTTCACCGCATCCTTCTCCGTCGTGGCCACGGCTCTGTCGCTGGCCACTGAGATGATGCGGTCGATGTCGCCCCGGTTGAAGTCGTGATGATCCGGAAAGGCAAGGAGCTCCAACCCGGTCTGTCCCATCGTCTGCTCGACCAGACTCCGGAATCCCTCCGGCTCGGCGATCGAGGCGACCACCAATGGACGACGGCTCGGGGCCGGAGCCGGAGAGCCGCCAAGGGTCTGCCATTCCCCCGGCACGAAGGCAAAAGGTTCCACCCACCTCACATGCTCGAAGGTGGAGAGGGCCTGCGACAGCTCCTGGGCGGCCGCAAGCTCGCCTTCCCCCTTGGCCGTGACCAGCACCAGGTCGGCGCGTGAGAGGGACCGCAGAGGCTCCCGGAACGGTCCCCGGGGAAGCAGGCGCGGCGGAAATTCGTGTGCCGGAGAGAGGAGGACGACGTCCAGGTCGCGGGCGAGGGCCCGGTGCTGGAACCCGTCGTCCAGCACCACGATGTCTTGTCCAGCCCCGTGCGCCGCATGTACCCCGTCGAGACGCCGCACCGCACGAAACAAGGGGATCGCGGGACTCCAACGTCGATGAAGGAGGAGTTCGTCCTCACCGTAACCACGGGCCACCAATGCCGGCTTCCACCCCTTCCCCGCCAGGGTCTTCGCCATCCAGGCCGCGACGGGCGTCTTTCCGGTCCCACCGACCGCAAGATTCCCGATCGAGACGACGGGAAGCGGTCCCGAGACGCTGGAGAGCATCCGACGGTCGTAGAGGAAATTGCGGACGCGAACGCCGAGAGCGAACAGGAGGGATGGCGCGGCGAGCAGAAGGCCGAAGGCGGTGGTCAGCACCCCTCCCTGCCGCCGCCAGACCTGCCGGAGCGAGCCTTCGAGGCGGCTCATCCCGAAACCTCTCCCGGTCGAGGGTCCGGGGACGGCCCATCCCGGTCTTCAGGCAGTCCGTCCGACCGATCGGTGATCCGGTCCAGGATCCGCTCCAGCGACCTCGCGTGAGCTTCCAACTCGTCCCGGCTGGTTTCGCGCGGGATGAAGTAGGGGTCCGCGTAGACGACGCGAATCCTCGCGAACGGCTTGGGGACGATCATGCGGTCCCAGGAGCGTGCCCTCCAGACGGCACGCCCACCGGCCGCGAGTGGGACAATGGCGGCCCCCGTGAGCTGCGCGGCGAGCAGGGCGCCCGGCTTGAATTTCCGGGTGGGCCCTCGCGATCCGTCCGGGGTGATCCCCACGTCCCCCCCCTTGCGGATGGTGCGCACCAGGTCGCGCAGGCCCGAAGCGCCTCCCCGGCTGGCCGATCCACGGGCGAGCTCGAACCCCAACTTCCGGATCACTCTCGCGATGTATTCCCCGTCGCGGTTTCGGCTCACGAGCACGGTGATCCCTTCTGCGCGGTGCACGTAAGCGAGCGGGAGGATCCGGGAGTGCCAGAATGCCAGGATCACGGGGCAACCCGCTCGTCGCAGCTCGCGAAGCGGTCCGTCTCCTTCGACCTCGATCCGGAGAGTGCGTCCCAACCCCTTCAGCAAGCCGGGACCCAGCGCCTCGATCGCCCGGGTCTCGAGGCGGCTCATCGGAGCCCACCCTCCTCAAGGGCCTCCGCGACCAGCCCCGCCACCCGGTCGGCGGCCCCCGGCCGACCGAGCCGCTCCCTCACGGAGGCCAGGCCCGCCAAGACGTCCTTGCGAATCGGTGTGTCGCCGAGAAGGGGCCGAATCGCTCTTTCGAGCGATTCCGGGGTCACGGCATCCTGAAGGAGCTCAGGAACGACTCTGGCGCCTGCCACCAGGTTGGCGAGGGCCACGTGGTCTACCTGGACGACCTGCTTGGCCAGGAAATAGGTCAGGGGGTGCGTGCGGTAGGCCACCACGAACGGTGTCCCTTCGAGTGCCGCCTCGAGCGTGGTGGTTCCGGACTTCACGAGAGCCGCCCTGGCGTGTCTCAGCAGGCCGCGCCCGTCGGAGACCAGGAAGACGTTCCGGCCTTCGGGAAGCTCGATCCGCAGCCCGGCCCCCCTCGCCACCACGAGCTGGAGGGAAGGGTCTCGAATGCGGCTGCGGAAGGCAGCCTCGAGGAACGGATCCAGGTGCCGATCCAGCTCCTGCTGCCGGGAGCCCGGGAACAGGGCCAGGATGGGTCGCCCCTCCTCCAGGCCATATGTCCGGCAGAACGTCGCCCGATCCTCCGTCTCGGACGGCTCGTCGAGAAGAGGGTGCCCAACGAAGGTGACGTCCCCCCCTTCCCTGCGAAAGATCTCCTCCTCGAATGGAAGGATCACCGCGATCCGGGCAGCCATTCGGGCGAGCCGTGCTGCCCGCTTCTTCTTCCAGGCCCAGACCTGGGGCGCAATGTAATAGACGACCGGGATGCCGCGATCATGCGCCCTGCGAGTCATCCTGAGATTGAACCCGGGGAAGTCGACCGGGAGGACGAGGTCTACAGCTCCCTCCTGGAGGACTCGATCGAGCCTTCGCTCGAGGGACAGGAAGAACGGCACACGACGCACGACCTCGGCGAATCCCATTACGGCGAGGTCGTCCACATGGGCGAGGAGCTCGACTCCGGCGCGCGCCATGCGATCGCCGCCCGTGCCCAGGAGCCGAGCATCCGGCCAGCGCTTCCGGAGGGCCTCAGCCACCTTTGCGGCATGCAGGTCCCCCGAGGGTTCTCCAGCCAGCAAAAGGATCCTGGGCTGGATCACGATGAAATCGCTTCAGAACCTCGTGGCGAGGAACCAGACCAGCACAGCCACGAAGATGAGCAGGAACACCAGGACCCTGGTGGACCGTCCCTTCTTGACATCGATCCAGTTCTTCTTGCGGTTACGACGAACGCGTATCAGCGACATGGTTCATGATCCGGGCTTCGATGGCCAGTGCGGTGGCGAGCGCGTCCCGACCCGCACGCGCGGAAACCACCGGCGGTCGGCCATCCAGGATGGAGTCGCGAAAGCTTTCCAGCTCCCTTCGGAGTGGTTCCGCGGGCTCCGCGGTGAGCGGAATCCTCTCCACGATCGCGCTCAGGTCGGGTGCGATCGGGGACTGCGCGGCGGGCCCCTCCGCCAGCGCCTGGAGCGCGGGAAGATCTCGTTTCAGCCGGAGATACTCGCCGCGACCGTTGGCGAGGTCCAGGCTCATATACCCCGACCGTTGGAAGATGCGCAACTTCCTCAACTTCTCGCTCGACACGCGGCTCGCGGTCAGGTTCGCCACGGCGCCATTGGCAAAGCTGATGCGTGCGTTGGCAATGTCCACCGATTCCGTGAGGATCGGAACGCCGATCGCCTGGATGTCCTTGATGGGCGCAGCCACGAGACTGGCGACCAGGTCGACATCGTGGATCATCAGGTCGAGAACCACCGCGACGTCGGTGCCTCGCTCCGTGAACGGCGCAAGTCGATGCGATTCTATGAACAAGGGGCCGTCGAGAACGGGGTCGGCTGCGACCAGCGCGGGATTGAATCGCTCCACGTGCCCGACCTGCACGCGGACCCCCGACGTCTCGGCGGCCCCCACGATCTGGTCCGCCTCCTCGAGAGTTGCCGCGATCGGCTTCTCGATGAAGACGTGCACGCCTCGCTCGATCGCGGCCAACGCCAGGTCGGCGTGCGTGCGGGTGGGGCTTGCCACCACAACCGCGTCAACGGCCTCCAGGAGTGCATCGAGCGTGGGGAACGATTCCACCGCGAGCTCTCGGCGCACGGCTTCGGTTCGATCGGGATCCGGATCGAAGAACCCCTCCATTCGAACCCCATCCAGCTCACGTGCGATCCTCGCGTGATGGAACCCCAGGCTTCCCACACCGGCAACCCCTAGCTTCAAGCCGTCACGATCAGTGGTCTTGGCCTCGGCGCTCATCAGAACGTGACCCCTCTTTCCGACATTTCGATGAAGTCGAGAAAATGCACGACCTCCGGAAGCGGCTCCACCTCTTCGCGTGCTCTCGCCAGGGCCTGGGAAACGTTCAGGTGCGACTGGAACAGGATCCGGTAGGCCTTCTTCAGCTCCGTGCGGGTCGCCGCGGAGAATCCTCTACGCTCGAGGCCCAGGGTGTTCAGCCCATAGATCTTCGGTGGGCTGCCGGCAACCCGACAGTAAGGCACGACGTCCTTGGAGATCCTGGATCCTCCTCCCACGAAGGCATGGGCCCCCACTTTGACGAACTGGTGGATCGGTGTCAGTCCACCCACGATGACCCAGTCCTCTATCTCCACATGACCCGCCATGTTGACTGCGTTCGAAAGCACCACGTGGTTTCCGAGGCGACAATCGTGGGCCACGTGCGTGTAGGCCATGAGGAGGCAGTCGTCCCCGACCTCAGTGATGCCCGACGCCGCAGTTCCGCGGTTCAGAGTCGCGTATTCGCGGATGGTCGTCCGGTCGCCCACCTGAAGATGCGTGTCCTCGCCCCCGAACTTCAGGTCCTGCGGGTCGGTTCCCAGAACCGCGCCCTTGTGGAGCTCGCAGTCCCGTCCAATCCGGGTGTTCCGCTCCACGAGCACTCCGGGACCGATGGTCGTCCCTTTGCCGACCACGACGCCCGGCCCGATGATCGACCATGGCCCGACCGTGACACCCGGCTCGAGCTCCGCGGCCGGATCGACCAGGGCCTCGGGATGGACCCGAACGTCACCAAGCTTTCCCGCTCGTTCGCCGGACCCCGTCATCGGTCCATGATCCTGGCCAGGAACTGCGCCTCCGCCACGAGAGTGCCGTCCACATAGCCCATGCCTTTCATCTTGCAGACAGTGCGTCGAAGCTGGACGAGCTCCAGCTCGAAGACCAACTGATCGCCCGGGGTCACGGGGCGTCGCCACTTCACCTTGTCGAGCGACATGAAGTAGACAACCTTGTCCTCAGGATCGTCGATCGTATCCATGAGGAGCAGCCCCCCGACCTGGGCCATGGCCTCGATGATGAGGACGCCCGGCATGATCGGATGTCCGGGGTAGTGGCCCTGGAAGAAGGGCTCGTTGATCGTCACATTCTTGACCCCGACGATCCGCTTCCCCCGCTCGAAGTCCACCACCCGATCCACGAGCAGCATCGGGAAGCGATGCGGGAGGTACTGGAGTATCTTCTGGATGTCGACGATCGGGTCACCCATCGGATTGCGCCGGGCCTCGGTGGCCAGAGTCCGCGCCAACCTCACGTTTCCCTGGTGGCTGGGCCGCTCCGCCACGATGTGCGTCTCGAGCTTGGCGCCCAGGAGACCAAGGTCCCCGACCATGTCACCGACCTTGTGCCGCAGGAATTCGTCACGAAACCGGAGGCCCTCGTTCAGGACACCGTCCTCTCCAAGAACGATCGTGTTGTCGAGCGACGTGCCCCTGGCCAGCCCTCTAGCCCTCAGGCGATCCGCCTCCGCCTCGAAGCCAAAGGTCCTGGCGGGCGCGATCTCCGTCGCGAACGACCCGTTCTCGAAGTGGAAGGACCCGTATTGCCGACCAATTGCGGGGTGCTCGAAATCGATTGTCGCCGAGATGCGGAAGTCCGGGGACGGAGTCGCCACGTACTTCGAACCCTGGGCTCCGTCCACCGTGACCGGCGTCGGAAGCCGGAGCACGGGGACCTCCCCCTCCAGCTCCTCGATCCCTGTCTCTTCGAGAGCCGTCACATAGTCCCGGAAGCTTCCGTCGCGGATCGGAGGCTCGGGTCCGTCCAGTTCGACCACGACCCGCGTGATACCCTGTGCCCAGAGAGCCGCCATGACGTGCTCCACCGTCATCACCCGGATCTCCTCGTCCACGGCGAGTGTCGTTCCCAGCTCGGTGCCGACCACGTGATCGAGATCGGCCGGAATTTCCGGGCTTCCTTCCAGGTCCGATCTGCGAAAACGGATTCCCGGGCCCGTCGGATCGGGTCGAAAGGTGAGGGTGGCTTCCTGCCCCGAGTGCACTCCGACCCCCGATAGGGATACGGGGCGCCTCAGAGTGCGATGGTTCCTTGCGTTCATGACCTCCCCGTGGCCGGGCTCGGTTGCCGGATGCCGCCTCGACGCGGGGCTCAGGAGGTGACTCGCGAATTCGCGCACCTCGTCCGGCGCCGAAGCGCGAATAATGTAACACTCCGTCGGTTTCGGAGTCAGCCTGGATCCCGCCGCTCGGTGTCCTCCCGGTCCAGGAGCTCAGCGAGGCGCTCCTCGATCCTGCGCACTCGACCGAGCAACTCAGGAACTTTGCCCTGGGCCGCGACGGTCCGCAGGAACTCGCGTCGCTCCCGGGCAGGAAATCCCATAACCGTTCCCCCTGGCTCGACGTCTCTGGTGACGCCGGCTTGTCCGGCAAGACGGGCTCCGTCCCCGATGCTGATATGGCCCCCGAGGCCTGCCTGCCCCCCCACCATCACACCGCGCCCGATCCGGGTGGAGCCACCCACCCCCGCCTGACCCGCAAGCACGCTGTGGGGACCGACGGTCACGTTGTGACCGAGCTGCACGAGGTTGTCCAGCTTGGCACCCTCTCCGACCCGGGTCTCGCCGATCGAGCCGCGGTCGATCGTGGTGTTCGCACCGATTTCGACGTCGTCTTCGAGGACGCATGCTCCGGGATGCGGGATCTTGCGATGCCGTCCGTCCTCAAACACATATCCGAAACCGTCCACACCGATGCGGGCTCCGGAGTGCAGGATGACCCCGTCTCCAATGACCGCACCCGGATAGACCACCACGTGTGGGTGGAGGATCGTTCGGTCTCCAATCCGACTGCCTCGACCCACAACGCAGTGCGCCCCGATCCAGCTCTCGTCTCCCACCTGGACGCCCTCTTCGAGCACTGCGTAGGGAGCCACGTGAACGTCCCGCCCGAGGCTCACATCGTCTCCCACGACCGCCGTTGAATGGATCCGGGCGGGTGTGTCTTTCGGTGGATGGATGGCTTCCAACAGAATCGCGAGTGCTCCATGGGCATCTTCGGCCACGAGTCGCGGTCGCGGATCCTCCTCCAGTAGAGCCTCCAACTGCCTCGAGACGAGAAGGGCCCCCGCCCGGCTCCCCATCAGCTCCGACAGGTAGCGCCGGTGGGCGAGGAATCCGAGATCTTCGGGGCCGGCGAGAGCGAGGGGGGCGACTCCAAGGATCTCCACATCCTTGGCAGGAGGCGGAAGGTCGAGCAGTCTGGCGAACTCGGAAAGCAGGTGGGGGATGGGTCGCCGACGGCGGCTTGGGAAGCTGTTCATGAGTTGGGACCGGGAAGGGTCAAACGAAAGCGGACCCCCGCCCCGGCCTAGAGCGATCCGGGGCGAAGGTCCGCACCCACAGGCGACGAGGACCCGCCTCTTCGCCTCTACATCTCGTCGGCGCCCGCCATCTCCTGGAGTCGCTGGATGACCTCCATCGTCAGATCCAGCGAGGGGTCGGCCGCGATGATCGACTGTCCGGCGACATCGAAGATCACGGAGTAGCTTCCTTCGGACCGGATCTGCTCGATGGCCGTAGACATTCGACTCAGGATCGGCTGAACGAGCTCCTCTCGCCGCTGCGCAGCCTCCTGCTCCATCTCATCCAGTCGCTGTTGATACTGGATCTCTCTCTGCCGAATCTCCGTCTCCCGGGTCTCCCGGACCTCGGTCGAGAGCGTCCCCTGCTGCTGCTGGTAGGCTGTGATCAGGCTGTCCAACTCCTGACCCATCACCTCGATCTCCTCGCCGAACTGCTGCATCTGCTGATCGAACTGCTGCTGCGCTTCGGCGGCTCCGGGCGCCTCCTGGAGGATCGCCTGGGAGTCGATGTACGCAATTCGAAGCTCCTGCTGGGCTGCGAGTGACGTCGTCGAGCCGAGCGCAAGCAAACCGGCTAGGACCGCGATGAGTGAACGCATGGACGCTGCACTACTCCTGTCGGGGATGGTTCGACCATCCGTGTCAATTTCCCTGAAGGGGCGATCGGTCAGAACTGTTGGTTTCCGCCCATCCGGAAATGGAGCTGCCAACCCGGAACATCCTTGTCGAATCCGTACGCGTAGTCCAGACCCAGAGGCCCGAACGGCGTGACGAGCTCCACTCCGATTCCCGCTCCGCGGAACATCCTCGAAGGATCGATCTCGCGAGGATGCCGCCAAACGTTCCCGGCCTCGTAGAAGGCCGAAAGCGAAATCATGTCCGAGAGTCGGAAGGCCAATTCGGCGGTGGTCGAGAAGAAGGTGTTCCCCAGCCGCTCGATATCCGTGATCTGACCCGAACCTCGCGAGAAGTATCCCGCCGGCGTCAAAGTGGTCTCCTCGTATCCGCGCAGGCGTTCACCGAACTGCACTCCGCCGAGCCAGAAGCTCTCGAAGGGGAAGTTCTCGGCATCTCCAAAGATGGCCCCACCCCTGGTGCCCAATCCGAGAGCGATCCTCATCGGGCGGGAGCCCGGCTCGGTCCCCCCGATGCTTCCCACCGGGACCCACCACTTCCCCTGGACCGTGTGCTTGCTGAAGTTGCCGTCCCCGCCGAAGATTCCGCCGTTGAACTCCGACGTCCAGCTCTGCTCCGAACCGACGGTCGGGAAGAGAGGATGGTCGATGGTGCGTCGAGTGATGCCCGCGCTCACCTGGCTCTGCACGCCTGCCGGGCGCCCGAAAAGCGACGCGTCGTCCGCGCCCCCCCGAAGCCGGTAATCCGTCCGTGACAGGGAGTATCCCACGAAGACCCGAGAGTAGAGCGATCCAGGCACGGGTACTCCGAACCGGGTCGAGACGCCTCGCAGCTTTCGTTCGCCGGTGGCGAAGGAGAAGAACCGATCTCGTGAGTCGAAGAGAGAGATCGATCCGCTCACCCGGGATTGGAAGAGAGAGGGATCCGTGTAGCTGAGGGAGAAGTTGTTCTGATAGCGGCCGAAGTCCCATCGCAGGCTGCCGGACTTCGCCTGTCCAAAGAGGTTCGGCTGATCGTACCCGATGAAGCCGGACACCCCGGTGGCGCCCCCCATGCTGCTTCCGAAATTGATGGAGCCCGTACGCTGTTCTTCCACCCGGAAGACGATGTCCACGTCTCCCGTCTGCTCGTCGGGCTGGATTTCCGGGAATGGGAGGGGCGTCTCGAAGAAGCCCAGCCCGGAGATGCCCTGGTAGCTCCTGAGGAGCCGCTCCTCGGAGTAGACGTCACCGGGAAGGATGGAAATGCGTTCGCGGATGACCCGGTCATGCGTGAACTCGTTCCCCTCGATTCGTATCCTGCGCACGTACGCGGGCTGGCCTTCCTGGATGGTCCAGCGAGCGGCCACGACTGGCGCCCCGTTGTCCGACTCGTCGGGGAGCCGCTCGATCTCGGGCGACACCTGGGCGTAGAGATAGCCCTCGTTTCGATAGAGCTCCCCGATCCTCTGGGTGGCCTGCATGAAGGCAGCACGGTCGAAGACCGGCTGCCTTCCGTCGGCGTTCGCGCTCGAGCGAAAGCCCAGGGATCGGAGGAGGCCTCCTTCCTCGGTCTGGTAGTACCGTTCGAGATCCTGCGTCGCAAATCGCCGGTTGCCTTCGATGGAGAAGTCGGCGAGGCGGTACTGCTCGCCCTCCAGGACGTCCACCTCCAGGCGCGCCTTGCCGGACGAGGGATCCACGATCAGGGTATCTCCCAGCACCGCGAAGTCCAGGAACCCTTGCGAGGCGTAGAACTCAGGCAATCGCTCGCTGAGATCCTCCTGGAGGACGTCGTCGTTGAACGTGCCAGAGCGGAACCAGAGGAAGCCCTCGGGCCGGGTGGACATGACACTGCGCAAATCGGAGTCGGCGAATTCTTCGTTTCCCCGGAAGACCACTTCGGCGACCGCCACCCGGTGACCCTCTTGAACCTCCAGGATCAGATTGATCTCACCGGTGACCCCCTCCAGGGGCTCCTGTCGGACCTCCACCTGGGCAAAGGGCACCCCCTTCTCGGCCAGGCCGTCCCGAATGACCTGTTGGGCCACGAAGACCCGGTGGGGAGAGTAGGGCTCGCCGGTGGGCAACTCGACCTCCTCCCAGACCTCCCGACTGCTCATCGTCTGTAGCCCAACGATGTCGACCGATCGCACAACCGGGTGCTCGACGAGCCGAAAGGTCAGAACGATCGGCTGCCCCGCTCCCCCTCGGACGGTGACCTGGATGTCCTCGAACCACCCGGTTTCCCACAGCCGCTTCTCGGCAACCTGGATCTCCCGGTAGCCGATCGGCTCTCCGATGGGAATGCCGATTGAGCCGAGCAGAGCGGCCTCGGCCACGTGGTGGTTCCCCACCACCTGGATCGAATCGATGACCACGCCTCCGGGATCCGCCGGCACGGGATCGGGAGCCGGATCCGTGATCTGTCCCCCTGCGGGAACCCCGAAGCCAAGGAACGCAGCCGTGACGAGCAGGCTCGGAAGGAGCCTGCCACGGAACCGGCGCGGACCGAAAGAAAGCAAATGGAGCATCGACCTCATGTTTTCGTCGCGGAAGCTTCCTTCAACGTCAGGCTCTCCCGGTCCGGAGAGACATCGACCTCGACCTCCGCACCGGCCCCGAACTCCGCGACCAGAATCTTCTCGGACAAGGGATCCTCAAGGTACCGTTGGATCGCCCTGCGCAGGGGACGGGCTCCGAACTTCTGGTCGTAGCCCTTGTCGACGAGGAAGGCCAGGGCGTCGTCGGTCATCTTCAGCGTGAGCTCCTCCTCTTCGAGGCGCGCCCGCACGTCCTTGAGCAGGATGTGCACGATCTCGCCGATCTGCTCGCGGGTGAGCGGATGGAAGACGATCGTGTCGTCGATCCGATTCAGGAACTCGGGATTGAATGCGCGTTCGATCTCCTCTCGGACCTTGTCTTTCATCACCTCGTAGCTGGACTGCGGATCGCTCGTATGGAAGCCGAGCCCTCCGCCCTTGGTGATGTCCCTGGCCCCGAGATTCGAGGTCATGATCAGAACCGTGTTCTTGAAGTCGATCACGCGCCCGTAGTTGTCCGTCAGGTGACCCTCGTCGAGGACCTGGAGGAGGATGTTGAAGACGTCGGGGTGCGCCTTCTCGATCTCGTCGAGAAGCACCACCGAGTAAGGCCGACGGCGCACGGCCTTGGTCAGTGCACCGGAGTCCTCGTAGCCCACGTAACCGGGAGGGGCCCCGATGAGCCGTGAGACGGAGAACTTCTCCATGTACTCGCTCATGTCGACCCGGATCAGGGCGTCCACATCCGCGAAGAGGAACTCGGCCAACGCCCTGGCAAGCTCGGTCTTCCCGACCCCGGTCGGCCCCGAGAATATGAACGATCCGATGGGCCGGCGAGGGTCCTTGAGTCCAGCCCGGCTGCGGCGGATGGCACGGGAAATCGCAGTGATGGCGTCGTCCTGGCCGACAACCCGCTTGTGCAGCTCCGCCTCCATGTTCACGAGGCGGTCGGTCTCGGTCTGCCGGAGCTTCGTGACGGGGATCCCCGTCCACCTCGAGACGATGAAGGCCACCTCCTCGGGGGAGATCTCCGGCCGGTTCTCCTTCCTCTCGGCCTCCCACTCCTCCTGGCGTGCCTTGATGCGGTGCTGGAGCTCCCGCTCCTCGTCCCGCAGCTCCGCGGCCCGCTCGAAGTCCTGATCCCGGATGGCGGCTTCCTTCCGGTCCGCGATCCCGCCCAGCTCGACGTTCAGCTCGTCCATGTCAGGCGGGGGGACCTGAGAGGCGATGCGCGCCCGCGCTCCCGCCTCGTCGATCACGTCGATCGCCTTGTCGGGGAGGAAGCGGTCCGTGATGTAACGATCCGACAGGCGGGAAGCCGCGTCCAGGGTGTCGTCTGGGATCACAACCTTGTGGTGGTCTTCGTAATGCGTCCGTAGCCCTTTCAGGATCTCGACGGTCTCACCCACGGCCGGGGGGTCCACGATGACGGGCTGGAACCGGCGCTCGAGGGCCCCGTCCTTCTCGATGTATTTGCGGTACTCATTCAGGGTGGAAGCGCCAATGCACTGAAGTTCCCCGCGGGCGAGCGCGGGCTTGAGCATGTTGGAGGCGTCGATGGCCCCTTCCGCCGCTCCGGCGCCCACCAAGGTGTGAAGCTCGTCGATGAAGAGGACCACGTTCTTGTTCTGGGAGATCTCGTTCATGACCGCCTTGAGGCGCTCCTCGAACTGACCGCGATACTTCGTTCCCGCGATGACGGCGGCCATGTCGAGGGCCAGGACCCGGTGGTCCTTGAGGGCCTCGGTGACCTCACCCTTGGAGATCAATTGCGCGAGCCCCTCCACGATCGCAGTCTTTCCGACACCGGGCTCGCCGATCAGAACGGGGTTGTTCTTCTTGCGGCGGCAAAGGATCTCGATCACCCGATCGATCTCGTCCTTGCGGCCGATGGTGGGATCGAGCTTCCCCTGCCCCGCCAGGTCGGTGAGGTCCCTGCAGAAATGATCCAGCGCGGGAGTCTTGGATTTCTTGTCTCCCTTGCCACCTCCGGTGGGAGTCGAGGAGGAGCCGCCCCCGATCCCGGCCGGCTCGGCGCCGCCTCCGCCGCCGCCTCCGCTCATCTCCGAGCCCAACACCTTCAGGGTCTCGGCACGAGCATCCTCGAGGCTGATGTCCAGCGAGTTGAGCACCTGGGCCGCGATCCCCTTCTCTTCCCGGAGCAGCCCCAGGAGGAGGTGTTCGGTGCCCACGTAGGAGTGGTTGAGCTCCCGCGCCTCGGCCATCGCGAACTCGAGGACCTTCTTGGCCCGGGACGTATAGGGCAGCTCACCGAGGGCGATCGTGGCCTTCCCCTTCTTGACCGACTCCTCGATCCGCTCGTGAACCTGATCGAGATCCGCGCTCAGGTTGGTGAGGACGGCGGCGGCCACACCCTCCCCCTCGCGAATCAGCCCGAGCAGGATGTGCTCCGTCCCCACGTAGTCATGCTGGAGCCGGATGGCCTCGTCTCGGGCCATGGCCAGCACTTTGCGGACTCGATCGGTGAAGTTGTAGTTCATTTCTTCCCTCGAAGGGGATGGGGTCGGCAGTCAATCGGTCGGGTCGCCGGATGCGTTCCCGTCGGCGTTTTCCTCATCAGGAGGTACGACTCCCTCGGTCGAAAGGATCCTTCGAACGAAGGTGGCGCGGTGAGCATCACTCTCCGCGACCGAGAGGCTCCGGCCGGCCGCCTCCTCGAGGTGGGCCGCCTGGGTGAAGATCATGATCTTGTTCAGCGAGTATACACGCAGTCCTGGGAGGAGTTTCAGGCTTGCCCCGAGGCGAATTCCACTCAGGAGGTTCATCAGTTCCTCGAAGGAGAGCGCCCTCGCGTAGCGCAGCAGACCGTACGCCCGCCATATCTTGTCTTCGGTCACGGAGGCCGCGTCCCGGAGGAGGACCTGGCGGGCATGGGTCTCGTACTGTATCACCTGCCGCACGATGCGGTCGAGGTGATCCACGAGGTCTTCCTCGCTCTTCCCCAGCGTCGTCTGGTTGGAGAGCTGGAAGAAGTTGCCCACCACCTCCGACCCCTCCCCGTAGAGACCGCGGAAGGTCAATCCCACCTGGGACAGTCCCTGGAGGACCTTTCCGATCTCCTTGGTGAGGACCAGGGCGGGCAGGTGCATCAAAACGGATGCTCGAAGTCCGGTGCCCACGTTCGTCGGGCAGCTCGTCAGGAATCCGAATTCGTGATGATAGGCGTACGCCAACTCCCGTCCGAGCTCCTCGTCCAGAGCATCGAGGAGGCTCCATGCCTCCCGCAATCTCAGGCCGGAAAACAGCGTCTGTAGGCGGAGGTGATCCTCCTCGTTGATCATCACGGAAAGGGGGTGGTCGGGCGACAGGACCACGGCCGTGCCCCGAGCGGGCCCGGAGCCGTTCTCGCCCATGAGATCGCGGGACACGAGGCGCCGTTCGAGCAAGATCCTCCTCGATCGCGCCTCCATCTGGACGAGCTCCTGAATCTCCGCGCTGCGCAACAGATCCACGCGGTCTCGCACGCCGCGGACCTGGTCCAGGACCGCCGTCCGGTCGTTCAGGCGGGCCTTGGGCCCGAAGGCGTGCCCCTGGAGATTGCGTGCAAGCCGAACCCGGGTCGAGAGGACGATGTCGGAATGCTCTCCGCTCGCGTCCAGCCATCCCAGTCCGGAGTCCTGGATCGGGAGGAGGTCGCTCATCTTCCGGCTGCCGGCTCGAGCGTCCGGATCTCGTCACGGAGGTCGGCCGCCTTTTCGAAGTCCTCCAGCTCGACGGCCCGGCGCAGCTTCCTGCGGAGGGCTTCGAGTCGCTGTTCGCGCTCCGACACGGAGGGGTCCGGCGAGAGGTAGACCTTACCCAGATGCTGCGAGCCACCGTGCACTCGCCGCAGGAGCCCCCGGAGGTGCAGCTCGAACGACGACCAGCAGTGCGGACACCCCAGTCGGCCCGTCTCCTTGAACTCGGAGAACTCCAGCCCGCAGAAGGAGCAGGGGCCGACGGCGGTCTCTCGCTCCTCACCCGTTCCGCCGGAAGCACCCTCCGCCTCTCCCTTTCCGCCCATCTGGGCCAGAAAGTCCGTGAGGGGAAAGTTCTGAGGAACCGACGAGGTCTCGAGCCCCTTCTCCGCGGCGCATTCCTCGCACAGATGCAAAGTCCGCATCTCCTGATCCACGATCTGAGTCAGATGGATCACGGCATTTCCGGAGCCGCAGTTCTCACAGACCATTCGTTCTCCTCAGGCACATCGCACCTGATATGAGCGTCCACGCAGTTGTGCGATCAAGCCCGTGCAGGGTCCGGGGCGTCATTGCTCGGCCAGTACTCCATCATCGAGCCGGAGGATCCGGTCGGCCCGGGACGCCAGCTCGGAGCTGTGGGTCACCAGTATCATGGACAGCTCCCGCTCTTCCCGGAGCCGGAACAGGAGATCGTGCAGCGCATCGCTTGCGCGTGCATCCAGATTTCCCGAAGGCTCGTCCGCGAGGAGCACCATCGGCTCGTTCACCAGAGCCCGGGCCACGGCAACTCTCTGTTGCTCCCCACCAGACAGCTGCCACGGCTTGTGGGTCACCCTCTGCGCCAACCCCACTGCGGACAAGAGTTCCATCGCCCTCTCTGCGGCCTCCTCCTCGCTTTCCCCTCGGATCAGGCCCGGGAGCATGACGTTCTCGAGGGCCGAGAACTCTCTCAGCAGATGGTGGAACTGGAAGACGAACCCCACGAAGCGATTTCGGATACGCGCCAGCTCACCCGAGGTTCGCCCAGCCAGGGGCTCGCCCGCCAAACGGATCTCACCTGAAGTGGGACTGTCGAGGGCACCCATGAGGTGGAGAAAAGTGGACTTCCCCGCCCCCGAGCTCCCCACGATCGCCACTGCTTCACCCTTGGGGACGCGCAGGTCTACCCCCTGGAGAACGTGGAGTTCGCTGCCGTCGCCGAGAGTGTAGACCTTCCGTATCCCTTCCGCCTCCAGGGGTACCGGATGCCGCGGTGCGACTCGCCGTTCCCGACCGTTTCCGCTGTGGACGTCACTCATTCTTGATCGCCTCGACCGGTTGGAGGCGAGAGGCCTGAAGAGCCGGGTAGATCGTAGCCAGAAGCGAGATGACGAGGCTCACGGCGACGATGAGGACGATGTCGCTCGGATTCACCGAGACGGGAAGGCGATCCACGAAGTAGATGTCGGGGGGAATCTCGATGATTTCGAAGCGGTGTAGGATCCAGGACAGAAAGAGGCCGAACACCGTCCCCAGAAACGTGCCAAGTGCGCCGATGGCGGCACCCTGGAGGATGAAGACCGGAAGCACCTGAGCGTCCGACATCCCCATCGACTTGAGGATCCCGATCTCGGCGGTCCGGTCCACGACCACCATGACGAGAGTGCTCACGATGTTGAAGGCGGCCACCACGACGATCAGGAAAAGGATGACGCCCATCGCGAGCTTCTCGAGCTGGAGTGCGGAGAACAACGACTGGTGGGTCGTCATCCAGCTCTCTACGAAGTACGGAAGCCCCAGGTGATCCTGGATCCGGTTCCCCACTGCGGTAGCCTCCCACGGGTCCGTGAGGCGGACCCCCAATCCCGACACCTGGTCCGTGGCCTGGATTCCCAGGATGCCCTGAACCCAATCGAGGGGGGCATACATGTTGTTCAGGTCGTACTCGTACATCCCTGTCGAAAAGGTGCCCGTCACTTCGAATTCGCGGACCGCGGGTCGAAGCCCCCCCATCGGGTCCGTGCGGATGTTCTCCAGGGAGAAGACGAGCAGGCTGTCTCCGGGGAGCACCCCCATGCGGTTCGCGAGCCGGTCGCCGAGGAGGAGCGGAGGCAGCCCCGACTCCGTGCCTGCCAGCGCATGCGCGCCCTCGATGATCTCCCTCTCCATCTCCGTGACCGCGCCATCCGGCGTGCCCTCGAGCGACACCCCGTACAGGTCCGCCGCCTGTGCGTACTCGTCTCCGCGCACGATCACCACCTTCGAGAGCGCGAACGGTGCCACCGCCTCCACGTCGGGGAGCTGACGCACGGAGTCGGCCACCGCTCGCCAGTCGCCCATTCGGAGCGATGGGCCGCGCTCCAGCACGATGATGTGCGGCGTGGAGCCCAGGATCTTCCCCTGCAGCTCCTCCTGCATTCCGTTCATCACCGCGAGCACGACGATGAGGGCGGTCACACCCACGGTGATCCCCCCGAGCGCGATCCAGGTGATGAACGAAAGGAAGCGCCCCTTCTTGCGAGAGGCGAGGTACCGGCGGGCGACGAACCAGGAGAGGCGAGTCATCTCGAGTGGAGATTCACCCTTCCCGACCTTCCTCCGGGCGGAGGGTCGGAAAGAGGATCACATCGCGGATGGATGGGCTGTCGGTGACCAGCGTGACCAGGCGGTCCACTCCGATGCCGACGCCTCCCGTAGGGGGCATCCCATACTCCATGGCCCTCAAGTAGTCTTCGTCGATCGGATGGGCCTCCTCGTCTCCGGCATCTCGGAGCTGCGCCTGGGCCTCGAAGCGCGCCCGTTGATCCAGCGGGTCGTTCAACTCGGAGAATGCGTTTGCGAGCTCCCAACCTCCGATGAAAAGCTCGAAACGCTCGGTCAGAGAGGAATCGCCGCGCTTGTGCTTCGCGAGGGGCGAGAGCTCCACGGGGTAATCGACCACGAAGGTTGGTTGAATGAGCTCCGGCTCCACCAGGGCTCCAAACAGTTTGTCGAGGAGTCGACCTCGACCGGCATCGTCGAGGTCCTCCCCAGTCCGCTCGCGAAGCGCCTGCCGCAGCCCCTCGACGTCCATCTCAGCTGGACTTGTCCCGAGCTTTTTGCCGAGCGCCTCCAGGAAAGCCACCTTCCTGAAGGGCGGAGAGACGTCGATGTCCCGTTCCTGGTGGACGAAACGCCGGCTCCCGGTCGTTTCCTCCACCACGGAGCCCACCAGCTCCTCGACGAGCTCCATCATGTCGTGGTAGTCGGCGAATGCCTGATAGAACTCGAGCATGGTGAACTCCGGATTGTGGGAGCGGTCGATCCCCTCATTCCGGAAGTCCTTCCCGATCTCGTACACCCGCTCGAAGCCTCCAACGATGAGCCGCTTCAGATAGAGCTCGTCCGCAATCCGGAGATACAGGGTGGTGTCCAGGGCATTGTGGTAGGTCGTGAAGGGCCTGGCGGCGGCCCCTCCGTAGATCGGCTGAAGGACGGGAGTCTCGACTTCCAGAAAGCCTCGGGCGTCGAGGAACCGGCGCAGCGCGCTGACCAGGCGGGTGCGGGTCCGCACGATCTTGCGGACCTCCGGATGCACGGCCAGATCCGCGTACCGCTGGCGGTAGCGCGTCCGGGGGTCGGCGAAGCCGGAGTAGACGGTTCGCTCACCGGTGTCGGGATCCACCTCTTCCTTCGGGATCGGAAGTGGACGCAGAGACTTCGACAGGAGGGTCCATGAGCCGGCTCTCACGGTGATCTCCTCGGTCCTGGTACGGAAGACCCGTCCCTCGACCCCGATCCAGTCGCCCAGGTCCAGGAGATTCAGGTCATCGAACGCCTCCTGACCCAGGACGTCGAGGCGGAAGTAGAGCTGGATTCGCCCTCCTTCGTCCTCGATGTGCGCGAAGGCGCTCTTTCCGTGGCTTCGCCAGCTCATGATCCGGCCGACCACCCGGACTTCGCTTCCCTCCCCCGACTCGTTGAGATCTCCCTTGCGCTCCGCCTCTGAGTACGCGGAGACGACTTCATCAGACCGGGCGGTCCGGTCGAAACGGTAGGCGTAGGGCTCGATCCCCCGCTCGCGGAGAGCTTCCAGCTTCTCGCGCCGGGTCCGGAGGAGATGACTCAGCTCCTGGGTCATGCCACGTCTTCCCTGGCTCCGAACTGCTTCAGATATGCGTGGATGAACGGATCGATATCACCCTCCATCACGCTGTCGACGTCCCCTGTCTTGAGCTCCGTCCGGTGGTCGTTGACCATCGTGTACGGTTGGAAAACATAGGAACGGATCTGGTTCCCCCATCCGATCTCGGTCTTCGTGGCTTCCAGAGCGTCCCGTTCCTTCTCCTTCTCATCGAGCGCACGCTGGTAGAGGGCTGCCTTGAGCATCTTCATGGCCGTGGCTCGATTCTTATGTTGCGAACGTTCCTGCTGGCAGGAGACCACGATCCCGGTCGGCTCATGGGTGATGCGGATCGCCGAATCCGTCTTGTTGACGTGCTGCCCTCCGGCTCCGGACGCCCGGAAGGTGTCGACGCGAAGGTCGGATTCGTCGATGTCGACATCCACTTCCTCGTCCACCTCAGGGTATACAAAGACAGAGGCAAAGGAGGTGTGCCGGCGCGCTTGCGAGTCGAATGGAGAGATCCGCACCAGGCGGTGGATCCCCTTCTCAGCCTTCAGGAAGCCGAAAGCCGAGTCGCCGGAGATCTCGACACTGGCACCTTTGATTCCTGCTTCCTCACCTGGCTGCAGGTCGAGAAGTCTGACCTGGTAACCGTGATTCTCGGCCCAGCGCCGGTACATTCGAAGGAGCATCTCGGCCCAGTCCTGGGACTCCGTGCCCCCGGCGCCGGCGTGGACGGTGAGAATCGCATTGCGGTGGTCATCCTCGCCCTGGAGCATCGTGCGCAACTCGAAATCGGCCACGCCGTTCTCGAGGCGCGGCAGCTCCCGATCCCACTCCTCCTCGAACTCCGGGTCGGGGTCTTCGCGGAGGAGCTCGGCCAGCTCGAGCAACTCCTCGGCCTTTTCATCGAGGGCCTTCCACGGCTCGACCCAACCCTTGAGGCGGTTGGTCTCGTCGATGACGCCGCGAGCCTTGTCCGGATCGTCCCAGAAATCCGGTTCGGTCATCCGCGCTTCCAGCTCCTCGATCCGGCGCCCCCGGTGTTCGAGGTCAAAGATACCCCCTGAGCTCGCGGAGCCTTTCACGGACATCCCTGACCCGACCGACCATTTCCTTGTTCATGTCTTCCCTCCACTCGATTCGGCGTGCGAATTCGGATCGGTCGATCCGGATCCCGTTCTCGCAACAAAGTAGGGGCCGTCCTCACACACCGGACTGACCCCTCACGACCAAGATGCCCTCTGAGAATTCCTGGAGTGCCTCACCGGGCCCTTCACAAAGAAAGATACCTGTCCTTCGAAGGGGGTTCAACACGAACCCGGGAGGGACCCGCTCGAGGCTTTCCTTCCTGAATCTACGACAACCCCGGTACTCCGGGGGGAGCGTCGGACGACGGTGCCGGAGCCACGGGTTCGTCGTCCATGCGCTCCGAACGCCTTCGATCGACGACGTAGACCGATCCCGGAAGGGTCTTGGCATACGCCTTCATCTCTCCGGCAAGCTCGCTGGCCTGCGCGGTATGAGTGAATTCCTGAAACTGGTTCGTGACGACGCCGATCGACAGAGTCATCAAGGGGATCCGATGGATGGTGCCCCTCCGATCTCGCCCCAGGAAGTACCCCGTCGCACGGTCCTCTTCGGAATACTGGTAGGGGATGAGGTCGTCAAAGAGGACGATGATCTCGTCGCACGTGCGCTCCATGTGCTCAAGGGAGACCGAGAAGAGGAAGTCGTCGCCGCCGATGTGCCCCACGAACCCCCCGGGGGCCAGAGCCCTCACCACGTCTCGCAGAATGATGGATAGGAGGAAGATCACACGATCGCCCCGATTGTACCCGTAGCGGTCGTTGAACTCCTTGAAGTTGTCCAGGTCGGCGTAACAGAGTGCGAACCGACCTCCGCTCTCGATCCTCCTGCCCATATCCATCCGGATCTGAGTGGTGCCCGGCAGCCTGGTGGTCGGATGCACAGAAACGTCTCGCGCGGCCCGGCGAAGGAGGAGGTCGAACCTGAGGTAGCTCTCGCGCTCCGGTGCCGCATCCTGGACCACTTCGTCCGCACCCGCTTCAAGACCTAGCGTGGCGAGATTCGACGGCGCCTGCGGCACCAACATTGCCACCGGGATGATTGCCGAAAACGGGTCGTGCTTCAGCCTGGCACACAGCTCCAGAGCTGCCTTGGGATCCGGGCCCGCGTCGAGGATCAGGCTTGCCGGAAAGGAGCGGTTGACCCTCTGGACCACTTCCTCGCACGTTGCGACCGGGACCAGATCGAGCTGGTGATCTCGTGCAAAGCGCCTGAGGAGCTCCGGGGGCTCTCCGCGGCCGCCGTCGAAGAAGAGGAGACTGCGCTCCGCCGCCATCGGCTATCCGGTTGGGAAGTGGGGATTTGGAAGAAGTCTCGACAAGGCCTGGCGGGGCTGTGCCCGTGCCGCGACCAGGGTATACTCGCGTTCGAGGGAAGTCAAACCCAGCACGACCAACGGAACCCGTGGCGTTGCCTCTCCCCGGGCTCCCCTTTCCACCTCGGCTCTTGCCGGCCGGCATTCGGGACGCGCGAGGAGCCAAGGTCTTATCCGGCGCCGTCTATCCGGGGCCGTCCACGAGCATGAAGTCGATCTCGCGCTCTTCCTTGTTGGCACGTACGACCCTCACCCGGACCGGATCCGCGAGGCGGTACCGTCGTCGGTTCCGATCTCCGACCAGGGCGTGAGCCTCCGAAATAAACGAATAGTAGTCGTCGTCCAGGGTGCGAACGTGAACCAAGCCCTCCACGAAGTATCGATCGAGGAGGACAAAGAAACCGAAGGACGTCACGCCGGAAATCGTACCTGAGAACTCTTCGCCCAGGTGATTGGTCATGAACTCGATCTTCTTCAGGGCGATGGAATCCCATTCGGCCTTCTGGGCCAAGCGCTCACGCTCGCTCGACCGCTCGCAGATCTCCACCAGCTCCTCGTCGTCCCACCTCTCGGGAACGGACTCGCCGTCTACCAGAGTCTTTCCGATGACACGGTGCAGGTGGAGGTCGGGGTATCGACGAATCGGTGAGGTGAAGTGGGCGTAGGCGCGAGAGGCCAGGCCGAAGTGACCCACGTTCTCCACGTCGTAGCGAGCACGAGCCATGGCCTTGAGGATGACTCCCGAAACCAGCGGACCCTCGGGCCGTCCTTCAGTGCGATCCAGGACCGCCTGCAGCGAGCCCGGTCGGAGCTTCCCTCTCGGCAACGCCTGTCCGATGGAGGCCAGGAATCGCCCCAACTCCTCGATCCGGTCTTCCGACGGAGCCTCGTGCACCCGGTACGGGATGGGAATACGCCGTCGCTCCGCCTCGCGCGCGACCACCTCATTCGCCAGGATCATGAAATCCTCGATCAGGCGGTGGGAATCGAGCTGTACCCGTTTCCGGATGTCGATCGGAACCCCTTCGTCGTCCAACACGACCCGGGCCTCGGGAAGGTCGAAGTCCAGCGAGCCTCGCTCCCGCCGCTTCGTCCGAAGGTTTCGAGCGAGCCGGTCGAGCAGGCGCACCGCCTCATCGGTGGCTTGATCCACGCTCGCCCGTTCTTCGAGCACCTCCTGCACGCTCTCGTAATCGAGGGCCCTGCGACAGCGGATCCAGCTTCGTTCGAACCGATGGGATTGCACCCGACTCTGCTCATCCAGCTTGACGAAGAGCGAGAAGGCGAGCCGGTCCTCCCCCTCCTTCAGCGAGCAGAGGTCGGAGGAGAGCCCATGCGGGAGCATCGGGACGACCTGGTCCACGAGGTACACCGATGTGCCGCGGTACCGCGCTTCGAGGTCCAGCTCCGAGCCCTCCTCTACGAAATGGGAGACGTCTGCAATGTGCACGCCCACCTCCCAGGTCCCATTCTCCAGAGCTTCGACGGAAAGCGCATCGTCGTGGTCCTTCGCATCCGCGGGATCGATGGCCACCACGTGAAGGTTCCGTCGATCGACCCGCTCTCCGGGCGTCCGGATCCGCTCGGCCGCCTTCTCGGCGGCCGCTTCGACCGCGTCCGGAAAGCGGTCCGGGAGGCCGTGCCCGTGTAACACGGCGAGCACATCCACCCCGGGGTCATCGATCGGCCCGAGGACTCTTTCTATGGCGCCGGAGGCGTTGAGCCGTCGGTCCCCGTACTGGGAGATCCTTACGACGACGACCTCGCCGTCCTGCGCCTCGCCCTCGCTTCCACCGGGGATCAGGATGTCCCGAAATACCCGGTTGTCGAGGGGTTTCACGAAGCCGAAGTTACGGTTCTGGTGGAAGACCCCGACCACGGTCGGCCGCGCCCGCTCGAGCACCTTCACCACGGAGCCGACCGGAGCACGTCCACGCGGCCGGCTTTCGATCCGCACGGCGACTCGATCTCCGTCCATTGCCGTTGCCTGGTCGGAGGATGGAACGAAGACCTGGTCTTCCCGGTCGCGTTCGGAGCGAACGAAGGCGTCGCCCTTCTTCGTGACCCGCAGTGGACCCACCACGAGATTGATCTTCTCGGGCACCGCGTATCGGTTCCCCTTGATCCGGTAGAGCTCCCCTTTCGTCTCGAGACTCCGGAGGAGGGTCTTGAAATCTCGATAGTCGCGTTTCTCGACACCGAGGTCACGCGACAATTCCTTGGGTTTCAGAGGCCCACGGGAAGAGCGCTCGAGAGCCCTGCGGATGTCGCCAGGGTCGGGCAGATTCGGATTGGGTGGAGGTGCGGATGTCACGATGAAATCGGCTCCAGGGAGAGGTGAGCTGGTCGCTGTGCTTCTTGCTGGCCCTGCGTCCGGCATGGTCGATGGAGGTCAGCGAGCACGGATCCCCGGTCGCTCACGACCCCGGTCGGACCTCCGCATCCCGCGGGATCGGAAATCCCAGCCGGCGCAGCTCCTTCGATTTCCGACGCCAGCCCGGCAATACCTTCACCCAGAGGTCGAGGTAGACCGGCTCCTCGAGGAAGGTCTCGATTCTCTTGCGGGCGAGGGTGCCGAGATTTCGGATGGCGCGGCCTCCATCGCCTACGAGAATGCCCTTCTGCGATCGCCTCTCGACATAGATGACCACGTTCACGTAGGTGCGCTTTCCACCTTCACGAAACTCCTCAACCTCACAGAAGGTGGAGTAGGGGATCTCCTCGCGAAACTCTTCGAAGATGACCTGGCGCACCATTTCCGCTACGAAGAAGCGAACGGGCTCCGTGGCGATCTCGTCGGACGGGTAGAGGAATGGTCCCGCAGGCAGAGCCGTCTCGATCGCCTGGGACAACGAATCGATCCCGTCCCCGGTAGCGGCGGAGACGAGGTGTACCTCTCCGTCCACGGCGGACTCGAGCCATGCCTGTTCCGTCTCGACCGCATCCCGGCGGGCGATGTCCACCTTGTTGACCACTCCGATCCGGGGGGCGCGGCCTTCCTCCGCAACCTCGACGAGTCGATCCCGCTCGTGATGCGATAGCGGGAGAGTCGGATCCGTGACTAGGAGGAGAAGGTCAGCCTCGGCGGCAGCCTCCCGTGCGCTCTGGAGAAACGAGCGATGAAGGAGATCGCGGGGCGTGAGGACACCCGGTGTGTCGAGAAAGATCGACTGATGCCGATCCGTGGTTCGGATGCCCGTGATCCGGCGCCATGTCGTCTGGGCCTTCGGCGTCACGATGCTCAGGGTCTCGCCCACCAGCCGATTGAGGAGGGTCGATTTTCCCGCATTGGGCGCGCCGATCAGGGCTACGTAGCCGCAATGTGTAGCGGAGTGGGAGGATGAGAGCTCTCGATCATTCGTATGTGCCATGGTGGGCCGAAACAAAGACACCCCTCGCGCCGGAGAGGGTGCGAGGGGTGGAATGGAGGGGTGCAGAGAGGGAGAGGGAGCGGGCCGGCGGCGACGTACTCTCCCACCGGGCTGCCCCGGCAGTACCATCC
>SLCK01000133.1 GCA_007125845.1 Gemmatimonadota bacterium
GCGCGCCGCAGGTTATGCCCAGGGCGTTGGACGGCGGGTGGGGCTGCGGCCCCTGAGTCGGCGACCGGGGCGGGACCGGCCGGTCCCGCTGATCTCAATGATGCTCCGGGGGGGAGGATTCCAACCCTCCAATCGCCACCGGGAAAGGGATCTGGGAATGCATGCCTTGGCCTCGGCATCAGGAGTTCCTCAGGTTACTGTAAGGAGTGAGCGCGGGTTGTTGAGCCGGATCACCGAAGCGACAGCGGAGGTAATCCGGCCGTACTTGCTTTCACAAGCGGTTCTGAAAAAGTGGTTTGGCTTGTCACGTGAGCTTCGTCTCATCCCTCCATCCGGTCTGGGCCACCCGCCCTGCCGAGTCGCTTCGCCTGGAGCTCCTCAAGGCGCTCACGGAAGAGAATGAGGGCAATCTCCTCATCCCTGGCACAGTCTTCGACACAGTCTTGCCAAGTTGACCCGGGAGAGCGCAGGGTTCTACGTTCAGTCCGCCGGTCTCCGGGCCGTGCTCGCGGGGCGATTCGCTGCCTGGCAGGGATCACGCGGGCCGCCCTGTACTATGTCGCAACGGTGCGGGCCTGGACCGTCGACTTTTCAACTGCTTTTGGCACAGTTTCAAAGTCGCACGAATCGCGGAAATGGCGTAAAGTGTGGTGGCAGTAGGGATTGGGCGCTTAGCTCAGCTGGTTTAGAGCACCTGCCTTACAAGCAGGAGGTCGGAGGTTCGAATCCTCCAGCGCCCATCAACGTGTCCCCATCAACGTGTTGAAGAGCGACCGCGTACCGCTGAGGATCATCGAAGCGAAGCGAAGGTAATCCTCCAGCGGCCATTGAGGTTACGGGAACCTGTTCGGGTCCTCTCCGGTCAGACCTCGTTCAAGGCCGGCCCCGAGGCGTGTTCTTCCGGTGCCGGCCGACTCGAAGATTCTTTCCAGTGCCCTTCGGCTTTCTTGCTTCCCCTTCTGACGGGCCGACGGACTCTTCCTGTTCGGGTTGTCTGGCCGTCTGGCATCCTTCTGCCTTCCAGCGTGATCGGCCTGAACCTGGACCACTACGGAGGAAGTCGGGATGACGTCGACGTTGTGACTAAACAGGCGCCCACAGCTGGTTCAGAGATCGCCCAGCTTGCCCAAGGTCCGTTCCGGGGAGAGAACGCTGTATCCTTCCGGGACTCGGATGGCCATGTTGAAGAGGTACCGTGGAATCTCAGTCACGTTTTGTGCAGGGCAAGCGGAGGTCCCACATGAGCACATTCGGCGTCTGCGGGCGCCTTTCGACGTTCGTATTGGCTCTCACACTCCTGCCGGGAAGCGCGGCTGCACAGGCTCCCAGCAGTTCACCGATACCACCGCCAACAGGATCCCACCACGTCGGCACGACTGTGTGGCACTGGAGTGATTCCACCCGTCTCGATGAACTCACGCCGGACCCGGGTGACGTCCGTGAGATCATGGTACAGGTGTGGTATCCCGCTGCCCCGGATACGACGTCGGATCGAGCCCCCTATGCTCCCCTGTATCACGAGCTCGCGAACCATCGAAGCTGGAGTTATCCCGGGGCCCCGGTTGCCAGCACGGGCAGCACCCTGCCGGTGATCGTGATCACCCCAGGGCGGGGACTCGCACGGCACGTGTACACGGGGATCGCCGAGGATCTCGCCAGTCACGGATATGCGGTGCTCGGAGTCGATTCCCCTCACTCTGGAAGGGTCACGTACCCGGACGGCCGCTTCATACCTCCGACACCCAGCTACGCAATCCCGATCGAGATTTTGACTGGGCCCTATCACCGAGTGGACGAGTTCTTTGAGGAGGCGGCGGAACTCGGCGCACAGGACGTATCGTTCGCCCTCGAGCGATTGGCCGAAGTCCATCGGAGCGATCCGGCCCTACGGTTCACGAGCCGCCTCGATCTATCACGTATCGGGGCCTTTGGTCACTCCCTCGGCGGCCGTATCGGGGGTGCTGCAGTTGGTGTGGATTCTCGATTCGTCGCATTCGCTTCAATGGAGGGCGTTCCCCCTTCGGCCGTCAGGCAGGGCGGAATGGATGCTGCGGTTCTCATGCTCCTGAGCAGCGAGCTGCCGGACATGGCCCAACCGAATATCAGGGAGGTGATTCCTGATCGGCGAAACGACGTGTACGTCGTCACTCTCGACGGCTTCGGTCACAACTCTGTGACCGACCTGCCGTTTCTCGATCCGGACACGTACCCGTATGAGGTTGAGCCAGCTTCTGCATTGAATACAACGCGTGCGCTGCTCTTGCACTTCTTCGACGAGTATGTGCGCGAGCAAGACGGGGACATGCGTTCAACAGGGGCACTCGATCGAGTGAACGTTGAGGTATTTGAAAGGCCATAGCTGTAGCTACCGCCTGCGTCTCGATTGATAGCCGAGAGGCGGTCCGGTCGGCACAGGGCACTCTCGCGGATGGAGCACGGCCGGCGATGAAGTGGCAAGGCTCGGACTTCCGGACTGGGGCGACCTTGGTCGCAGTTCTTTCGCTCGGGGCCCCAGGTCCGGCGGCCGCCCAGATCGAGACCACTCGGGAGTCCAGCACGGGTGCGCGGTGGGCCGTGCTCGATGCGATTGGCTACGGCGGACTTGGATTCGGTCTTGGCCTGTTGGCATCCTGGGATCGGCGGGAGTCCTCCGGACCAGGCCCGCCTTTGGGTCCGGACACGTGGACGGTGGGTCCTGCTGAAGAGACGCTAGCTTTCGGAATCACCGATCTCAGCGGGATCTCTGTGGGTCCATCGGGCACCCAACTCGCAATCGTGGGCGCGACTACCGTGGCTGGGACATTGGCCGGTGCGGTGATCGGACGGCGCGCCCAGGAGGCGATCGAGGAGGGGCGGCCGATAGGCGGGGCTCATCGAGCGGCGGTGCTCGGCGGGGGCGTGATGGCCGGCGGGACCGTTGGGGCCGTTGCGGCCGCCGCACTCATCATGCCCGAAGGAGAGGGCACGTTCCTCGGGAGCGACGAGCAGGCGGTCTTCGTGCTCGTGCTGGCGGGAAGCGCATTGGGCGCACTGTACGTTTGGAGACATCGTCACGGGCTTCTTTCGTCTCGGATCCGATTCGCACCGGAGACCTATGGACGAGGGGGATACGGTCTACGGGGGCGTATCACATTCTGACTTGACATCAAGGAGCTGCCCCATCATGAACGCGATGCTTTGGTCTGCGGCTGTCTTGGTGCTCCTCCTCACAGGCGTCGTCCCGGCCCTGGGTCAAGAAGGTCCGACGGTGCCCGGATTCTCCACGGTGCGTCTGAGCTCTCCCGAGTACACAGGGGTGGGGACTCTGATGAGTGTCGGTCCGGATTCCCTGGAGCTGGGAATCGAGGGACTGGCGCAGTCGATCATGATTCCCATTCCATCCGTGGCTCGTCTGGAGTATCATCGACCGGCGACGAGACGGGAACGCGCGACACGCGGTGCGCTTTGGGGAGCGGGAGTGCTCGGCATCATGGGCGCCTTGCTTACGGACCGCGACGAGGATACCGGTCCGGTGGAGGTGGCTTTGTATTCGGTTCTTGCAGGGGGCTTATGGGGAGGCGCGATCGGCCTCCTCATCCCTCAGAGCCGCTGGCAACAGGTGGAGTTGTAGGAGCGCTGAGGCGCAGCCGCGCGCCTGGTCGCTCGCCCACACGACCACAGGGAAGGAAGATGAGCAAACAGGCCGGGGACACGGATTACGCGAAGGTTACCCAGCGACAGCAGGAGACCTGGGCCACGGGCGATTTCCACGAAGTCGCCCGTCAGAACGTCGTCATGGCGGAAGCGCTCTGCGAGGCCACGGATCCGCATGCCACGGAGAGGGTGCTCGACGTGGCTTGCGGGAGCGGCACGGCCGCATTGGTCGCTGCTCGACGTTACTGCGACGTCACTGGCATCGACTACGTTCCCGCTCTGATCGAGAGGGCGAGGGCACGGGCCGCCGCGTCGGGGCTGGACGTGGATTTCCGGGTGGCGGACGCTCAGGATCTCCCCTACGACGACGACTCCTTCGACCTGATCCTCTCTGTATACGGTGTGCAGTTCGCCCCGGACCAGGAGCGAGCGGCCCAGGAGATGCTCCGGGTGTGCCGACCTGGCGGAAAGATTGGTCTCGCGACGCCGCTCCCGGTGGGGTGGAGCGGTGATTTCTTCCGAGTGAATGCCAAGTACTCGCCTCCTCCGCCGGGGGTGCCGTCCCCCCTGCGATGGGGAACCGACGAGGGCCTCGACGAGCTCCTGGGCTCCGGGGTGAGGTCGATCGAGAACGAGGACCGCATCGCGCTCCAGTACTACCGCTCCGTCGATCATGCGGTGGAGGTCTTCACGACGTACTTCGGGCCGACGGTGCGAGCGGGCGACCGGCTCGACGAAGACGTACGGGAAGAGCTCCGCCGGGACGTCCGAAGGGTCTTCACCAGGTACAACCGTGCAACGGACGGCACAGCCGTGATCGAGAACCGGTACCGCCTGACTGTGGCCACCTGCAAATAGGCAGGGATCAGAGGCACACTGCGGCCGGCGTCCGGCCGCGGTCGGGTGCCCGCGGAGACCGAGCCCCGTCTACAGCGAAGGCAGGGTCTTGCCGGTGCCACCGAAGAAGCAGTAGTCGCAAAGCTGCGCCCGACGCTCGATGATCTGGTTCAGCGAGAAGGGCAGCGCATTGAGGAACTCAGTTGCATGTGTGTAACGGGACCGCTTGTCCGCCATCTTGCATGGCCGATCGGTCCGATGGATCGCGGACCAGCGGCGGGTAACCTTTTCCGGCGCATACCACCAGACGCCCGCCTCCTGGTTGAACTCCACCTGCGGGTTCTTCACGTCGTAGCGCCAGCGGACGTAGCCGCCCGAGGCGAGCGGTGGTCGCACCTGGAGCGTGATCCCCTCGTTCAGAAAATCCGTGATCTGGGGGCCAAGCGTGCGGTACACGCGGCACATGACCCCGAAGCGGGAGACGCCCAAGCCCAGGTTCTCCGGAACGAACTCGAAGTCCAACCGGTCCCTCGCCACATCGTCCTCGTTCACCAGGATGGTTCCGGAGTCGAGGTCGACGATCGTCCAGCGCACGCGCAGGCTGGGATCGTCGGGCAGCTTCCCGAAGGGCAGGCGCACCCGGTACCTGAGAGGGTTGCCGGTGAAGTTGCGCGGGATCGAGGTCAGCCCGATCAGGACCGGTGGCGGAATGTCGGGTCGCAGCGTGATTCCCGTGAACACGCCGGCCGTGCGAATCTCGAACTCCTCGATCATCAGGCGGACTGTGGGGCCGCCGGGAACCCGGGACTCCAGTCGACGCAGACGCGGGGGCGGGGGCTGGGGCGGAACCTCCTGGCTCCGGATGGCGAACGTCACCTGACGGGTGACGCCACGGACGAGGTCTTCGATGATCAGCGGAATGACGGCTCCGGTCAACACGGCACCGACGACCTCCGCGATGATCACCCACGTGGACTTGTTCACGTCCACGGATACGTCCGCGACCTGAAATCCGAGCGCGGGCCACATCCGGGGTTTGACCTCGATCGTCCCCTTCCGTGCGGGAAGGAGCGCGCCCGGGCGGAAGTGAAAGAGCACCGGTATCACAGCGAACGAAAAATGGACGCTCCCCTCGGACCGGCTTGCCTTCCCGGTGACCCGGAACCGACCCTCCTCGACCGTAATCGATAGGCTCTCGAGCGTCGCGCCCCGCTCCGCTACGGCGTCCCGGATCTGGGCCTCGGCATCCTGGAACGTGACCGGCACGGCGATGGGGTTGGTGACCACGGCGATGTCATTGTTGCGCGCGAAGTCGGTCAGAAGCTGTGCGTTCCCCGTGGTCTCGATGCCCCCTGCGGCGACATCGAGGCCGACGATGATCGCGCCGTCCCGGACCCGAGCCCTCGGTTCCATACTCGTCGCGGACACGATGGAACCGAGGAAGCTGACATCGATCGGAGGAATGTCGAGGAGCCCGGCTGCGATCGCGACACCCAGCGCATGCTCCAGGCGGCTTCGAAAGATCCCGCTTTGGAGGTAGAGATCGGCCTCGGGGCTGTAGGGCCCGCCGGAGAGCACCTCGAATGTCCAGCCGCTGAGCGTGATGTCGGTGTGCTCGGGACGGAGCCGGAGATCCACGCCCTCGAGCACGAAGCGGGGACGCATGAGCAGGTGCATCTCCCAGCGCACGTTGCGCGCCTGGATTGCGCCGTTCCAGGTGATCTGCATGCCGCCCCAGCCGCGCATCCGTACGATGAGGCTCTGCGAATCGGCCCCGGAACACTCGACCCGCGGGGGCTCGAGGAAGAAGCTTACGGCGACATCGGGCGGGCCGTTGGGAATCGGCGCCGAAAGCCAATGCGAGATGTTACCGGCGTCGTAGGAGAGCAGGAGCGAGTCGTTGAGAACACGCTCCCGGATCGTGACTGCAGCGGCGAAGCCCGCGTGTGCAGACATGGGGCTGACTCTAGAGGAGGAGAGGAGGGGGTCGACCGCCTCGGAGCTCTGGTGCACCAGAGAACGTTGAATTGAGCCGCACGCTACGATGCGCCGCGTATCCCTTCTCCGTACTTTCGCGCGTTCATACGAGACGCGACATCCGGGCTCGACCCCCTCAGTGGCAAGGATAGACTTCGGATGCGGGGGAGTCAATCGAGTAGATCGTCGCGGCATGCATTGGCTGGTGGCAACCCATCGATCCGGACATGACCCGACCCCCCTTGGAACTCGCCGTGCTCCTCGTGCATCGTTCCCTATAGACGCCCCCGAGTCCGACCGCGGAGACCGCCCGGACGGCGGGCCACCCGGTACGGGGGGCACCCATCCAACAACCTCTCAAAAAGGAGCGCCTCGCCATGACGAGACTTCTTTCGATCACAGCCGTTTCCCTCTTTGCCCTTCTGACGGTCGGATTGACGTTGACCGCGGAGGAGGACGCTCCCATGCAGGACGGCCACATGATGATCACTCCGGACGAGTTGCAGTGGGGTCCGGTGGCCTCGATGGGAGACGGAGCCGAGATCTCGTTTATCGAGGGCGACATCTCGCAGAGCGAACCCTTCACCTTCCGCCTCCGACTGGAAGACGGGTACCAGATCCTCCCGCACGTGCATCCTGAGTACGAGAGAGTGACAGTCCTGTCCGGGACCCTCCACTTCGCACACGGGAGCGCCTTCGACCCCGAGGCCACGCGTGAGCTTCCGCCGGGTAGCGTGGCGATCATGCCCCCCGGTGAGCCGATGTTCGGATACGCGGAAGGGGAAGTCGTCATGCAACTTCACGGCACCGGGCCCTGGGGCATCGATTACCTCGATCCTGCGGACGACCCCAGGAACTGACGTCGTTCCGGGGCCTGTGCCGTGCTCGAGATCCGCGACCGATTGGCTTGCTCTCGCTTCGCCTGCCGCCTAGTCTGAACTCTGCGCAGTCATCCAGGCGCGGGCACGCGCCTGGCCCCGGGGACACCCGGAGGGAGCCGGCAGGATCGGAAGAGCGATCGGTGCCAGAGTGGGGTGCGGCTCCGTCCGTCAGACAGGAGGTTGGATCCGTGCGACTCAGAATCAAGATGGCATTGGCGTCGGCGCTGCTCGTGGTGGCCCTCGGGCCAGGCCAGCTGGTAGGCCAGCAGGATGCCGATCAGGCGGAGATGGCATTCTTCATCACCAGCGTCGGCCTCGGAAGCGGCGCCGATCTCGGGGGGCTGGCTGGCGCCGACGCGCATTGCCAGGCGCTCGCCTCCGAGGTGGGAGTTGGCGACCGCACCTGGCGGGCGTACCTGAGCACGCAGGCAGTCGGAGGTGAGGAGGCGGTGCACGCCAGGGACCGGATCGGAGAGGGGCCCTGGGCGAACGCCGATGGTGTGCAGATCGCCGCCGATGTGGACGATCTCCACTACAACAACGCGAACATCCGCTATGAGTACGCCCTGAACGAGCGTGGAGAGACGGTCAACTCGGGAGTGATGGGGGATTCCCCGAACTTCCACGACATCCTGACGGGCACTCAGATGGACGGCACTGCATTTCCACCGGACGAGGACCGGACGTGTAGCAATTGGACGAACAGCGGGGAAGGGAGTGCCATGGTGGGACACCACGATCGCTACACCTTCCAGACCCCGGGGGCCTCCTGGAACTCGGCCCATCCGTCTCAGGGTTGCAGCCAGGAGAGCCTCGAGGGCACGGGCGGGGCCGGTCTCTACTACTGCTTCGCGGTCGACTGACTCGAACCGGAGCCTCTTTCTCCGCGCAACTCGACGAGGAGCTGGCGGGCCTCGGCCTGGTACAGGGGATCGCGGGGGGCGTGAAGAGGCAGGTCGAGGGCTCGCTCGAGGTGCTCGCACGCTTCTTCTTCGCGGTCCAGGACCACCAGGGTCTTCGCGAGCTCGAGCCGGTGGATGATGCGGTCTTCGATCTCGATCGCTCTGCGGAAGTCGGCTTCCGCGTCGGCCAGGGAAGCGTCCGGCATCCCGCCGTACACCACCCGTAGGGCGGCCCGGGCAATGACACCCAGAGTGGCGACCTCGTAGTGCCAGCGAGCCCGGACGTGGTAGGCTACGTCGTGCTCCCGGTCGAGCTCCACCGCGCGTTCGGCGTGGATCAGGACGGCCCGGGAATGCTCTACCCGGTCTCGCAGGCCCGAGACGAGAGCCAGCCGGCCGGACGCCATGGCGATAGCGAGGTGGGCCTCCGGATGAGCTGGATCCAGGCTTTCCGCGGCGTGGGCCACCTCCAATCCGGCCCGATAAAGGCGCTGTTGCCCGTCGGAGCCGGGCTCGAAGTCAAAGCCGACGTCTATCTTCACCCGGGAGAGGCGCCAGAGCACCTCCACCTCGTTCGGGTGCTCCTGTGAGAGGCGGCGGAGCTCATCGAGCGCCGGCTCGAACCGGGCTTCCCCCACCATCCGATCGATCGCGTGAAGTTGCTCGCCAAGCCCGTCCGGTCGGAGGTCTGGCACGAGCGGCATCTGGGATAGCGCCGGCGGTGTGCCTCCCAGAAGGAGCAGGAACCAGCCCGTGGCGAGCCATGCGAGGCGGACCGCGCGCACTCGGGGAGCGGGGTGTTCGGAGCGAAGTGGGGCGGGTAGCGGTAAGGCTGTCAAGTTGTCCTGGATGGATTGATGTCGGTCCGTTCGGCTGGGCAGCGAAGAACGGTACCCACGCCGGGCTCCGCCCTCAACCCCCGGCGGGGATCTGAGCGTGGGTCTGAGAACGTGCATGTACTGGTCGCGGAGCAGCTTCCATAGGGTCACGGGGCCGACAACACCTTCCGGACGACTTCCTGCGCCTCCTCCTGGATTCGACGCAGGTGTTCCCGTCCACGGAAGCTTTCGGCGTAGAGCTTATAAACGGCTTCCGTTCCCGAGGGTCGCACGGCGAACCACGCGTCCTCGGTTTCGACCTTGAGCCCTCCGAAGGCCGCGTCGTTTCCGGGAGCCCTGGTGAGGATCGACCGCACTGGATCGCCGGCCAGCGACGAGGCTTGCACCTGATCCGGCGTGAGCGCCTTGAGGACCCTTTTCTGCTCGGGCGTGGCCGGGGCGTCGATTCGCTCGTACGCCGGCTCGCCCAGCTCCTCGGTGAGCGAGTGGTAGAGCTCGGACGGATCTCGTCCCGTAACCGAGGTCATCTCGGCGGCCAGGAGGCCGAGGAGGATTCCGTCCTTGTCGGTGGTCCACACCGTTCCGTCCCGCCGCAGGAAAGAGGCTCCGGCACTCTCCTCACCCACGAATCCGAGGCTTCCTTCCAGCAGGCCGTCCACGAACCACTTGAAGCCGACGGGCACCTGCAGCAACGGGCGGTCTAGCTTCCGGGCCAGACGGTCGATGATGCTGCTGCTCACCATCGTCTTCCCGATCCCGACGCTGCCGTCCCACTCGCTCCGGTGGGAGAACAGGTAGGAGATTGCGGCGGCCAGGAAGTGGTTCGGATCGAGCAAGCCTCCGCTTCGGGTCACGATCCCGTGTCGGTCGTGGTCGGTGTCACAGGCGAAGGCCACGTCGAACCGGTCGCGGAGCCCGATGAGTGGCTGCATGGCGTGGGGTGATGAGCAGTCCATTCGGATCTTCCCGTCCCAATCGAGCGTCATGAAGCGGAAGGTGGGGTCGACCTCTTCATTCACGACGGTCAGCCCCAGCCCGTAGCGCTCCGCGATGGCCCCCCAGTATTCCACGCCCGCTCCTCCCATGGGATCCACGCCCAGAGAGAGTCCCGCTTCGCGGATGGGCCCGAAGTCGATCACGTTGGCCAGGTCTTCCACGTACCGATTGAGGAAGTCGTGGCGGACCGTCGTCTCGGCGTGAAGAGCCCGCTCGAAGGGAATTCGGCGAACCTTGTCGACCCCGCTGGCCAGAAGCTCGTTCGCTCGGTTCTCGATGGTCGCGGTGGCCCCGGTGTCCGCCGGGCCGCCGGAGGGCGGGTTGTACTTGAAGCCCCCGTCCCGGGGAGGGTTGTGCGACGGAGTGACGACGATCCCGTCGGCCCGGGAGGTCTCGGTTCGATTGTGTGCGAGGATGGCGTGTGAGATCGCCGGTGTGGGCGTGTAGCGACCTCGCTCGTCAATCCTGACCTGGACCTCGTGGGCTGCCAATACCTCCAGGGCAGTGGCGAAGGCGGGCTCCGAGAGGGCGTGGGTGTCGATCCCGAGGAAGAGGGGGCCGTCGGTCCCCTCGCTATGCCGGTACTCGCAAATGGCCTGTGTGGTGGCGGCGATGTGGGCCTCATTGAAGGCGTTGTCGAGTGCCGAGCCCCGGTGCCCGGACGTCCCGAACGACACACGCTCCTCTGGCGCGGAGGGGTCCGGGGCGTGCGTGAAGTAGGCGGTGACCAGTCTGGGGATGTTTTCCAGCGAATCCGGAGCGGGAGGCTTCCCGGCGCCCGGATGCACGCGCTCGTCGTCTTGGTCGGTCATGTGCAGTCCTTGTTAGAAAAAGTATTCTGTTACTGATTTAGGGCGGGGTTGGGGCGTCGAACACGCGTCCTTCCTTGACGGTCTTCCACGGGATCAGCCGAAGGCTCCCTGTCCGTACCACGCCATGGGAATCCACGAAGCGGTGGCTTCCCTCACGGAGGTCGAAGAGGGCCACGTCGGCTTCCGATCCGATGTCCAGGCTGCCGATTCGTGCTCCCCATTCCACGGCGTCCGCAGCGGCTGTCGTCGTGCGATACACCGCCTCGTCAACAGAGAGGCCAAGGGCGATGAGCTTCGAGATGGTGGTCGCCTGATCGAAGACGGGACCGTGTACGCTGTAGCTGTGGAGGTCGCTGCTGATCGTGCTCGGAAGCACCCCCTGTTCCAGGGCGCGCTCCATCGTGACGAAGGAGAAGCTCGTGGAGCCGTGTCCGACGTCGAAGATCACTCCGCGCTCCAGGGCGGCTCGGGCCTCCGGCCGGAGCAGGCCTTCTCCCGTGAGGATCCCTTCCCGGGCGGCTTCGGGCGTTCCGGAGCGGCGGAAGGCGTGCGTCAGGATGTCTCCGGGGCGGAGGAGGGAGAGCAGCTCCTCGATCGGTGTGGCCGTAGTCGTGATGTGCATCATCATCGGTCGGCTCGTGGCCTCCGCAACCGCCCTCGCACGCTGCACGGCCGCCAGATCGTTGGTGCCCGACTGTCCCCACCCCGCGCGGACTTTCACCCCTGCGATCCACTGCGAGTGCCCCTCGATCGCCGAGACCGCCTCTCCCACGTCTGCGTACTCGAGGCTCTGCAGCTCGCCCCGAAGATTGGAGATCATGCCCAGGACCGAGATGTTGAGCATCGTGCGGATGCGGGTGGCGGAGCGGCTCAGGACATGTTCCTCGAATCCCCGGAATGTGGCGGCCCCAGCCGACCCGGTGTCGAGCGCCGAGGTGACGCCCCTGTGAACGCAGTTCGGGTCCGGCTCGATGCCGAAGTGCGACACGCCGGGGAAGAGATGGGTGTGCAGGTCGATGAATCCCGGGGTTACGAGCCGACCGTCGGCTTCCAGGACGACGGCAACGTCTTCGGTGGAAATCCCCGGTGCCACCTCGACCACCCTCCCGTCCCGGATCCCCACGTCGTAGGCGCCGTCGAGGCCGAGTCCGGGGTCGACGAGGCGGCCGCCCCGAACCAGGAGGTCCAGCGTCGAGGGCGGTCGAGGGCCAGCAACCGCGGCTTCGGGGTGGGAGGCCGGGGAGGGGTTCGGTTCCGACGAGGCCGGCAACGAGCGGCCGGGAGCTGCTCCACCGGTCATCCCGGCGGCGAGTCCCGCTACCGCTCCTGCCACCTGGGCCAGGAACCGTCGTCTGGGGACGGGGCCGGAGCTGCTCATGGCGACCGGCATCGTAACCTTTGCCGTCGCACCTGTCGACAGGGGAAACAAGAAACCCGGCGGGGGGATGTCCCCCCCCCGCCGGGTCGGCTGCTTCCGGAAACTGCGGCCTGGTCAGCCGCGCTCGTCCCCGGGGTTCCTCCTGGTTGTCTTGACCAGACCGCTCAGGGTCTGACCGGATCTGGCATGGAGCCGCCGCCGAATCGGCATCCGGCTGGGCTTGCGCTCACTATAGGTATAGTCCACCACCCGCGGGATGAACCGCCGGCTGGATCTTGGAATCAAGCTCATATCAATTACTCCTCTTTTCTTAACTGGAGGCCCTCCTGGATCTGGTTCTCGTTAAGCTTCAGAGGGACTCGACCCATCGGGGCCTCACGAGTCCACTAACCTCATGGAGCCGTAAGGTAGCGATCTTTCCATCTATGTGAAGGCCTTCGGGCTCCGGAATTCGAAAGGTGGGACGTAGGGATGCGAACACTGATTGCTGGGTGTGGCTATGTGGGCACGGAACTGGGTCTTCTACTGGGGCGGGCCGGGCATTCGGTCTGGGGCATTCGGAGGGGAGCGGAGACGCTTCCTGAACCGATCCGTGGGATCTCCGTCGACCTTCTCGCCCCTGGCCTCGCCGAGGCGCTTCCGCAGGTGGACCGGGTGGTGTACGCGGCTTCGGCCGACGCCTCGGCTCCCGGGCCCTACCGGTCCGCGTACGTGGAGGGGGTGGTGAAGCTGCTGGACGCCCTGGTCGGCGTCGGGGCGTCCGTGGAACGATTCATCTTCGTGTCGAGCACGGCCGTCTATGGGGATGCGGGCGGGGACTGGGTGGACGAGGACACGCTCCCCGCTCCCGAGAGCTTCCGTGGGGAGCTGGTCCTCGAAGGGGAGGAACGAGCACTCTCGGGTCCGTTTCCCGCGTTGGTCCTCCGCCTGGGGGGAATCTATGGCCCTGGCCGGACACGGCTCCTCGAGCGCGTTCGCTCCGGTGAGGCGCGGTGCCCGGAAGGCCCGCCGATCTGGTCGAACCGGATCCATCGTGACGATGCGGCAGGAGCGCTCGCGCACCTGCTCGAGATCGAGTCTCCGGAGCGCACGTATATCGGGGTCGACGATGAGCCGGCTCCGCTCTGCGACGTGTATCGATACCTGGCAGAGCTGCTCCGCGCACCGGCTCCCGGGGTGGGAGGGGAGGGGCGGTCCCGGCGGGCGAACAAGCGCTGCTCCAACGCCCGTCTCCGGGCGACCGGGTATCGCTTTGAGTACTCGAGCTTTCGAGAAGGCTACCGGACCATGGTCGCCGAGACGTCGTGAGCCCGATGGTTCCCATGGAGACTGTCGGCGGAATTCTGGGTGGCATTGGCGTCTTCCTGGTCGGGATGATCCTCCTCACGGAGGGCCTGCGTGCGGCTGCCGGCACCGCCCTCCGGGGGGTCCTCCAGCGCTTCGCGCGGGGGCCCGGAATCGCTCTGGTGTCGGGGGCGGGCTTTACGGCCCTCGTCCAGTCCTCGAGCGCCACCACGCTCACTACGATCGGCTTCGTGAGCGCCGGCCTCCTCACCTTTCCCCAGGCGGTCGGGGTCATCTTCGGGGCGAATCTCGGGACCACGAGCACGGGGTGGCTGGTCTCCTTGATCGGATTTCGCGTCAACGTCGCTGCCATGGCGCTTCCCCTCGTCGGCGTCGGCGCGCTCCTCCGCCTGCTTTCTCGGGGAAGAAGAGCTCAACTCGGGCTGGCGATGGCCGGCTTCGGACTCATCTTCGTCGGGATCGAGATCCTCCAGGTGGGAATGGAGGGGCTGGCAGAGCGGGTGGATCCCTCCACCTTCCCGGGCCCCACTCTCGGGGGACGCGTGGTACTGGTCGTCCTCGGCGTCGTCATGACGGTCGTCATGCAGTCGTCCTCGGCCGCGGTGGCGACCACCCTCACCGCCCTGAACGCGGGCACCGTGGGGGTCGAGCAGGCCGCGTTCCTGGTCGTCGGCCAGAATGTGGGCACCACGGTCAAGGCCGCGTTGGCGTCGATTGGAGGTTCGGTCCCGGTTCGTCGGACGGCCCTCGCGCACATCCTCTTCAACTTCATCACCGGACTGCTGGCTCTCCTCCTGCTTCCCATACTCCTGGGCGTGTCGCTCCGGCTCGTGGGAGGAGATCCCTCCGTCGGGATCGCGCTATTCCACTCCTCCTTCAATCTGCTCGGGGTCCTCGTTCTCTTTCCCGTGATCGGAGGCTTTTCGCGGGTCGTGGAGAGGATGGTCCCGGAGCTCGAACCCACTCTCACCCGTCACCTGGATCCGGCTGTCGCCCAGATACCACCGGTCGCCGTAGAGGCGGCGCGGCGCAGCGCGGCGTCCGTCTCCCATCTCCTCTTCCGGCGCTGCGAAGTGCTCCTGCGACCGGGCGCATCCGCGCGAGCTGCCGAGGCGAGCGATCCCGTCCTGGGTTCCGCAGGGGAGGCCCTTCGTGAGATTCGCAGCTTCCTGGGGAATGTGCGGACGTCGCCCGAAGACCCGGATGGATACGATCGCCACCTGTCAGTCCTTCACGCCGTCGATCACCTCGACCGGTTCGTGAAGGGAATGGCCGGTCTGGGGGAGGTCGGGTGGCTACCCGTAGGAGCGGAGGTGAAGGCGCGGGGGAGCGAGTTGAGCGCAGCGCTCACAGCTGGGGGCCTGGACGAGCTCCAACTCCCCGATGTGGAACGATTGGGCCGGCTGTCGACCGAGTTGGCGGAGTTGAGGCGCAGGGAGCGGGCCCGCGTTCTCGCCTCAACGGCCTCTGGGGCGACACCCCCGGAAGACGCGTGGGGGGAGATCGAGGCGGTGAAGCGACTGGACCGATTGGGGTATCACGCCTGGCGCATCGCCCACCACCTGAAGCAGGCGGAGGTGGACGGCACTCCTGCGGAGGTGGCTCAGACGGGGACGGAGGAGGGGCTGGAGGACCGCTGGGAGGACTGAGTCACGGCCTGAGAGGCGGTCGTGGCGGGCGAGGAGAAGCCCAGGGTGTCGCAGGCGTTACGGACGACCGAAGCAAACTCGGGGAGAAGCCGGAAGCTGAGCTCCTCACCGATCTCGTACGAGCGGGACGGCGGCAGGTGCACCACGAGCTTACGCATGCCGCCATCTGCTGAGGGAATCGCGACCTCCGCCTCGACCTGGGAGCCTGTGTACGTGGCCGAGCGGATCGTTCCGTGCAGAACTCCCTCCGCTTGCCGGCACGCCGTGAACCCGTCGGGGCGCACCGACACCATCACCGGGGTTCCATTCGGGATGCCGAGCCGGTTCACGCGACAGAACGAGCCGAAGTCCGTCAGGACGCAGCCGTCTTCGTTCTGAACGACTCCTCGCAGGAGATTTGTTCGTCCGACGAAGGTTGCGACAAAGACCGATTCGGGGTGCTTGTATATCTCCCGGGGACTTCCCACCTGTTCGACCCGTCCGTGGTTCATGACGGCGACCCGGTCGGACACGGCGAGGGCATCCCGCTGATCATGGCTCACCAGGATGCAGGTGACTCCGGCCTTTCTCAGAATCCCCACGACCTCGTCGCGCACCTGGTCCCGCAGGTGGGCGTCGAGGTTGGAGAAGGGCTCGTCCATGAGCACCACCACCGGCTCGGGCGCGATCGCTCGGGCCAGCGCCACGCGCTGTTGCTGGCCGCCGGACAGCTCATGTGGGTAGCGGTCGAAGAGTGGCTTCAGGTCCAGGATCCGGAGGACTTCCTGGGCCCGTTCCCGGCGATCCTTCCGGGGAATCCGGTCGAGCCCGAAGATGACGTTCTCTCCCACCGTCAGGTGCGGAAAGAGGGCGTAGTCCTGAAACACCATCCCGACTCCCCGCTTCTCGGGGGGGACCCAGGAGCGCACGCCGGCCACCTGGTTTCCGCAGACGTAGATTGCGCCCCGATCGGGAGTCTCGAAGCCCGCGATTAGCCTGAGCGTCGTGGTCTTCCCACAACCGGAGGGCCCCAGCAGGGTGAGAATCTCCCCGGCACGGACGTCGAGCGAGACGTCTTTGACCGCCTCGACCGGGCCCGGCCAATAGCACTTGCTGACGCCGTCGAGTCGAATGAGGGACGGGTCCATGTCGTCGCGCCGAGAGGGAGTCGCCCGAACGCCGGATGCAACGCACCGACGAATCGGATTGAGAATCAGTTTCAACTTGCTGTACACTAGCGTATCCGGGGCGGTCCACGCTGTCAACGCGACCTTTCCCTGGGGAGCTTTCGCGCGTCGGGCGGACCGTGTTCCAGCGCGAGACGCTCGTAGGTCGCCGTTTCCCGCGATTTCCGGTCCCGATCCCAGCCCAGCAGGCCTCCAGCGATGTCGGCGGCCTCGCCGGAGGCCTCGACTCCACCGTCGGTCGTGAAGAGGAGGAGCGCCAACCGTCGGTCCAGGATGTCCTCCAGCGTGAGCGCCATCTCCCGCTCGACAGCGAGGCGTACCTCTCCGCGAAGGGCGGGAGTTCGGGGTGCCAGAGGCCGGAGCCAGTCCGGGTCCTCCTCCCCGTAGGTGAGGAGGGTTTCGGCTTCGGTGCCGTAGAGTTGCTCGATGCGATCCAGAGTCACCTCGGCGACCCCTTCACGGCGGAGCCGCGTGCGGACCCTCCGGTGGAACCGCTCCGGGTCCTCCCCGGGGTTCCCGGCGAGGGGGACCTCGGCGGTCCGATCCCTTCCCGGAAGAGACCTGCCGTTCGCCCGCGCCACGGCCCGGAGGATTCGCCGGGCCATGGGTCGGTAGGTGGTGAGCTTGCCGCCGGCGATCGTGACCAGGCCTGGCGGGGTGCTCCAGATCTCGTCGTGCCTGGACATGTCCCTCGTTGCCTTCCCCTCCTCGCGGATGAGGGGGCGGATGCCGGCCCAGGTGGCCCGGATATGGCGGAATTCAAGACCGGCTCCGGGAAAGCAGTCTCGGGTCATCTCCAGGAGCTCGCGAGCCTCTTCCCCCGTCGCTCGCGCATGGTCGAGGTCGTCCCGGTACTCCTCGTCCGAGGTGCCCACGTAGACCCACGGACCTCTGGGCATCGCGAGGCCCGCCCGGCCCGTGGAGGACTTCAAGAAGGTAGCGGCCCGGAGGGGGAGGCGACTCCGCTCGAGAAGGATGTGGATACCCTTGGACGGCACCAGGGGACTTGGTACATCGAAGCCGCTCTGAAGGAGCGTGCGCTGCGCCCAGGGACCCGTGGCGTTCACGGTGACATCGGCTCGGACTTCGAAGTCGCGGCCGCGCTCGAGATCGCGTACGGCCGCCCCCACTACCCGACCGCTCTCCACCAGGAAGCGTTCGACCCGGGCGTGGTTGGCCACCCTCGCCCCTGCGGTCGCCGCCGAGGCGATGTTGGCCAGGGTGAAGCGTGCGTCGTCCGTGATGTACTCCGGATAGAGGACCGAGCCCTTGAGCGGCTCCCGGAGGCCCGGCAGGTACTTCCGCGTCCCCTCGGGGTCGAGTCGACGGGACCGCTCCCCGCGCGGGTTACCGGCGAGCAGGTCGAAGAGCTTGAGTCCCGCCTGGATCTTGAGGAGGGATTCCCCGCGGTAGACGGGATACAGGAAGGGGAGGGGGTGCACCAGGTGGGGGGCGAGCCGCCGGAGAATTCGCCGCTCCCTCGCGGACTCGCGGACGAGTCCGAGCTGGAGATACTCCAGGTAGCGCACGCCCCCGTGGATGATCTTGGAGGAACGGGAAGAGGTTCCGGCTCCGAAGTCCGTCTTCTCCACCAGCCCCACCCGCATGCCCCGCAAGGCTGCGTCCCTTGCGACCCCCGCTCCCGTGATTCCTCCTCCCACAACCAGGAGCTCCAGGGGCTCGGCGACCATCTCCCGAAGCGCTCCCACACGCCCGGCGGGCGAGAGGGGATGCGGTCCAAGGGGCCGGCTCACCCTGTCCCTCCGGAGGGGGGGCGCGGTTGCGCCCCGATGTCCCCACACTCGGGCTTGGAGTCCGCGTCGACACGCCCCGCGTCGCGAGCCCAGGCGAGGAGGCGCAACACCTCGTTCGTCGTGATCCGGCGTACGCCCAGGCGCCGCAGCTGCTCCGCACGTCGGGGATCGTCCACCGTCCAGGTGACGAGCGGCACCTCTCGGGACACGACCTCCCGGGTTCGCTCGGGCACATCCAGCAGGAGTTGTGCATCGGGATCGAGCAACGCCCGCCCGTCGGCCGCCACGGTCCGAAGTGCGGGCTCGAACCTCTCTTCGGAGGCCACGACCCATCCCAACTCCAACTCCGAATCCCGGGCCCGAAGCTCTTCCAGCAGGTCGTGATCTAGAGAGATGACGGTCGTGTGGGGGTGGATCCCGGTGCGCCGAAGGATCTCCAGCAGGGCGTCGAGTGCCGCGGGCTCGGGAACGGCCTTCACCTCAGCGTAGATGTGCCGGGCACGGGACCGAATGTGGGCCACCGCCTCCTCGAGCGAGGGAACGCGGACGCCAGCGAAGCCAGGAGAGTACCAGGACCCCGCGTCGAGCCGCGCGATGTCGCTGAACACGAGCTCCGCGACGGCTCCCGATCCGTCCGTGGTCCGATCCAGGGTCTCGTCGTGGAACAGGATCGGGATGCCGTCCGCGGTCCAGCGGAGGTCGAACTCGAGTGAGCTACACCCTGCGTCGAATGCCCCGAGGAGGGCCGGGATCGTGTTCTCCGGAAACCGCCCGGAAAATCCACGATGGGCGATGATCTCCGGCGACCTCGGGGCATCCGACTTCAATCTGGATCCGGGAGCGTCCGGCTCAGTAGGCCGTCACTTCGATCGGGACGCTGACCCGGAAATCCTCCCACTCGACCTCCATCGCGGTCGTCCCCGCGTCGGGCAGCAAGAAGTCGATCGTAAGGGTCTCGACGTGACCGTCGGGCCGCTCACGAGGCACGGTCACCGATCCGACGTCGTGCGCTCTCACCTCCGGGCTGATCGGAATGCCCCAGCGGTCCACCTCCGTGTTCACGACGATCTCCCACTCCTCATCACCAGGGATGGCATAGAGGGAGTAGGACCCGGGATCGAGCGGGACGTCGCCGATCCGGATCGCGACAGTGGTGTGCAGCGTCGTGGGCTCGTTTGCCCCCAACCGCCAGGGCTCGCCGAAGGGGACGTCGTCGCCGCCGATCATGGTGCGATCCCTCGCGGACGGACGGCCGTAACAGAGCTTGAGCTCGCCCTCCGCGAGTGCCACGGAAGCGGAGTCGAAGGGGCTCGCACGATCCGCGAGCGGCATCTCGGACGGCGTGCAGACCGGGTCGACCACCTGGATCACGCCCGGATCCGGGGTCGGCCCCGCCAGGGTGAAGCTCAGCGCCAATCCAGCAATCATGGGTACGTTCATCGTCGTTCTCCTCCGTCGAGTAGCAGATGCGAAGGGAGCGGGTCCGCTCCCCTCGCCAGGGTTCAAGATGACTTCGTCGAGCCCTCGTGCGCCAGCATCCGGCCGGGCAGAAACTCCGGCGGAAGCGGGTCGATGGGGTCTCCGGCGATCGCGGCTCCCAGGGACGCTGCCGTGCTCGGAGCGAGCAGGATCCCATTTCGGAAATGACCTGTGGCCAGGTAGAGGTTGGCAATGTCGGGGTCCGGCCCGAGAATCGGTAGACCGTCCAAGCTTGCCGGCCTGAGTCCACTCCAGAGCTCGACCACCCGTGCCGACCCCAGGCCGGGTGCAATCCGGTGTGCCACGGCGAGTAGTCGGCTCGTGCCGTCGACCGTGTTCTCCTCTCTGAACCCCGCTTCCTCCATGGTCGCCCCCACCAGGAGGCGGCCGTCGTCTCTCGGAACGAGGTACCCGTCAGCGGCCTCGAGCATGCGGGTGGAGATCGGTCGGGTGGGAGCGAGGGAGAGCATCTGGCCCCGCACCGGGCGCACGGGTACGGGCCTGGGCATGCCCTTCAACTCGCCGGACCATGCCCCTGCGGCGACGAGGACCGCTCCCGCGGAGATCCCGGTCCCATCGGCCAGCACCACGCCCGCAGCGCGGTCTCCTTCGATCTGGATCGTCCGGACTTCGGTTCCGGTTCGGATCTCCACTCCCCCGAGGTGTGCGGACTCCCTGAGGGCCACGACCAGGGCACGGTTGTCGACCCGGAAGTCGTCCTCCAGGAGGAGACCTCCGGACAGGGCAGGCGCGAGTGCCGGTTCCTCCCGCTCGAGTCCAGTCGAATCGAGGAGGGTCACCGGGATCGAGTGCCGCTCGGCGAGGCGCTTCCGTTTCCGGAGACCGTCGAGGTCGGAAGGGGAGAAGGCAAGGAGGATCTTTCCGCACTCTCGATACTCGACCGGGGCGTCCACCTCCTCTACGATCTCGCGGACCCAGTCGCGGTACATGCGGAGACTGGTGATGCCGAAGTCCAGGAAGGGGCCCGGAACGTCTACCTCGGCAAGGGGAGAGAGCATCCCAGCCGCTGCCCACGACGCACCCCTCCCGGCCTCCCCCCGGTCGAGGACGAGGACCTTCAGGCCTCGGCGGGCCGCTTCCCGGCCCACGGACAACCCGATCACTCCTCCCCCAACCACGAGGAGGTCAGGACGTGCTCCATTTCGGCTCATCGACCGATCGGCCCGTTCGTCGCCGCAGGGGCCCCGAGGCTCGGAGCGCGGGAGTCAGGAGAGGGAGTTGAGGACATCGGCATCGTAGAGGTGGGCCACCCATTCGCCGTACCCGTTGAGCAGACGGGTTGGGACCCGGCGACCTTCCCCGATCAGCTCCTCGTGCGTTTGCGGCCAGCGGGGATGGGCCACCTGTGGGTTCACGTTCGAATAGAAACGGTACTCGTTCGGCTGGAGGTCGTGCCAGAAGATGGGCGGGCGTTCCCTTACCAGCTCGATCTTCACGATCGACTTCGGGCTCTTGTACCCGTACTTCCAGGGTACGATCACGCGGACCGGGGCTCCGTGCTGCTTTGGAAGCGGTGCTCCGAAGATCCCCGTGGCGAGGAGGGTGAGGTCGTGCATCGCCTCGTCCATCCTCAGACCCTCATAGTAGGGCCAGGGATACCAGTCCTGGTTCGCTTGTCCGATCGCCTGTTCCGGGCGGTGGAAGGAGACGAAGCGAACGTACCGAGCCGACGAGAGGGGCCCGACCTTGTCAAGCAGGCGGTGGAGCGGGAATCCCGTCCAGGGGACGGTCATCGCCCAGGCCTCCACGCACCGGAGCCGGTACGTCCGCTCTTCGAGCCCGAGCTCGCGCTCGAGGTCGGCCACATCGTATACCCCCGGACGCTCCACCTCTCCCCCGACCTCGATCGTCCAGGGTCTCGCCTCGAACGGACCAACTCGCTCCCACACCCGACTCGTGTCGGTCATGAACTCGTAGAAGTTGTTGTGCGTGGCTGCGACGAGACGATCGGTGAGAGGGCGGTCGATCGGATAGGTCGAGTTCGCGGGAGACGGGTAGAGGTCTCGCGTCGGAGTGTCCGGGATCGTGTCGAGCGGGTCCGACGGCCGCTGACTCGAACCTTCGGAGTCGGAATTCGAGCCGTCTCGCGCTCCGCAGGCCACCAGTGTCAGAGCGGCCGCCGCGGCGCCAGCTTCCTTCAGGAATCGCCGGCGATTCCAATAGGCCGCTTCCGGCGTGACGTCGCGACCAGGGTTGCGCCAACCCGGGGCGAGAATGATGTTGGCCATGGAAAACTCCGAGCTCTCTCGAGTGCGCGGAAAACGGTGGTGGACTGTGCTTCGGGCTCACGCCGTAAAGGCGCGTGCGTTCACGGTCGGGTGTGCACTGGACGAACCCCGTCCGTCCCCTCGCGGTTCCCATTCCTGGGCCCTGGCCCCGGAGGGCTTCGGCGCTCCAAGGCTTGGGGCCTGGGCCATGCTTTTGGTTCCGAACAGGACACCCGCGGACCGGACCTTTTCCTGGGGTCGGACTGTATGGGTAATGAAACCTGCGGTGCTCGGTTCCCGCCCGAGAAGCTTGAAGCGTGTTTGTTTCAGTGTTGGCGGAACGGTTGACGGGGCCGGGGGTATGCGATCTTTTGCAGGACGGTATCTCAACTCGGCAAAGAACAGCGGTTTCCAGGCAGACGTTCGCCCACGGGCTTCGGCCCCGCCAGGGTGCCGCTCGGTCTCACTACCCTACTCATATCAGTAGGGCTGACGCAGGAGCGCAGCAGCATGATCCAACGTATGAAAGGTACGCTCATCGCGACGGTGATGGTTCTCCTCGCCCTCCCGTTCATCCCCCAGCAAGCGGATGCGCAGGACGGCTCCCGGTTCCGCGTTCTCGTCGCAGATCTGAAGCCGACGGACGGTACCCGGGATCGGTTCGGTGAGCGCACGTCCGACGAGGTGCGGGACTTGATCGATCTCCCGACCCACGTTGCGCTCTCCTCCAGGGACGCCGACCGTGCAGCCAGGGAGTACGACCTGCGTCTCGGGGATCTGGACTGCGTCACGGCGCAGCAGCTCGCCACCCAGATGAGCATCCCGCTGATCATGTGCGGCGAGTACCACGAGGTGAACGGGGAGATCCGCTACGAGGCCCGCTTCATCACGGTGCCGGCGGGTGAGGAGTTCTCGGTCGAGCCGCAGACGCTGCCGGAGAACCAGCATGAGACCGCTGCCCGGCACATTCTGGCTTCCTTTGAGAATACGGTCGAGCAGGTGCAGTTCATCTCCTGGTGCGGAAGCGAGTACAACGCCTCCAACTGGGATGGCGCGATGCAATATTGCACCCGCGCGGTCGAGCTGGTACCCGAGTCCGCCGAAGCGCGCTTCGCGCTGGCTCGCACCCTGATGGAGATCGAGGAGTACCAGGAGTCGCTCGATCACTTCCGGACCCTGCTGGAGGATGACCCGAACAGCAGCCAGTACCTCGAGAACGCCGGATGGGTGGCCGCGCAGCTCGATGAGACCGACGAGGCGCGTGACTACTACACGAGGTTCCTCGAGCGGAACCCGGACAACGTCCAGGTCCGCCTCCGGGTGGCCTACGATCTCGCCCAGACCGGCGACGCCTACGGCGCCATGACCCTCCTCGAGGAGGGCTTCGAGAGGGACCCGGATCACGTGGACCTCCATGAGCAGTACGGATCGTACGCCTTCCGCGCGGCGATCGACCTGCAGCAGCAGCGTCCGCAAGCCCAGCAGCAGGACGGGGACCAGCCGGCCCTCGATCCGGAAGTTGCGGAGCTCTTCCGCACCGCGATCGCCTCGTTGGACGTGGTGCTCGAGGAGCGCGGGAGTGAGTCGCGTACACAGTACGTGGTGAACTCGATGCGTGCGTATCTGCAGCTGAACGAGCCCGAAGAGGCGATCGCGCTCGGCCAGAGGGGCACAGAGTGGTTTCCTGAGAACGCCGACATCCTGAGCCAGCTCGCGACGGCCCACAATCGGGTAGGAAACATCGACGAGGCGGTCGCCTCGCTGTCCGCGGCGCTCGAGATCAACCCTGACCTTGCCAATGCACGCGGCCGGATGGCCAACTACTACCTCGAGGCCGATCGGATCGACGACGCGGTCGACATGATCCACTCCGCGGCCGAGGCGGGTGACCAGAGCCCGGACGCCCTCGGCGGTATCCTACTGAGCCACGGCTTCAGCCAGGGCGTACAGGCCGGTGATTACGAGATGGGCATCCGCCTCTTCGAGGCGATCAAGGAGATGGACGTGTCCGACGAGTTCCGGTCGCAGACGAACTTCTTCCACGGATACGCCCTCTACGAGCAGGGCCGTGCGCTTCAGGAGCCACAGACGGTCGAGTCGGCTCAGCGCACCCTCCCGATGTTCCAGGAGGCGCTCGAGCACCTGCGGGCCGGCGAGCTCTACGCCCAGGAGAACCCGGGCTCGAACCTGAACCAGATCATCGATGCTACCAACCAGTTCATCGAGATCCAGGACGCCATCATCAGGCGGGGCAGCCGTTGAGTTGAGATGAAGTGAGATCGGGCACCCGGGCTCGCTGAGGTCCGGGGGCAGTCTACGGAAGGGGCGTTGCGGAGGTTTCCGCGGCGCCCCTTCCGTCGTTCCTGCCTGTTCGGGAAGGGGGGGCGTCGCGTAGCCATCGCACTTGACCCGCTTCCCGCTTCCTCCCTATGTTGTCCCAGCTGTCACCACTTCTTGCCACTACTTCCCACTCTGACCCACAAAGGGAGGCGAGTGACGGGGTTTCTCGGCAGGTTCGAATACCAGCTCGATGTGAAGGGGCGCGTGAGCCTGCCGGCGGACTACCGCCGCAAGGCCCAGGGCACCCGTTTCGTCCTGCTGCAGTGGGAACCGACCCACCTCACCCTTTTTCCCGAAGATGTGTGGGCGGGCGTGCAGGATCGACTGTTGGAGTTGAGGAGAGATCGACCGGATCTGTCTCCGATGTTGAGGGACGTGACGTCGCGGGCGACCGACGTCGAACCGGACAAGCAAGGGCGAATCCTCATTCCGGGATGGCTCAAGGAGAGGGCTGGGCTCGATGGATCCGCTCTCCTGGTGGGGGCGATGGATCGGATCGAGATCTGGGACCCGGAGACCTTCCGGTCCCGGCATCCCGATGACTCGATCCGGGACGAGGCGAAGGTTGCGGAGATGCACCGCATATTCGGCTAGTCACCACACAGGGGAGGGCAGAGAGATGGCGAGTGCGTTCCATCGACCCGTGCTCGTCAAAGAGGTGGTGTCGGCCCTGGAGCCCGCGGCCCACGGGGAGATTCTGGACGGAACCGTGGGGGGAGGAGGCCACAGTCGCGCTCTTCTGGAGCGCTACCCGGAGTGCCGGATCCTGGCCGTGGATCGGGATCCGGAGGCACTGGAGGAGGCGAGGAGGGCATTGAGCGACTTCGGGACTCGGGTGCGGTTTCTGGAAGCACGATTCGACGAGGCGGCGGAGGGCGCGTCCCTGGCGGGCCCGTCCCTATCGGGAGCCCTCCTCGACCTGGGAGTGAGCACGCATCAGATCGACTCGGATCGGCGAGGGTTCACCTTTCGACCGGAGGCCCCGTTGGACATGCGAATGTCCGCCGGCCAGGCAGGATCCACGACGGCCGCCGCCCTCCTGAACGAGAGGAGCGAGGACGACCTGACTCGGATCTTCCGCCGCTACGGGGAGGAGCCCAGGGCGAGGCGCCTCGCAGGAGCCGTGGCTCGTCGGAGAAGGGAGGCGCCCCTTGGCGTCGCTGGTGACCTGATCGAGGTGATGGCGGAGGTCTTCGGCCGTCCGCCGCACGTCAAGGAGAAGGCGCGAGTGTTCCAGGCTTTGCGCATTGAGGTCAACGGAGAGATGGAAGCGCTGGAGCGAAGTCTCCCCGCGATACGGGAAGCTCTGCTCCCCGGAGGGGTGTTCGTGGTCGTCTCCTACCACTCTCTCGAGGATCGAGAGGTGAAGAACGCATTCCGAGAGTGGGGACGCTCGTGCGTCTGCCCTCCGGCGCTGCCCGTCTGCCGGTGTCGGGGCGAGCCGCTCGGTGAAGTCCTGACGCGACGGGTGGTCCGTCCGTCCGAAGCGGAAGTCCAGGAGAATCCCAGGGCAAGGAGCGCGAGGATGAGGGTGTGGAGGAAGGCCGCATGAGGCTCTCTAGTTCCTCTCTAGTGGCACTCTCGGTCGCACTTCTCCTGGCGGCGCTGAGTCTCGTGACCTGGCGGCAAGCCCGGGCCCTGGAGTCACTGGCTGAATTGGATCATCTCAGACGAGAGCTGTCGCTGGGGCACGCCGAGCGGCTCGACCTGGAGCACCGGATTCAGATGCTCGAGAGCCGCTCTCACGTGGTTCCGGAGGCCCAGGAACGCCTTGGAATGCGCACGCCCACGGCCGCCGAGATCGTCCTGTTGTCTGGAGGTGCGCCATGAGTGCCGAACCGTCTTCCCGAGGGTCTCTCGTACTCCGCCGCCGGTTCCTCCTCGTCCTCTGGATCCTCGCAGGCGGCTTCCTGCTCGCACGAGCCGTCGAGCTGCAGGTAGCCCAGGGTGCGGAGTGGAGGGCCGAGGCGGACCGGCAGCATCGAATGCAAGGAGAAGTGGCGGCGCCGAGGGGGTCGATCCTCGATCGAAGCGGGGTTCCACTCGCTCTCTCGCACGAGACCTTTCGGGTCAGCGTCGCCCCCCAGGAGCTTCTCGACGCCCCCGAGACGGCCCGGGCCCTCTCCACCGCGCTGGAGATCCCGGCTGACGAGGCTGAGCGCGCCGTCGCCTCGGATCGGCGCTGGGTTCCCCTCCCGGGCCGCTTCCCTCCGGCTGCCCGTGAGGCGTTGCAAGGAGTCCGGGGTGTGTACGTCGAGCGGGAGCTCCGGCGATTCTATCCCCGCGGCACGCTCGCCCGGGCCGTGCTCGGCAGCGTGATCGACGGCGACGGGGCCGGGGGTGTGGAGCAGGCCTTCGACAATCACCTTCAGGGGATACCCGGAGCCGAGATCCGCGCACGGGACTCCGGGGGACGGGCGATCCCCGGAGAGAGCTGGGAGATCGAGCCCCCGCGTCCCGGAGGAGAGGTGATTCTTACGCTCGACTGGGATCTCCAGGAGATCGCGCACGAAGCGCTGAAGGATGCAGTGGAGGCGAACCAGGCCAGGGGCGGCGATCTGATCGTGACCGATCCCCGCACCGGCGAGGTCCTGGCTCTGGCTTCGCTTTCAGAGGGCGGTGTCTCCGGACTCGGAAGCATCAACACTCCGTACGAACCCGGGTCCACCCTCAAGCCCTTCACAGTGGCTGCGCTCCTCGAGCTCGACAAAGCGGCCATGACCGACTCGGTGCACACCATGGACGGTCGGTGGACCACGCAGGGTCGGACGATCTCGGACGTCCAACCTGTGGGGACGGTCACCCTCGCGCGCGCGCTGCAAGTCTCCTCCAACGTGGGAATCGCGAAGGCCGCAGACGCGCTGACCCCGGCCGAACAGTACGAGATGCTCAGGGACTTCGGCTTCGGAGTCCCTTCCGGCATCCAGCTCGTGGGAGAAATCGGAGGCGCGCTGCGGCACCCGAGCCGGTGGTCCCGGCAGTCGAGAGCCTCCCTCGCGATCGGATACGAGATCTCGGCTACTCCCATCCAGATGGCGATGGCCTACGGGGCCCTCGCAAACGGGGGAGTCCTCATGGAGCCGCGCGTCGTGCGCGAGCTGAGAGACTCCCAGGGCGGCGTCGTGGAATCGTATGAGCCGCGTGCGGTGCGCCGGGTGGTGTCGGAGGAGACGGCCGCGGAGGTGAATCGTGCGCTTGTGCAAGCGGTCGAAGAAGGGACCGGAACTCGTGCTGGGCTGGCCTCCTTCGCTGTAGCGGGAAAGAGCGGAACGAGCCGCGCGCATCTCCCCGGGGGTGGCTACGAGGTGGGAGCGTACTACTCCTCTTTTGTCGGCTTCTTTCCGGCTGAGGATCCCCAGCTCGTCGTTTTCGTGAAGCTGGATCGACCTCGGGGCGCCTACTACGGTGGCGCCACTGCGGCACCGGTGACCCGTGCGACGATGGAGGCCGTGCTCGCCGCGCGCACGCCTCCTCTCGATCGACAGGCCCTCGCCACAATCGCGCGCGCGCACCAGATTCGAGAGACTCCGGGCCCGGCTGCCCGCCCGGTGGCCGTGCAGCCGGCGGCCTCCATCTCGGCCGGGGCCGAGCTCTCCGCGGTGGGCGTCGCCTCAGGTCCGGGATCGATTCCCGACCAGGAGGCGGTCCATTTGGCCATGCCCGCGCTCCTGCAGCCCGGACCGGAGGAGGGCGGCCTGCGCCTCCCCGACCTCCAGGGGACCGCTCCTCGGAGCGCCGCCCGGCGTCTACACGCGATGGGCCTCTCGGTGATCTGGGAGTCGGCAGGTCCGGTTCGAGGATCGGAGCCCGCCCCGGGGAGCGTGGTCGTTCAAGGGGACACCATTCGCCTCCTCACCGGACCGCCCGGCCTGGCACCTCCGGTGGCGGAAGGGGATTGGGGCGATGGCTGACCGGTCCCCCACCTTGACGACGGTGGCGGAGGTCCTCCGCGGCGCCGGGCTCTCGGTGGAGCTTCGGGGAGCGGGGGACTTCGCGGTTTCGGGTGCGGCCCAGGACTCCAGGGCGATCGGGCGGGGCGACCTCTTTCTCGCATGGACGGGTACCGCCCATGACGCCCACGACTTCATCGGGGAAGCCGCGGAACGTGGCGCGGTGGGAGCCATCGTCGAGCGATTCGTCGACACCGACCTTACCCAGCTGAAGGTGGATGACGGGCGGCGTGCTGCCGCGATCGCCGCGCACTTCCTCATGGGCGCGCCGAGCGAGCGGCTGCGCGTGGCTGCAGTGACGGGTACGAACGGGAAGACGACGACCACGCTCATCGCCCGGCACCTCCTCTCGAGATCCGGGCCTGCCGCCGCGCTCGGAACCCTTGGGCTTGTCGATCCCGACGGCCAGGTAAAGGGATCGCTCGAAGGCCTCACCACGCCGGGGCCGGTACGGATCGCGCAGGTGCTGGCCCGGCTGGAACACGCCGGAGTCGAGCTCGTTGCCCTGGAGGCGTCCTCGCATGCCCTTCACCAGCGGAGGCTCGACGGCATCCGCGTCGAGGTGGCCGCCTTCGCGAACCTCAGTCGAGACCATCTCGACTACCACGGGAGCCTTGCGGAGTACCGGGAGGCGAAGGCACACCTGCTCGATCTCCTCGGGGAAGGCGGGTCGGTGGTGGTGAATGCCGGGGATCCGGCCTGGGCGCTCCTTCCTCGTATCCGGACCCGGTGCCTTGCGGTTCGACTCGAGGGCGACGCAGAGGTGGGAATTCCGTCCATCGCCGGCGAGCGCCTTCCGGACCTGGTCGCGAGGCAGATTCACCTGGGCGGCTCGGGGTGCCGTTTCACGCTGACCTGGGGTAGTGAGGAGGTCGGCGTCACCCTCCCCCTCCTGGGGAGGTTCAACGTCCAGAATGCCCTGATGGCGTCGGCAATCGCTCTCCTCATGGGACTCGAGCTGGACGAGGTGGCGTCCGCACTGGCCGACGCTCCTCCCCCTGTGGGTCGACTGGAGGTCACTGTGCGGGAGCCCGTGCCCGTAATCCTCGACTATGCGCACACGCCCGATGCGCTCGAGAGGGTGCTGGAAGCCCTGCGCCCACTCTATGCGGGCCGCCTCATCGTCGTGTTTGGGGCCGGCGGCGACCGAGACCGGGAGAAGCGCCCCGAGATGGGACGGGCGGCGGCAATGGGGGCGGATCTGGCCATCGTGACCTCGGACAACCCCCGAACCGAAGACCCCGACGCCATCGTCGACGAGATCCTCGAAGGAATGCCCGGTGCCGCCTTCGAGCGGATCACGGACCGGAGGGAGGCCATCGCCCGAGCTCTCGCGCTCGCCGAGCCGGGCGACGCGGTCCTCCTCGCAGGCAAGGGACACGAGACCTATCAGATCATCGGGACGGAAAAGCGTCCCTTCGACGAGCGGGACGTGGTAAGGGAGATTCTGGACGCAGGGAGGGCCGCGTGACCGGGGGCTTCGTCTGGACCGACGCCAGGGTGCGTGACGCCCTCGATCTTCCGTCGGAGCTCACGAGGGAGGGCGTGGCGTTCACCGAGATCTCCACCGATACCAGGACCCTCACCCGAGGCGCCCTTTTCGTGGCGCTCGAGGGGGAACGCTTTGACGGACACCTCTTCCTGGAGGAGGCGGCGGCACGCGGTGCGCGGGGCATGGTGGTCTCGAAATTCCGGGTCCCGGGCGGGGACGTCGGGTCCGTCACAGAAGCGGGGGAGGGCCCGGTGCGCTACCGGGTCGAGGACACGCTGACGGCACTCGGACAACTTGCCAGGCACCGGCGCCGCACGCTCGGCCGGGCGGTCGTTGGAATCACCGGGTCTTCAGGCAAGACGAGCGTCAAGGAGCTCATCTCGGCGGCGCTCGGCCACTCGAGGCGGGTGCATGCCACGCGGGCGAACCGGAACAACCGGGTCGGTGTGCCCCTGACCCTGCTCGAGGCCGAGGAGGAGACGGACCTCTGGGTGGTCGAGCTCGGGACGAGCGAGCCAGGGGAGATCGGCCTCCTCACCCGCATCGCCGAGCCCGATGCAGGGGTGGTCACGACGGTGAGCGAGGCTCACCTGACCGGGTTGGGCTCGCTCGAAGGGGTACTCCAGGAGAAGCTCGACCTGGTGCGGGGAACTGCGTCGGATGGGCCGGTGGTGGTGGGGGATCGGCCGGAAATCCTTCCGCGTCGAGCTCGAGAGCTCCGTGAAGAGGTTCACGTGTGCGGCCTCACCGACCGGGCCGATCCGGAGCTCAGAGGGGAGCTCCTCGAGGCCGACGGGGAGGGGCGCTACGCCGTGCGCTGGGGCGGGGGCGTCTGGCGGCCCGCCATGCCCGGGCGCCACGGGGTTGAGAACTTCGTCCTGGCACTCTCCACCGCGAGATGCCTTGGGATCGACGATCTGGAGGGGGCCGCCCGGGCCGCCGAACAGGTGCCGCCCGGGCCCTTGAGGGGCGAGGTCGAGCGGCTCGGAAGGCTTACCCTCCTCCTCGACTGTTACAACGCGAATCCCCAGTCCGTGCGTGCAGCGGTCGATCTCTTGCTCGACCTTCCGGCCGCCGGGGGGAAGGTCGTCGTGCTGGGCAGCATGCTCGAGCTCGGCGACCGAGCTTCGAGCCTTCACCGCGAAGTCCTTGGGGAGGTGGTTCGCCGTCCCCTGGACCTGGTCGTCGCCGTGGGGGATTTCGCGGTCGCGGCCGAGGCTCTGGCTACCGAGACGCACTCGCCCGGGAGCGAGCGAATCGCACAGGTCCTCTCCGTCCCTGGCGCCGGGGACGCGTATGAGCGCCTGCGTCCGCACCTCTCCGGTTCCGAAACCGTGCTTCTCAAGGCTTCGCGAGGCGTGGCGCTCGAGACCCTGGTCGCGAGGTTTCGCGCGGACTTCGGCACCTCGACGGCGGCCGGCCGGCGGCAGGAGGCGTAGATGCTCTACCACCTCCTGCCCCGGTTCACGGACATCCATATCGTCTTCAATCTCTTCAGCTTCCTGACCTTCCGGTCGGCGGGAGCGATGATCACCTCGCTCCTGATCGCCTTCGTGGCAGGTCCGGCGACCATCCGCTGGCTGAGGCGGCTCCGGGTGGGCGAAGTCGTGCGGAGCGACGGTCCCGCAGACCATGTGAAGAAGGCAGGGACTCCCACGATGGGTGGCACCCTGATCGTCCTCGCTTCCGCGAGCTCCGTGGTCCTCTGGGCCGAGCTCACGAACTGGTACGTTGGACTCTCGCTCCTCGCGCTCCTCTGGATGGGGGCGATCGGCTTCATGGATGACTACCTGCAAGTCGTCCTCCATCGCACGAAGGGTCTGGTCGCCCGCTACAAGTTGGTGGGGCAGCTCACCTTCGGTCTGGGGCTCGGGCTCTTCCTTGTGCTCCACCCCATCTGGCCGGTGCCCGCCACCTGGACGATGGTGCCCTTTTTCGAGGCGTGGGTCGCGGTCTTCTGGGCGCCGGTATATGTGCTCTTCGTATCGCTCGTCGTCTCCGGATCCTCGAATGCGGTGAATCTGGCCGACGGGCTCGACGGGCTTGCCGCAGGGCTCGGGGCAATCGCCCTCGTCACTTTCGGCGTCCTGGCCTATCTGGTCGGCCGCGTCGACACTTCCGCGTATCTCGGACTCCTCTACCTCCCTGGCGCGGGCGAGCTCTCCGTATTCGCTGCGGCGTTGGCTGGCGGTGCCATCGGCTTCCTTTGGTTCAACGCGCACCCGGCGGAAGTCTTCATGGGGGACACGGGCTCCCTCGCCCTCGGCGGAGCGCTCGCCGTGATGGCGATCCTTCTCAAGGCGGAGTTCTTCCTCCTGATCGTGGGCGGTGTCTTCGTCCTCGAGGCCCTCTCCGTGATGGCGCAGGTGGGCTGGTTCAAGTATACGCGCCGCACGACGGGGGAGGGGCGGCGACTCCTCCTGATGGCTCCGATCCACCACCACTTCGAGAAGGCCGGATGGGCCGAGACGAAGGTGGTGGTCCGGTTCTGGATTCTGGGAATCCTATTCGCGCTCCTCGCCTTCAGCACGCTCAAGATCCGATGAGCGCCGCCCATCTCTCGATCATCGGCCTCGGGGCGAGCGGCAGAGCTGCCGCGCGCCTGGGGCTCAGCCAAGGAATGGAGGTCCATGTCTCGGAACTCGCAAACGATGCCGACACTGCTGCTCTTGCCGGGGAGCTCGAGGCCCTGGGGGCGAGCATCGAGCTGGGAGGCCACGATCTCGACCGAATACGGGACTCCGAGCTGGTGGTGGTTTCCCCGGGAATCCCGCCGGACGCTCCGGTCCTCACCGCCCTCCGCGAGAGCGGAGTCCGCTGGATCTCCGAGCCGGAGTTTGCCGTACGGTTCTACGAGGGTCCACTGATCGCGGTCACCGGAACGAACGGGAAGACGACGACCGCGCTCCTGATTGCCCACCTGCTCGAGGCGGCCGGTCTGGACGCGGCCGTGGGCGGCAATGTCGGCGGCGACCTCGCCCCACCGGCGTCGCAGCTCGCGCTTCGGCGACCGCTCCCAGATTGGTACGTCCTGGAGGTGAGCTCCTTCCAGCTCTCCGACACGGTCCACTTCGCCCCCGACATCGGCGTCGTCACGAACCTCGGGACGGATCACCTGGATCGCTATCCAGACGCCTCCGCGTACCACAGGGACAAGGCCCGGCTTTTCGCGCACGCCGCCGAGGGGAACCGATGGATCCTGAACGGCGACGACCCCGCGGTCCTCGACCTTCCGGGATCCGCGCCCGGAGTGCGGTTGCTCTTCCAGCGGGATCCCCCGGGTCCGGCGTGGGAGCCAACCCCGGAGCGGCAGGGGAGGGTGGCCGCCTTCGTGAATGAAGGTCGGCTCACGCTACGGCCTACGGAGGAGGGGGTCGAAGAGCCGGTTCTCTCCGAGGGGGAGCTGCCCCTCCTGGGTCGACACAACGTCCTGAATGCCCTCGCTGCCGGGTTGACGGCGAGGATCGCGGGCGCATCCACCCCGGAGATCCGGGCCGGGATGATGAGCTTTCGGCCCCTCCCGCATCGACTCGAACCGGTGGCCGAGCGGCGAGGGGTGCTCTGGGTCAATGACTCGAAAGCGACGAACGTCGACGCAGCGCGGAGCGCTATGCAGAGCGTGGACCGACCACTGGTGGTGCTCCTGGGAGGAAAGGACAAGGGCGAGGCGTGGGCTCCGCTCGCGGGTCCGCTCGCCGAGCGTGCCCGGGCCGTCGTGCTCTACGGCGAGGCCGGCCCGCGCCTGGAAAGTGAGCTGGGCTCGGCCCTCGAGGTGCTGGTGAGGGAGAAGGAACGGACGACGCCCCCTCTGGTCCGGGTGGACGAGGGGTTCGAGGCCGCGGTCGCCACGGCCGCCTCCCTCGCCAGTTCCGGCGACGCGATCCTCCTCTCGCCGGCGTGCTCATCCTTCGACCTTTTCGCGGACTACGAAGAGCGAGGTCGGCGGTTCGCAGAGCTGGCCCGCACAGGCCTTCCGCCCGAGGAGGAGGGATGAGCTCGGTGAATGTCGACGTAGCCGCGCAGCCCTCCACCCTTCCCGAGTCGGGATTGGAGCGCGGTTGGGAGCCCGCGATGCTCACGGGCGCGGTCCTCCTCCTCCTGTCCTTCGGCCTCGTGAACCTTTATTCCGCCTCTTCCTTTCTGGCTCAGCGGCAGGGGCTCCCCGACACCTTCTACGTTCTGCGCCAGGCGGCCGGCGCGGCAGCGGGACTCGTCCTTCTGGTGGTCTGCGCCCGGTTCCCCTACACCTGGTGGCGGCTGCTGGCCTGGCCGCTCCTCTTCGTGGCGTGGGTTTTGCTCCTCCTTCTGGTGCTTCCGTGGACCCTCGAGATGGCTCCCGTGATCAATGGAGCCCGCAGGTGGCTCGACCTGGGAGTGGTCTTCCAACCGTCCGAGTTCGCGAAGCTCGCGGTCATCATCTGGACCGCAGATCTGGCAGTGCGAAAGCAGGATCGATTCCGCGGACTTTCCAGGGGACTGCTTCCCTTCCTCCTGATCTGGGCGGCGATCCTCGTTCCCGTCCTGCTGCAGCCGGATCTCTCGACCGCCTTCGTGATTGTGACCGTGGCCGCCCTCGTCGTGTTCGCCGGGGGAGCGCGCCTCGGCCACTTTCTCTTCCTCGGCCTGGTTTTCGCCCCGGTCGCGCTCGCGCAGCTGGGCTCAGGCTTCAGGCGCGATCGGGTCCTGGCCTTCCAGGAGCTGGAGGCCCACACGACCACGGCCGGCTACCAGGTCCACCAGTCCCTAATCGCTATCGGCTCTGGAGGGTGGACCGGAGTCGGGTTTGGAGAGGGGCGCCAGAAGTTCGGCTTCCTGCCGGAGCCTCACAACGACTTCATCTTCTCGATGATCGGAGAGGAGTGGGGCCTCCTCGGTGTCGGCTTCCTGATCGTCCTCTACATGGGGA
>SLCK01000063.1 GCA_007125845.1 Gemmatimonadota bacterium
CCACGTCTCCCGGCTGCACCTGGATCGAGAACGTCTGTAGGGTCTCGCCCTGTGCGCTCGCCGTCACCTCGGAGCTTCCCACGGAACCTCCGGCGTGCCAACTCACCCGCGCCTCACCGTTCTGGTTCGTGACTACCTGGGTCGACTGCGAGCCCACGCTCTGGAAAACCGGCGCCGAAGGCACCGAAGCCGGCGCGCTCGACGGCTGGGCTCCCATCGGTGTGAGACCGCCCACTCCGCTCGTTACCGCCCAGTCGGTCGTGAGTCCGGCCACCGCGTTGCCGGATGCGTCCGTCACCCGGATCGCCAGCTCCGCCGACGAACCGGCGGTCACGTTCAGAGATCCATTCGAGCCAGTGGGCGAGATGTCCTCGACCTGACTCGGCTGCGGGGTCGTGTCCGTCGGGCTGCTGTCGCTGTCGCACGCTACGATCAGGGCCGGAAGCGCGACCATGAGCGCCAGCCGTAGCGGCCTTGTGAAGTCGTCGACGAGAGCTTGTATACGCATGATGCCTTGCCTGTGGTATGGGGACGATGGTTTTGGAGAATTGGCGATGCTTCCAGGCGTCCCTTCTGACCTGGACCGCTCAGAGGGTCGTTCTCGCAAGAGGTGTTCCCAGGCCGTCTCAGTGTAACGTGAAGCGACGATTCGCCAAGGGAGACAAGGACAATCCGGGCGAAGGGCCCCCTGTCCCGATCAGCCCGATGTGAAGAAGCGCCATGAGCTTGTGACTCTCGCGCCACATACCGTAGCACTTTCCCCACAGGCCCATCCGCCGGCAAAAGGTCGCCAACCCCTCACGCCCCAAGATGGTTCGACAACGGAAGCATGGGCCTCGTTCTGGGGCAGGGCGGAGGCCATGCGATCTCCGGATCGCAGGACCCGTCAGACGGGCCACACCACGAGGATGAGAGGAAGCCCGATGACCACGATCACGACCTCGAGAGGGAGACCGAGGCGCCAGAAGTCCCCGAACCGGTAGCCGCCCGGCCCGAGGACCAGGGTGTTCGATTGGTGGCCGATGGGCGTGAGGAATGCACAGGAAGCCCCCACGGCGGTCGCCATCAGGAAGGGGTCAGGGGAAGCACCGAGCCCTCCCGCCACGGAGAGCGCCACCGGCGCCATCAGAACGGCGGCCGCCGCATTGTTGATCACGTCCGAAAGGAGCATGGTGACCACCAGAATCACACCTACCGCAAAGGCCGGCGACACCCCACCCTCGGACATCCCGAGAAGGATGTCGCCGATCAGCGCCGAGCCTCCGGAAGTCTCCAGAGCCTCTCCGACCGGAATCATCGCCCCCAGGAGGACGATGACGGGCCAGTCCACGCTCGTGTACGCCTTTTCCAGACCGATCAAGCCCAGCATCACCATCAGCACCGCCGCCCCGACGAACGCGACCTGAATGGGCACCACCCCGACGGCCGCGAGCGACACGGCCGCACCGAAGACACCTACCGCAAGGAACACCCGCCTGGGCTCCCCAATGCGAATCTCCCTTTCCGCGAGCGGGAGGAGGCCCAGATTCGGGAGTGCCTCATACAAAACACCCCTGGGCGCCTGGACGAGCAGGACGTCGCCAGCGCGGAACCGGATCCGGCCCACTCGCTCCTCGAGCCTGGTCCCCTGCCGGGCCACGGCGAGGATGTTGAATCCGTGACGCATCCGAATTGCCAGGCCCGCCGCGTCTCGCCCGACCAGCGGTGACGTCGGGGTGACCACCGCCTCCATCAACTCGACCTCGTCCGAGCCCAGCTCCTCCTCATCCAGATCCCGTTGCTCGGCGAACTCGAGCCCGAGACCATCGACGAACTCAGCCAACGCTTCGGAGGTGCCCTCGACAAGGAGAACGTCCCCCGCCCGCATCCTCTCCAGAACGTGAGGGGCAGGGTGGTGCCGGTCCCCCCGGATCAACCCGACGACCATGATCTCCCCTTTCGTGTCCCGACCGAGCGAGCGAAGCGAGCTTCCCACCAGCGAAGAGTCCTCCGTCACCCGCACCTCGGTGAGGTACTCTCCTATCCGGAAGAGCTCGTCACGATTCGAGCCCGCTTCGCGGCGGGGGAGAAGACGCCATCCTACGAGGATGACGAAGGCAAGTCCCGCGACGCCGATCCCCACTCCGGCCGGCGCGAAGTCGAACATGCGGAAGGGCTCCCCGACGACGTCTCCTCGAAAGGTGGCGATGATGATGTTCGGAGGCGTGCCGATCAGCGTGGAGAGCCCTCCCAGCAGGGAACCGAATGCCAGGGGCATGAGGTAGATAGACGTGGGTCGCTCGTGCTTCCTCGCCATCTGGATCGCGACCGGCATGAGGAGCGCGAGCGCTCCGACGTTGTTCATGAAAGCGGAGAGGACGGCGACGAGACCGGTGAGGGCTGCGATCTGCGCGGTTGCCCCCTCCCCCACCCGCGAGACCTGCCGCGCAAGAAGCCCGACGAGCCCGGAATTGGCCAGTGCCTTCCCGACGACGAGCACGGCGGCGACTGTGATGACCGCAGGGTGTCCGAATCCCAGGAACGCCTCGTCCCAGGGAACGATCCCGGCGAGCGTCACCGCGAGGAGCGCGAGGAGTGCCACAACGTCGTAGCGCCACCGCCCCCAGACGAAGGCGGCCAGGGCTCCGATGAGCACGGCGAACACGACAATCTGCTCGGATGTCAGCGTAGCCTCCTGCCTTCGGGACCCTCACTGGGAAGAGAACATGCGGGCGTGAGGAGGAGTCGTCCAGTCTGGCGCAGCCAGGTGAAGTGGACCATATTGGGCGGGCTCGCGGCCAACCCGGCCCCGCAGTTACGCGCAGCGCCAATCCACGAGCGCCGCGAGGCGAATCCGCTGAACCTCACCGAACCATATCGGGAGCCACGTATACGATGACGAGGACCGCATTGATCCTGGGCGTCGCGCTTGCGACCTTCGCCGTCCAACCCCTCGAGGCCCAGCAGGCCTCCTTCAACTTCTTCGTGACCAGCCAACCACGCACGGACGGCGGAAACCTCCGCGGACTGAATGGAGCGGACCAGCACTGCGACTTCCTCGCCTACGCGAGAGGGTACGGGGACATGAACTGGCGCGCTTACCTGAGCTCGCCGGGTGATGGGGATCCCGTCCACGCCCGGGACCGGATCGGGAGCGGTCCCTGGTACAACTTCAACGGTGTCCTGATCGCCGAAGACTCAGACCACCTCCACGGGCCGGACCACAACCTGAGCGCCGAGACGGCGCTGACCGAGCGCGGGGAGCGGGTCCCGGAGGATGCGCGAGCCATACTCACGGGCTCTGACACCGAGGGAAGGCTCTTCGAGGGAGATTCCGACGCCACCTGCCAGGGATGGTCGAGCAATGACTCCGGGGGAGCGCGAGTGGGCCACCTGGGCGACCAGAACGAAGGGGAGAGCTGGAACTCGGCACACACCACCTCCGGGTGCGCACCCGAGGACCTGGGCGGCGGACTCATGTACTGCTTCGGCGGGGGATGAGCGC
>SLCK01000039.1 GCA_007125845.1 Gemmatimonadota bacterium
CACCTCGTTGTCGGTCCCCTTCGGGGGGGTGGGCGGGGAGCCGCTCTCTCCACTGGTCAACGCGGACCTCGCTAGTTCGGAGATGGAGTCTGGGCGAAAAGTCGCCTAAGTTCGACGACGAAAAAAAGATAACAGCGACAAAAGGCTGGAACGACCGGTATCCCTCGGGTTAATATCGGGTAATTCGTGCCCGAAGGCTCAAGGGAAGCTACCGGGTGCTTCGCCCCGGACCGATGCCCCTTTCAGACCGGACGTCTTTGCCATGACCCGCCTCCTGCCCGCGCTCCTCATCGGAGCCCTCCTCATTCCCGTGGGCGTCGAAGCCCAGAGATCCTCCGGATCCTCCGACGCCTCTTCCGAGTTGGGACCTGAGGCCAGGGTCTTCCTGGGCGCGATGGAGGCCATTCGCGACCTGGCCCTCGAGTCCCCGGGAGATTCCACGCTGTGGGAGAAGGCGATCGAGGGACTGATCAACGAGCTGGACGACCCCTATGCACAGGTGCTCTCTCCGGACGAGGTCAGGGCATTCGAAGAGCAGAGCACCGGCAATTACGCGGGCATCGGTGTGCAGATCACGGAGCTGAACGAGGCGGTCACGATCACGGCGGTCTTTCGGAACACCCCTGCCGACAACGCAGGCTTGCAGGTCGGAGACCGTATCGTAGGGGTCGACCTCGACACCGCCGAAAGTTGGTCGGTGAGCGACGCATCCGGAAGGATCCGGGGTGAACCGGGGACCGTGGTCACAGTCACGGTCGAGCGGGACGGGATGCCGCAGCCGATCCCCCATGAGATCACGCGTGAAGAGGTGCACATTCCCGCCGTGACCTCCGAGCGGATCTTCGACGATCTCGGGTACGTGCTCCTGGACCGGGTTGCTCGGAACTCCGCGGCGGAAGTCGACTCGGTTCTCGCAGGGCTCGACGGGGTGAATGGCCTCATCCTCGATCTTCGACGCAACCCGGGAGGCTACCTCGACGAGTCGTTGAATCTTGCCGACCTCTTCCTCGATCGCGGTTCCGTGCTGGTCACGACCCGATCCCGGAGTCGCGGAAGCCAGGGCCAGCTCCGCGAGGATTCGGCGAGGGCCCGCATGGCACCCCGGATGACGGACGTGCCGATCGTGGTCCTCGTGGACCAGTTCTCCGCCTCGGCGGCCGAGATCGTGGCCGGAGCCCTCCAAGATCACGACCGTGCCCTGGTCCTGGGGGAACGGACCTTCGGCAAAGGGTCGGTCCAGAGCGTGGTTCCGCTCCCCGAGGGTCGCCTGATCCGACTCACATCGGGTGAATGGTACACCCCGATCGGACGGTCCCTCAATCGCCCGCGCGACCGGGACGGACGTGTGATCGAATCGAGCTCCATTCCCGAGTTCAGCTCGGAAGGAGGACGGACACTCCTCGGAGGCGGCGGCGTCTTCCCGGATCTGGAAGTCACGGCCGACAGCCTTTCCGAGAGCGAACAGGCCTTCGTCTCCGAGACCGTCGAAGCCGAGATTCCGCTCACCCTGCGGATCCAGGAGGTGAGCTTCCGGGCCGCTCAGGAAACTCGGTCTGCCGGGACTCCGGCCGGCGATTTCGAGTTCCCCGACGACGTCTTCGATGCCTTCCTGGCCTCGCTGGTGGACGAGGGCCTGGATGAGGCCGACTTTACGACCGAGATCCAGGACTATCTCCGGTGGCGCCTGGAGGTTTCCTACTTCCGCCGGCTCGAGATGGAGCGGCGCGCCCTCGAGGTCCAGAGCAGTCGGGACTCGGTTCTGTCGACCGCGGTGCGGTTCCTCCGGTCGGCGGGGAGCCAGGAAGAGCTCTTCGCCCTGGCCGCCGCTGAAAACGCCACGAGGGACGAGGCTGCATCCGTGGACGTGGGAGGGCAGTAGGCCTAAGCCCGCGGGTGGAACCGCCGGTGCACTTCGCGGAGATGCTCCCGATCCAGGTGGGTGTAGATCTGGGTAGTGGAGATATCGGCGTGCCCGAGGAGCTCCTGCACGGCAGCCAGATCGGCCCCGCCCTCGAGCAGGTGCGTAGCGAAGGTGTGACGGAGCGTGTGGGGAGACACGGGTTTCCCGATCCCGGCTCGTTCCGCGGCATCCTTGACCAGCGTCCAGACTGCCATCCGGCTGATTGGCCTCCCTCGCCGGTTCAGGAAGACGAATCCATCCCCCTCGCCTCGGTCCAGAGTCGATCGGACCTGTCCCACGTACCTTCGAGCGGCCGCGATCGCCACGCGTCCCACCGGAAGAAGGCGCTCGCGCGATCCCTTCCCGAAGACGAGAAGGACCCCTTCCTCGAGGTCCAGAGATGAGATGCGGAGTGTAGTCAGCTCGGAAACGCGAACTCCCGTCGCATAGAGCAACTCCAGCATCGCCCGATCTCGCCAGTACATGGGATGATCCCGAGAAGGGGCTTCCAGGAGTCGCTCCACTTCATCCCTCGAGAGTACCGTGGGAAGTCGCCTTCCCGATCGCGGCGACTCGAGGTTCTCGGCCGGGTCTTCGAGGAGGATCCCCTCTTCCATGAGGAAGGCGGTGTACGTTCTCATCGAGGAGATGGCACGCCGGATCGACGCCGGCGCAAGCCCGGAGTCCTTCAGGAAGTAGACGTAATCGCGGAGATCCAGCGCAGAGACATCCTTCGGCCCGGAGTGCTTTCGGGACACCAGGAAACCGACGAGCCTCTCGATATCGCCCAGGTAGGCCGACACAGTGCGTTCGGAGAGACCTCGTTGAAACGCGAGGTAATCCGAAAATGGTTCGATGTGGAACGCGCGTCCCGCGATCCGCTCCCCCTCCACGCACCCATCCCTCCTCCATGTGTTCGTCCCAGACCGCCTCACGCTCGGCGCCCCTCCGAAGCCTCGGAGCGACCTCGCGACCTCTGCTACACCGTAGGCCGCAAAAGGGCTACAGCGTGGACCGCCACTCCCTCGCGGCGCCCCTCCCACCCCATCTGCTCGTTGGACTTTCCCTTCACGGAAACCGCACTGCTCTCCACGTTCAGCGCGCCTGAGAGCGATTCCCGGATCGCGTCCGCGGCCGGACCGATCCGGGGAATCTCGCAGATCACCGTGACGTCCACGTTCCCGACCTCGAAGCCCTCGCTCTCGACGAGGGCCATCGCTCGCCGCAGGAGGTCCATCGAGTCCGCTCCTCGCCACCGTTCGTCCCCCGGTGGAAAGTGCCGGCCCACGTCGCCCAGCGCGGCCGCTCCGAGAATCGCGTCGATCACGGCGTGTGCGACCGCATCACCATCGGAAAACCCCCGCAACCCGGGGACTCCAGGGAAACGCACCCCCCCGAGAATGCAGGGCCGATCCTGGTCGAAGCGATGGGAGTCGTACCCGAACCCTATGCGCATCGTCCGCCGGCGCCGGAACGCTCGAGCCGCCGGAGACGCACTCCGCTCAGCCCTCCCTCCGGAAGGCCAGGCAGACGTTGTGCCCTCCGAACCCGAAGGAGTTCGTGAGCGCCACTTCCACAGGGCGGGAGCGCGCACCGTCGGACGCATAGTCCAGGTCGCACTCGGGGTCTGGAGTCTCGAGATTGATCGTGGGGGGAATCCTGCCTTCTGCGCATGCCATGATGGCCACCACCGCTTCGACCGCGCCTGCGGCTCCGAGCAGGTGGCCGGTCATGGATTTCGTCGAGCCCACCACAACCTCGTCGGCATGATCCCCGAGGACGCGCCGGATCGCGATCGTTTCGCTCACGTCGTTTTGAGGAGTCGACGTCCCGTGGGCATTGATGTAGCCTACCTCTTCGACCGCGACTCCGCCGTCTTCCAGGGCCGCCCGCATCGCGGCCTGGGCCCCGCGTCCTTCAGGAGGGGGTGCGGTGATGTGATAAGCGTCGGCCGACATTCCGAATCCGGCGAGCCGAGCGTAGATAGGCGCCCCCCTCGCTTCGGCGCTCTCCCGAGATTCCAGGATCACGCAGCCCGCTCCCTCTCCCATGACGAACCCATCTCGAGTGAGGTCGAAGGGCCGACTGGCCCGCGCGGGCTCGTCGTTGCGGGTGGACATGGCCTTCATGGCCGAGAACCCGGCGACCGAGAGGGGCGTGATCGCCGCTTCGGACCCCCCGGCGATCATGATGTCCGCGTCCCCACGCTCAATGATCCGCGCCGCATCGCCAAGCGCATGTGCGGATGAGGCGCAGGCGGATACTGTCGCATAGTTCGGTCCCCGAGCGTCGAACCGGATCGAGACCAATCCCGGAGCGATGTCGGGAATGAACATGGGCACGAAGAAGGGGCTGACGCGCCCCGCACCTCGCTCCAGGAGGTTGCCGCACTGTTCCTCGAAGGTCGCGATTCCCCCGATTCCGCTTCCCATGATGACGCCGAAGCGCTCAGGGTCGATCCCTTCGGGCGCCCCGTCCAGCCCGGCATCCTCCATCGCCTGGACAGCCGCCACGAGAGCGAACTGGGCGAACCGGTCGTACCTCCGGACCTCTTTCGGTTCGAGAACGCCCGACGGGTCGAAGTCGTTCACTTCGCATGCGATCCGGGTTGCGAACGCTTCGGTGGCTTCAAAGTGGGAAATCGGCGCCCCACCGGACCGACCCTCCAGCAAGGCCGCCCAGGCGTTGCCCAGGCCCACCCCAACGGGCGTGACCAAGCCCAGCCCGGTCACGACGGCCTCACGCCTCGACCGTTCTCGAGTCATCGTACGTGCCTGTCCCCGCTCGCCCGGCCGCGCCGGCCCAAGCGAGCGAGATGGAGGTTCACCTCAGGAGTTGGAGTTCTTCTTGAGGTAGGCGATAGCCTCACCCACCGTGCCCATCTGCTCTGCGTCTTCGTCGGGAATGTCGATCCCGAACTCCTCCTCGAAGGCCATGACCAGCTCGACCGTATCAAGTGAGTCGGCGCCAAGGTCCTCCACGAAGGATGCTTCCGAGGTCACCTTTTCGGACTCGACCCCGAGCTCGTTCACGATGATCTCCTTGACCCGCTCGTCGATGCTTCCCTCCATTCGTCGCCTCTTAGGTTGAAATCTCTTTCATGATCGGCACTCCGATTTTCCACCCCCCACTCGCACCACAGGTGGGAGCGAAGCTCACATCACCATTCCACCGTCTACGGTGAGCACCTGCCCGGTAATGTAGCCGGCTGAGGGCCCCGTGAGAAACCGGGCGAGGCCGGCTATGTCATCAGGGGTACCGAGTCGACCGAGCGGAATCTCGGCCAGCAACGCCTCCGTCTGCTCTTCGTCGAGCTCACTCGTCATGTCGGTTGTCACGTAACCCGGAGCGATCGCGTTGCAGCGAACGTTCCGGGAAGCCAACTCCCGTGCCAGACTCTTGGTGAATCCCAGCAGTCCCGCTTTGGACGCGGCGTAGTTCGCCTGGCCCGCGTTTCCAGACAATCCGACGACCGAGGAGATGTTCAGGATCACGCCGTCGCGCTTCCGCATCATCCCTCTGGCCACCAGCTTGGACATGTTGAAGGCCCCTTTGAGATTCACGCCCATGACCTCGTCCCAGTCTTCATGGCTCATTCGAAGCAGGATCTGATCTCGGGTGATCCCCGCATTGTTGACCAGGATGTCTATGGGCCCCAGCTCACCGGTCGCCCGCTTCACCGCCGCCGCCGCCTGGTCCGCATCCGATACGTCGCACGCGATTCCCTGGTGCCCTTCTCCGGGAAGGCTCGCCGCCGCTGCCTCCGCCCGCTCTCCATTGCGTCCGACGATCGCAACCCGTGCTCCACCCTCCGCCAGGGACCGAGCGATCGCCAGCCCTATACCCCTCGAGCCGCCCGTGACCAACGCCACCTTTTGCTCGAGCTCCATATATGCTCCCCTCCCCTTTGCTTCCGTCGCCTTCAACGCAGCTCCGCCAGATCCTCTGGCTCTCCCACCGAGGTGATCGGGACTCGGCGCGCGATCCTGCGGTTGAGCCCCGAGAGCACCCTTCCCGGGCCCAACTCGAGAAAGCTGTCCGCGCCGCTCTCGATCATGGCCGCGATCGAGTCGCCCCACCGCACCGCCGACGTGAGTTGTCGTACCAGTAGATCTCTGGCCTCTCCTCCCTCATGAACCGCATCCGCCGTCACATTCGAATAGACCGGGTACCGAGGCCGTTCGAAGTTGACCGAAGCCAGCCAGTCCCGCAATCCCTCCTCGGCGGGCTCCATGAGTGGAGAGTGGAAGGCACCCGAGACCGGGAGGGGCACCACGCGCTTTGCACCCTGTCGAACCGCCTCCTCCACGGCCCGATCGACCCCGTCTGCGTCGCCGGAGATCACCACTTGCCCGGGACAGTTGAAGTTGGCGGGGACCACGATCGAGTCGGGAGGAGCAGAGACGCTTTCGCAGATCGCCTTCACGACGGCGTCCTCCAAGCCGACCACTGCCGCCATCGTCCCGGCTCGCTCCCGACCCGCGGAAAACATGAGCTCACCCCTCTTGCGCACCGCGCGAAGCGCTTCCTCGAAGGAGAGAGTTCCCGCCGCCACGTGAGCGGAAAATTCTCCCAGGGAGTGTCCGGCGGCCATCACGGCGCCGTCGAGCTTCTCGCCGAGCACCCTGAAAACTGCGACCGAGTGAGTGAGAATCCCGGGCTGTGCGTTCTTGGTGAGCGTGAGCTCCTCCTCGGGGCCCTCCCACATCGTGCGAGACAGGGGAAACCCGAGAATATCGTCGGATTCCCGAAAAGTCTGCGCGGCCTCGGGGAAGGTTTCCGCGAGTTCCCGGCCCATGCCCAGGTGCTGTGAGCCCTGTCCGGGAAAGAGAAGTACGAGCGTCATTTCAGGGGCCCTCTTGTTCAGACGACGGGTCGTCGACGCTGACGGCCAGCTCACTTTGTATGTGCGAGACTACTCCGGAACGGACCGCCTGCGCTGCCAACCCGATCGCGTTGCGTATGGCTTTCGATGTCGATCGGCCGTGGCAGACGATCGACACTCCATTCACGCCCAGCAGGGGCGCACCTCCGTACTCGGCGTAGTCGAGAACGCGAAAGACCTCCTCGAGGTCCATGGCGCTTCCCACCCGCGCCATCTCGCTCGTGAGGAGGCCGATGGTAAACTCCGCAACCGACTCGTAGAACTTGAGGAGCACATTGCCGACGAACCCGTCGCAGATCAGTACGTCGCACACTCCGCGAATGATGTCTCTTCCTTCCACGTTTCCCACGAAATCCAATCCACTCTCCCGGAGCAATCGGTGCGCCTCGATGGCCAACTCATCGCCCTTTTCCGGTTCCTCGCCGATGTTGAGCAATCCAATCCGGGCCTCGGGCACCTCCATCAGGTCGCGTGCGTAGATCGCGCCCAGGCGTGCGAACTGCAGGAGGTGGTGCGGCTTGCAGTCCACGTTCGCGCCCGCATCGAGGAGCAGGATCGGACGCTTGGAAGTGGGAAGGAGGGTGCAGATTGCGGGGCGATCGACCCCGGGGAGGGGTCGGAGGTGAATGAGGGACGCCGCCATGATCGCACCCGTCGAACCCCCGCTCACGAAGGCATCGACGACTCCCTCTCGCTGCAGACGAACCGCCTGCACGATCGAGGAATCCTTCTTGCGGCGAACCGCCTGCGCAGGGGGCTCTGCCGGGAGAATCCTTTCGGGAGCGTGTACGATCTCGACACGGGATCGAAGTCGCGGATCCGTCCCGGCCAGCTCGCGTCGGATCGCATCGGCATCACCCACCAGGACGACGCTGAGCGTGCCCTCGTGGTCCTGAACGGCCCGAAGGGCACCCTCGATCTCGCTGGTCGGTGCATGGTCCGTGCCAAGCGAATCCAGGGCGACGCGCACCGGACCGTCCCTCGTCAGTCGATCTCGACCTCGAGAACCGCTCTATCCCGGTAGAACCCGCAACTCGGACAGACCCGGTGAGGCTGCTTCGGGTCTCCGCAGCGAGAACAGGTGTTCGTGATCACCGGATCGGCCTTGTAGTGCGTCCGGCGCTTCCGCTGCCGCTGCTTGGATGTCCGCTTCTTCGGTACCGCCATGATTTCCTCGCTTCACTCGTGTCCGAGATCCCGCAGGGCATTCCAACGGGGATCCGGTTCATCATGGGTGCAGTCGCATTCCTGCTTGTTCCTGTCGATCCCGCAAATAGGGCAGAGTCCGCGACACTCCGCTCCGCACACGACGTAGGCCGGCGCCAGGAGAATCAACTCCTCCCGGATGGCCGCCTGCATGTCGAGCTGGTTGCCGACCGGATCCAGTGGCCGGATCTCTCCGTCGTCCTCTTCCTCCAACTCATCCTTGATCTCCCAGACGAGGCTCAGGGCTTCGTCGAGGACCAGCTCCACCGGTTCGAGGCATCGCCGGCACCTTCGGCTGATCGGTGCCCGAAGTCTGCCATCCGCCAAGACCTGGCCGGTCGCGGTCGCGCTCACGAGAAGATCCACTTCGACCGGCCCACTCAGCTCCAGATCCGCCCCTTCCCAGAGCGCATGGTCCATCGGTACGAACCGATGGAACTGAATGGGGCCGCTCCGATCCAGGTCGATCAGATTGACCGTAAACATAAGCCCTGAAAATTAGGCTACAACTGCTTGGCCGTCAATCTGATCGGGAGCTCCGTCAGAGCGACAACAGATCCGCCTTCGAGAAGAAGAAGCCGATTTCCGCAACGGCGTTCTCATCCGAGTCAGACGCATGGATGGCGTTGCGCTCCTTGGACTCGGCGTAGAGTGCTCGGATCGTCCCTTCGTCAGCCTCCGCCGGGTCGGTGGCCCCGATCACTTCGCGAAGCCTGGAAACTGCCGATTCCGCCTCCAGCGCCACGACCACAACGGGCCCCGAGGTCATGAAGGAGACGAGGGAAGGAAAGAAGGGACGCTCCCTGTGGACCCCGTAGAAAGCTTCGGCCTGGGCGCGGTTGAGACGCGTCATCTTCAAGCCCCTGGGCGCGAAGCCTTCGCGGCTCAGGTGATCCAGGATGGCCCCGAACTTTCTCGAAGCCACGGCATCCGGCTTGATGATCGCGAGAGTTCGCGTCATTCGGCAGACTCCATGGATGTGATGAAGAAGGATCTTCGGAGGTGAAGGCTCTCAGGTGCTGGGCTCGTGCCGCGCCCCGAAGAGTGCCTTCAGGACGGCGTCACGTGTCAAGATGCCCACGATCTCCCCTTCCCGTACGACCGGGAGCTGGCCAACGTCCTTGTTCACCATGAGTTGCGCGGCTCCCATGAGGGGTTGATCCTCTGCGACGCACATGACCGCCCGGCTCATGACGTCTCGAACGGTGCCCATCGAGCTCTCCCTCCGCACCTCTTCCGGTCGCCCTCGCAATTGCAATGCGTGCTTCAGGGCCTCCCCGGCGGTCACCATTCCGAGCACCTCCAGGTCCTTCCCGACCACCGGCACCGCCCTGAGCCCCCTGCGCGCCATCAACTCGACCACTTCGTCTAGCGGGGTGTCCGAGAAGACACGGTAGCTTAGGGGAACCATGACGTGTTGGACACGCATCCCTTCAGTCAACTCGATCCCCGTGAGCGCGTCGATCGCCAGCACCTCTCTCGGGCTCCGGGCTTCGAGCAGGCGAGCTTCGAGTCGGGGGTCCCCTAGCCGATCACTCAGGAAATCGAGGCCGTCCCTACCTACCGGAGCAAGCTCGCCCGGGGGCGCTCCTTCCAACCGGAGAACGAGGAGAATGCGCGGTCCTCGCCGGTCTCCTTCCTTCCGATTCGCAGCTGACTCCGGCTCCGATTCTCCGGTCGCTTCCGGACCGAGATCTTCCTCGAGCGGTTCCGTGGCAATTCCAAGTGCCGCGACGGAGCCCTGACCGCTCTCCGGGTCGAGCAGCAGCACCAGAAAATACTCGGTCACGCGCCCGAGGAAGGTACCCCGACCTTCCTCCAGCCTTCGTCGGAGGGGACGCTCGGAGCCGTCTTCGTCCAGATCCCTCACGTCCGCAACGTCCATGAGGATCCGAATGCCCTCACGGAGGGACCGTGTCTGGAGGGGGACCCGGATACGTTCGGGGCTCAGAAGATCGCCAAGTTGCATGGTCGGGGGCCGGGCGCCCGGGCGCGTATTCCCCGCGCGCTCCAGGTCAGAGCCCCAAGCTCTCCTTGATGTGGTCGCGGATGTCGACCGGCCGCTCAGCCACCGCGATCCCATTCTCCTTGAAGGTCCGGATCTTCTCTTCCGCAGTCCCTTCAGAGCCTGAGATGATCGCCCCGGCGTGACCCATTGTCCTTCCGGGGGGAGCGGTCTGGCCGGCGATAAATCCTACGACCGGGATATCCAGGTGCTCCTTGACCCAGCGCGCGGCCTCCTGCTCGTCGGTGCCTCCGATCTCGCCGATCATCACGACCGCTTCCGTGTCATCGTCGTCGCCAAAAGCCCGCAGGCAGTCGATGAAGTTCGTCCCGATGATCGGGTCTCCTCCGATCCCGACGCACGTCGTCTGCCCGATGCCCGCGACGGTGAGCTGGTTCACGGCCTCGTAGGTCAGAGTCCCCGATCTGGACACTACGCCTACCGGCCCCGGGATCGTGATCTGCCCAGGGATGATTCCCACCTTCGATTTCCCTGGGGAGATCAATCCCGGACAGTTCGGACCGAGGAGCCGTACCCCCTTGTCCTGGACCAACGCGTAGGCACGTGTCATGTCCTGGACCGGAACCCCTTCGGTGATCGCTACGATCAACTCGATCCCCGCGTCGGCCGCCTCCATGATCGCTCCGGCCGCGAATGGCGGTGGGACGTAGATCGCGGAGGTGTTCGCTCCGGTTTCCCGGACCGCAGCTTCGACCGTGTTGAAGATCGGAATTCGCGTTCCGTTGCCGACCTCAAAGCTCTGCCCGCCCTTTCCGGGAGTGACTCCGGCCACGACCTGGGTGCCGTACTCCGACATCTGTCGCGTATGGAAGGAGCCGTCACGCCCGGTGATCCCCTGAACGACGAGGCGGGTGGATCTATCGATGAATACCGACATAATTGAAGAAGTCTCCCTACGGGTGTGTCGAGTCAGGCCTGAGCGGCAAGCTGGACCGCTTTTTCGACCACGTCGTCCATCGAGGTATATGCCGAGAAGCCGGCTTCACTCAAAATCGCGAGCGCCTCCTCCTCGTTCGTTCCCGTGAGGCGGATCACGATCGGCGTCTCGATGTCGATCCGGCGAGTCGCTTCCACGATCCCGTTCGCGACATCGTCACATCGAGTGATTCCTCCGAAGATGTTGAAGAGGATCGCTTTCACGCTGGGATCTTCGGTGATGATCCGTAGCGCAGCCACGACCTTGTCCGGATTGGACGAGCCCCCGATGTCCAGGAAGTTCGCCGGCTCGCCTCCGTAATACTTCACGAGGTCCATGGTGGCCATCGCAAGTCCGGCACCGTTTACGCAGCACCCCACGTTGCCGTCAAGCTTGACGTACGAGAGGTCCGCTTCCCGGGCCTGCGTTTCGGATTCGGGTTCCGCATCGAGATCGCGGTATTCCCGGACCGCCGGCAACCTGAAAAGGGCGTTTTCGTCGATGCTGACCTTCGCGTCGATCGCCTTCATCTCACCAGCCGGAGTCACGATGAGGGGATTGATCTCGGCGAGTGAGCACGCATTTCGGGAAAAGGCGTCGAAGAGCTGCGTGACGATCGCGGTCGCCTGCTTCTGGAGCTTCGGGTCTTCGTACAGGAACTCGGCGAGTTGATAGGCCTGGTGCGGGAGAAGCCCGTACCTCGGGTCGACGCGCTGCTTGCGAATGGCATCCGGAGTTTCCTCGGCGACCTGCTCGATATCCACCCCGCCCTCCGGCGACACCATGAACATCGGAGCCTGGCTTTCCCGGTCGACCAGGACGGCCACGTAGGCCTCGGACTCGATGTCCACCGCTGGGGTAACGAGAACCCGCGCCACCTCGAGACCCTTGATCTCCATCCCGAGGATCGCGGACGCGTGCGCGCGCGCCTCCTCTGGGGAATCGGCTAGCTTGACGCCGCCTGCCTTTCCCCGTCCTCCCGTGTGGACCTGTGCTTTGACCACGACCTTTCCGCCAAGCTTTCGGGCGATGCTCTCCGCCTCATCCGGCGTCCGTGCCACCTCCCCTGGTGGTACGGGGATTCCGGCCTGGGTAAAGAGCTCCTTCGCCTGGTACTCATGAATGTCCATGCCATCTCATCTGTCTGAAGTCTCGAAAGCCGGGCCTCGGCCCCCTTGCCCCTCCCGGGCCGGCAATGCCGCACTGAAGTGCTCGCCGGAAAAAAGCCTGCACAAGGTACGCAGGCCGGTTCCGGCAATCAAGGCGATCCGCCACTCTACGGCTGAGTCGCGCTCAGGATTTCCCGGAGCTCCCTCAGGTTCCTCCCGAAGCCCTCCCAGTCCCCCTCCCGGAGGCTGGCTTCTGCTCGATCCAGGGCCTGCAACGGGTCGCCCGAGACCGGTGGCGGGGCGGGCGGTAGCTCCACGGGAGGCTGCTCCAACGCGGGAGGATCGTCGTTGAGGAACTCGCCCCCCTCCAGAGGGTCGCCCACGGCGGTCACGCCCTCCAGTCCCGCCTCGAGCGCAGCGATCGCGCCTTCGAGGGTGAGGTCCATCACGACTCGCTCTCCGTCGCTCACTACGTACCGGCGGATTTCCGGAATGGCATCGGAATCGGCGGCAAGGAAGATGGGTTCCATGTAGAACAGGGTGGTCCCGACCGGCACGAGATGGAGGTGGCCGGTCCAGACCTGGCTCCC
>SLCK01000070.1 GCA_007125845.1 Gemmatimonadota bacterium
GAGCTGTCCGACGGCAGGGAGGTGCGCGACAACCGGGACGATTGGCGTGTCAACGCGCTTCTGGTGCGGAGCGTCACGCCGCACATTTCGACGGGCGTCGACGTGTCGGGGGCCAGCTCGGCGCGGAACAATCAGCGTGCCAGGGTCACCGTCGCTCCCGCCGCGGAATGGAACTACTACCCGTACGAAGAGGCGAATCGCCGGCAGCTCATCGCGCACTACGGGGCCGGATTCCAGTACAGCAACTACTCCGAGGAGACGGTCTTCGGCGTGACGGAGGAGACGATTCCCCTCCACAAGCTGGGAGTCCAGTACCGGGCCGTCGAGCCGTGGGGCAACGCCTCCGTGGGTGTCGACGCCTCGCAGTACCTTCACGAAGGGGGACTCTACAGCATCGGGGCGAGCGGAAACCTCTCCTTCCGGATTGCGCGGGGGCTGGAGCTTTCGCTTCGTGCTTCTGCCGAGAAGCTGGCGGATGAGATCCACATTCCCGCCGGGAACATCTCGGACGAGGACATCCTGCTCGGAAGGCAGGCCCTCGCTTCCGGACACGAGTACGAGGCCTCGATCGGCTTCAATTACCGGTGGGGCTCCTCCTTCGCGAACATCGTGAACACGCGGTTCCCCTCCTCGGTGCGCTGAAAGGCTCTGGAGCCGCGCCAGTCCGGCGCCGGCCATGAAAGAAGGCCCTCCCCGTCGATCATCATCCGACGGGGAGGGCCTTTCTTCATGTGCAGGTTTCGGCTCGCGCCCGCCGAGGGCCGCCCGGGTTCGGGTCAGCCCTCAACGTCGGACCGATCAGTCCTGACCTCGACGCACGTGCTTCATCACCGTCTGGGGTCCGACCTCGGCGGTGTAGACATTGCCTTCTGCGTCGACCGCGACGCCCTCTCCTCCGCTCGTGCCTGACGTGTCGGGATCGAGCTCGGGATCGGGAATAAACTCCGTGACCCAACCATCGTGGACGCTGCCGATGTAGACGCCCCGCTTCCACCCGGGATTCCTCGCCTGATTCGACTCGGAATCCACGGCATAGAGGATGTCGTTCTCGTCGATGTACATTCCGCTGATCCGAGCAAACTGGGTCCAGGACTGCAGGTGCTCCCCGTCCTGGGTGAAGATCTGGATCTTGTTGTTGTTGCGGTCCGCCACGAAGAGGCGCCCGAGCGAATCCATGGCCAGCGCGTGGGGGTCGCTGAACTGCCCGTCGGCGGTGCCCGTCTCGCCCCACTCCATGAGGTAGTTGCCCTCGCTGTCGAACTTCACGATCCGGTTGTTTCCTCCCGCATCGTGCCCATCGGCCACGAAGATGTCACCGTTCGGGGCGACCACCAGGTCGGATGGCTTCGCCAGGAGAGTTTCCGACTGCCCTTCGACCCCACGCTCTCCAAGGGTGAGGAGAATCTCGCCCTGGGGGCTGAACTTGACGATGATGTGGCCCCATCCCTCCGGCTGGTCACCGAAGCCGAGTGCGTCCGTCACCCATACATTGCCCTCCTGGTCGACGTACATGCCATGGGGCCACGCGATCTCTCCCGCTCCGAAGCTCTGGAGGAGGTTGCCGTCCAGGTCGAATTGCAGGACCGGGTCCACGTCGGGACGATCTGTGCAGGTGTTCTGGCCGCAGCGCTCCGCGATCCAGATGGATTGTCCGTCCGGGGCGGGATAGATGGCACTCACCGCCCCCCATTCCCGGTCGCCCGGGAGCGACTCCTGGCCCCAGGCCGTGTCGACCGTCCGGTATGGGGTGGCCTGTCCGAGCAGCGGGCCGGACAGGGCGCCAAGTCCGATCAGCGCGATGGCGAACGAACAGACGACTTGAATACTCTTCCTCATAGAAACCTCGTGTTCAGGGATCTTCGGACGGGCCGAAGGCGGAACCCTTCCGCCACCATGATCTGGCACGACGTGCAGCACAGCCCATCGCCGTGATGTGAAGGAGGGACCGGAGGCCCGCATTCAACGGCCGAGTAATGTCGAAGCCTGACCTCTGGGCGGCAAGGGCACCCTTGCCCCTTGTGGACGTGTCTCCGCCGGCTGTTGGCGCCGGATTATTCGTGCGGTCACTGCGGTTGCTTCGATCCGCGCCTCACCCGTATCGTCATGCGACCGCGGTGATCGGGTCGCCAGTCGGGCGGGACCGATCAGACGATCTCTTATCCCAGGAGACAAGGAATGGAGGAGTCCGGAAGGGTACGCCTCGTGAATTGGAGCGAGCTGCCGGAAGAGGAGCTCTCCGAGAGAATCGGGCGCCGGATGGTTTGGGGTGAGCGCGCGATGATCGCACAGCTTCGTCTCGAGAAAGGGGCCGTGGTTCCCCTTCACTCCCACGACAACGAGCAGCTCACCTACGTGGTCCAGGGTGCTCTCCGCTTCCTCCTGGGGGAAGATGAAGATCGGGAGGTGGTGGTCCGGTCGGGGGAAGTCCTCGTGATCCCGTCGGGACTTCCGCACAGCGCGGAAGCGCTCGAGGACACGCTCGACGTGGACGTATTCTCCCCGCCCCGCCAGGACTGGCTGGACGGCACGGACGACTACCTTCGCCGAGGGGGGTAGAGGCAGGGAGAGCCGCGCAGCCGGAGGAGAATCGCCAAACGAGCCGCCGTCTCTGAGGGGAAGGGGCTCTCAGCCCCCGATGCGCAAGAAGTAGCTCATGAAGAACGCGGGACCCGACGGCAGATTCCGACCCCGGAAGGGGACGCGTACCCCGGCGCCCGCATCGCCCGGTCCCACCGGAACCGAGCCGCTGAAGAGCCCCTGGACGATCTCGCGGGACGACGTCGGGACCCGGATGTTCTGGATGCGCCAGGGGTGTCCCTTCGATCCCTCGACCACGCCCTTCCAGTTCACTCCCTGCCACTCCACGCCCGCCGCGGCGTGCCAGAATCTTTCATTGCCCGGTTCCCTGGCGAGGACCGTGTTCTCTTCCCTCCATCGGTACCCGACCCAGCCCATCGCCCAGATCGGACGTGGATAAAAGGAGTGCCCGAGCTCCACGAGGAGCTCGAAATCTCGTTGCCCCTCTCCCAGTGGGATGACCTCTGCGTCCACGTCGAAATCGCCCTGGGGCGACTTGTATCCAGCCCGCACGGCCACGGGCATGTCCGGGAGGCCGAGCGCCGCGGGCCCCATCCGCAGGAAGACGCGAGGATCCCCGATCCCGTGGCTCACGCGATCGCGCGCTGCATCATCGAACCTCAGGCGATGGTAGGGGAGCTGGAGCCAGAGATCGATGCCGCGTACCAGGCCGACGGCTCCGGTGAGGAAGATCGAGGTGGCCACGGCGTGTCCCTGGTTCTGGATGGGCGACTCCTCGCGGCTGTAGTCGAAGCGTGAGCGGGTGTCGTGGTGATAGATGGTGACATCGATCCACCCCTCTGCGGGCGCCTCC
>SLCK01000134.1 GCA_007125845.1 Gemmatimonadota bacterium
AAAGGTATCTTTCCCCCGGCGTTCGGGGAGGGGCTCAGCGGAGCCCCACCCTCCGGCGGCCGAACCACTCCGCGCAGAGGAGCACCAGGATGAGGAGATACGGGACCGGATGGGTGCGCATTGGACGTCCGGCCGCCGCCGCCGGTCGCTCCACCCCGTCGCTGGCCGGAAGGAGAGAGTCCGGGACCTCGACCGGGAGTCGCCGCAGCGAGGGGGCCCAGCGCTCCACCTCGACGAAGCCCAGGCTCGCGGGCGGGTCGTCCTCGCCCGCGTCGGGACTCCGCACCTCGAAGGCGTACACCCCCGGGTCCAGGACCGGAAGGGAGGCCACACCCCCCTCGCCCGGCCGCAGCTCGGTCTGCAGCGCCGGAACCGCATCGGCCAAAGAGGGCTCGAGCTCCCCGGCGGCCTCCCCGGCGAAAAGGGTCAGGACGGAACCCTCGCGACCTGGAGGCACCTCCCAGCGAAGCGGCTCCCCACGAGGCTGAACCCGGGCCACCGGACGGACCTCTTCACCGACGACTCCGGCCGGGGCCGTGAGCAACCAGCCCGCGACTCCGCTCCAGAGTGCGCGATACGCCGTGCGCGCCTCCCCCTCGCGAGCGGCCCACCGCCAGAATCCCTGCCCGGTCGCGACACCTCGTCGCACCCCCTCCTCCTCCCGGAGAAGGAGGAGAGCCGCTCCCTCTCCCGACTCCGTCCCTCGCGCACGGAGAACGACCCCTCCCCCTTCGCCGTCCACCGGAAACACGGCCGAGAGTGGAGGAAGCCCCGCCAACGACAGCCCCGAGAGGAAGGGGGATATCGGCGAGGGGGGAAGCTCCGGATCCGGAGTCCACGCCCCCTCCTGAGGCGCCGCGGCCTGAAGCCCCGCCAGCTCGGCCCCACCCGGTCCCTGGGGGAGATGGATCACGGCCGGATGCGCCCGAGCTCTCTCTTCCACCCAATCCGGAGCCGCGTCGTCGACCCCATGCAAGACCAGAAGTCGCGCACCCATCAGGCGCTCCTGCACCTGGTCCACGTCCAGGACTCGACCCGCCTCCCCCTCGGCCCCCAGCTGGAGGAACCGCCCCGTCCCCGCCGCGAGAAATCCCTCGCCCTCCAGCCCCGTGACGTCCTCGAGCACGGGCAGGAGGTATCTCGGCTCCCAGTCCGGACGGAGGGAGAGGACGATCACCCCTCCTTCCGGCTCCCCGACACGTATCCAACGAACGCGCTCGTCGTCGATCGGAAAGACATCTCCCGTGAGTTGCGCGGTCGCCGAGACCCGGACGAAACCCGTGTCAGCGGGCAGGTCGACGGAGAACGGCACGCTCACCTCCGCTCCGGGTGCCGGAAAGGGCGCCCTAAGTAGCTGCAGCGACTCCTCACCGGCTCGCAGCTCGACGGTCACCGAATCGCCCGGGCCGCCCCCATTCTCGCCGAAGAGGGAGAGTTGCCCCTCAAGGGCCTCACCCGCCCTTACGGAGGGTGGGAGGGTGAGGTCCCCGATCCCCACGTTACGGACCTCGCTCCCCACCCTCTCGAGGCGCAGGGGAACGGGCACGTCCCGGCTCAGGTCGGCGATCACCTCGGAAGATCGACGAAAGGTGGAGACGACCACGACAGAGTCGGCGCCGGCCTCCGCCAGTCGGAGAATGCCCTCACGGAGATTGCCCGGAGGATGGGAAGGGGCTCGAAGGCGAAGGGTGGCCGGATCCGTGCCCTCGGGTCCCTGTAGCCCCGGTGTGGCGAGGGCGAGGCCGGTCCCGTCAGCCGCAAGGGCTTCCGCCCTCTCGACCACCTCCTCCCAGAGAGACCCGCCGGCCTCGGAGGGCACGAGGAGCGAGAGCTCGCCGTCGATGAGGAACCAGGTGGTGCCGGTCGGGCCCGCCGCGGCCGGGTCCACGCCGGGAAGTGCGGGGTTGAGGAGGAGGAGAACGAGGAGGATCAATGCCGCGAGGCGGAGAGCCATGAGCGCACCCCGCCCCCGGACCCGCATCTCCCGGCCCAGATAGAGGAAGGCGGCCAGGATAATCCCGGCCGCCCCCAGTACGACGATGAGGAGCGTGCTTCCCGTCACGCGTCTCCTGTCACTCGGTCACCGACTCCGGATCCTCTTCCTCCCCGGACCCGCTGTCGGCCATCCTGAGTTCCGATGGCGCCCGAAGCCGTTCGAGGGCGGCGAACCTGAGGCTGGATTCCTCCTCCCACCGGTCCCGTGCTTCGGTCGGAATTGGATCGCCAGCCGGAATGTCGACGTTCAGCGGGTCGACGGGCGTACCGTTGCGGTGCATCTCGTAGTGCAGGTGGGGTCCCGTCGCGAGACCGGTCATCCCCACGTACCCGACGACCTGACCCTGGGACACGCGGCCACCGGACCGGATGCCCGAAGCGAAGCCGTTCAGGTGAGCGTAGCGCGTCATGAAGCCGTTCGCGTGCCGGATCTCGATCAGGTTGCCGTAGCCTCCGCTCACGCCGCGATGCGTCACGACGCCGTCGGCCGTCGCCATCACCGGCGTGCCCGTGTCGGCGGCGTAGTCGACGCCGATGTGAGGTCGCGGCTCGTTCAGGATGGGATGGAATCGGTTCCGGTTGAATCGGGAGGAGATTCTGCGGTATTCAAGAGGAGCCCTGATGAAGGCCCGCCGGAGCGACTCCCCTTCCAGGTCGTAGTATCCCCCCACCTCATCTCCATGCAGGTCGAACCAGATGGCGTGCAGAGGCGATCCCGCGTTGACGAGCTCTGCAGCCAGGATCCGCCCGGAACGCATGCTCCCGTCCGGACGGACCTCCCGCTCGAACACGAGGCGGTAGGAGTCGCCGCTGCGGATCTGGCGAGAGAAGTCAAGCTGCCACTGAAAGACCCGGTCCATCAGATGGATCACCTGCGCCCGGTCCCCGCGAGGCATGTCCTCCAAATCCGGGTTGAGCACCACCGCGCTCCACAGGTCCCTCTCGATCGCTCCTGCGACCGCGATCGTGTCCGTCCAAACGGGCGTCTCGACGACCGAGGAGGTCCAACCGAAGTCGTCCCGCTCCAGGCGAACGAGCTCGTCGGGAGACACCGCGACGTCGACGCCCCTCAGCCAGTCGTCTCCGCGCGCGAAGCGCAGCGTGATCTCGGTCCCGGTTGCCAGACGCGACGGGTTGGCCTGCTCCCGAAAGGCGAGGAGGAGGCCCTGCTGTTCGGTCGGGGACAGGGAGGCCGAGGAGAGGATCCCACCGAAGGTCTGGCCAGAGGACAACTCCTCGATCTTCACCTCCTCGGCCGAGGCCGCGGCCAGCGGCTCCAGCAGTCCCGCATCGGGAGTCGATGAAAGCAGGGGAGTGAAGGCGACTACCCCGATCCCGAAACACCCACCCACCCCCACCAACGCCGCGAGGCGCTCCTGGCCCATCTTC
>SLCK01000066.1 GCA_007125845.1 Gemmatimonadota bacterium
GCCTCCCCTTCGGGGGTCGTGTGCTCTTCCCGGTAGTGGGCTCCGCACGATTCGTCGCGCTCCAGGGCATCCCAACACATCAATTCACCGAACTCCAGGAAGTCCGCGACCCGTCCGGCCTTTTCGAGGGACTGGTTGAGAGAGTCCCCGCTTCCGGGGACCCTCACGTCCTTCCAGAAGCGCTCTCGGAGCTCGGGAATCTTCTCGAGTGCCTCCTTGAGGCCCGACTCGCTTCTGGACATGCCGCAATGGTCCCAGAGGAGCCGGCCCAGCTCCTGATGGAAGGAGTCGACCGTGCGGTTCCCGTTCACTGCGAGAAGTCGGTCCTGGAGCTCCTGGACTCCCTTCACCGCGTCCCGGAAAGCGGGGTGGTCTGGATCGGTACCGCCCGACGAGGCGTCTGCCAGATAGTTGCCCACGGTGAGAGGGACGATGAAATACCCATCCGCAAGCCCCTGCATCAGCGCGCTGGCGCCCAACCGGTTCGCGCCGTGGTCGGAGAAGTTGGCCTCCCCGATCGCGAAGAGACCGGGCACCGTCGTCATGAGATTGTAGTCCACCCAGAGTCCACCCATCGTGTAATGCGGAGCCGGATAGATCCGCATCGGCACCTCGTAGGGGTCTTCCCCGGTGATCTTCTCGTACATCGCGAAGAGATTGCCGTAGCGATCTGAGATCGCCTGCTTTCCGAGTCTCCGGATCGCGTCCCGGAAGTCCAGGTAGACCCCGTTCTTGGCGGGACCGACGCCGTGTCCCGCGTCGACCATCTCCTTCGCCCGGCGCGAAGCGATGTCGCGCGGCGTGAGGTTTCCGAACGAGGGATAGAAGCGCTCCAGATAGTAGTCTCGTTCCGCCTCCGGAATCTCGTCGGGCGACCGCGAGTCCCCCGCCTTGGCAGGGACCCAGATCCGTCCGTCATTCCGCAAAGACTCGCTCATCAGCGTCAACTTCGACTGATAACCGCCGCCCTGGGGAATGCACGTCGGATGAATCTGGGTGAGACAGGGGTTTGCGAAGCCCGCGCCCCGCCGGTGTGCCCGCCAGGTCGCCGTCACGTTGCAGTGCATCGCGTTCGTGGAGAGGAAGAATGCGTTCGAGTACCCTCCAGTCGCCAGCACCACCGCGTCAGCCGCATGGGCCTCGATAGCTCCGGTCGCGAGATCGCGCGTCACGATCCCCTTCGCCTGCCCGTCGACCAGGATGACGTCGAGCATTTCCTTTCTGAGGTGGGGGATCACCGATCCTCCGGCCACCTGTCTCTCCATGGCCTGGTAGGCGCCCAGAAGGAGTTGCTGGCCCGTCTGACCGCGAGCATAGAACGTCCTCGACACCTGCGCTCCCCCGAACGAGCGGTTTCCGAGGTACCCCCCGTACTCGCGAGCGAACGGCACGCCCTGAGCCACGGCCTGATCGATGATATTCACCGAAAGCTGGGCGAGTCGGTACACGTTCGCTTCCCGCGAACGGAAATCTCCCCCCTTCACCGTGTCGTGGAAGAGCCGGTAGATCGAGTCGCCGTCTCCCTGATAGTTCTTGGCGGCGTTGATCCCGCCCTGCGCCGCGATGGAGTGAGCGCGGCGCGCGGAGTCGTGAAAGGTGAAAGCGTGCACCCGGTACCCGAGCTCGCCCATCGTAGCCGCGGCCGAGGCGCCCGCCAGGCCGGTGCCCACCACGATGACGGAGTATTTTCGCTTGTTGGCCGGATTGATGAGCTTCATGTCGAACCGGTGACGGTCCCACTTCTCTGCCAGCGGCCCCGCCGGGATCCTCGCGTCGAGATCCATTCCCCTCACACCTCCAACAGGTTCGGCGAAGCGCTCATCCGAGGGTCAGGACCCCGAGGAGCACCGCCAGCGGTACAATGGCGTATCCCACGAAAAGTCCGATCGAGATCGCGGCCGCGGCGGGTCTCCGGATTCGATCCAGTCGCGGATTCTGGTTTCCGAGGGTGGCGAAGACGCTCCAGAGTCCATGGTGGAGATGCACGCTGAGGGCTCCCACCGCCACGAGGTAGAAAGCCGTGACCGGGATCGACTGGAAGCCGATCACCAGATTGTCGTACACGGAGCCGTACTCGAAATCCGGATGGACCGTGCCGGTGGTCATGTGCAGGAGGTGGTAGATCACGAAGGCCAGGACGATCACCCCACCCCACCTCATCGTGCGCGAGGCGTAGCCGAACGTCTGCGAGCGACTCTTCCGGTAGCCCTGCGTCCGCGCCTTCCGGCTCTGTCGCCAGAGCTGGTAGGCCGCCGTACCGTGTACGCCCAACGCCACGAGCAGCAACAGCCGAACTGCCCAGAGCACTCCGTATTCCGGCACCACGGGGGTACCTACGGCCCGCAGGAACTCCGCGTACGAATCCATGGCCTCACGTCCCTCGAAGGCCTTCAGATTCCCCAGCATGTGGAGGAGGACGAAGCCGAAGAGGATGACCCCGGACAGGGCCATCGCGATCTTCTTGCCGACCGACGAGCTGTAGAGGGTCGCCACCCGACGCATCAGTGAATGTCCCCCGGGGAAGAGTATGGCGGCATCACCTTCAATCGAGCGCCGCGATCGTCGAGCGGACCGCGTCCGCGCTCTTCTGAAGCTCAGCCCGCTCCCCGTCGGTGAGCTCCACCTCCAGGATCTCCTGGAGCCCCCCCTCTCCCAACTTGCACGGGACCCCGAGGAAGATGCCCTCCTGACCGTATTCGCCTTCGAGATACGCAGCGCATGGAAGGATTCGCTTCTTGTCCTTCGCGATGGCCTCTGCCATCTGGACCGCTGCCGAAGAGGGCGCGTAGTACGCGCTTCCGGTCTTGAGATATCCTACGATCTCGGCCCCCCCTTTTCGGGTACGCTCGATCAGGGCGTCAATCCGGTCACGGGAGAGGAGCTGGGTGAGTGGAATGCCGCTCACGGTCGTGTAGCTGACCAGGGGCACCATGGTGTCTCCATGTCCTCCCAGGACCAGAGCCTGGATGTCCTCGACGCTCACATCCAGCTCGAGCGCGATAAACGACCGATACCGGGCAGTGTCCAACACGCCGGCCATTCCCACGACGCGCTCTCGCGGGAACCCCGAGGCCTTCATCGCCACGTAGGACATGGTGTCGAGAGGATTCGACACCATGAGGATGATGGATTCTGGAGCGACGCGTGCGATCTCCTCGGAGACCGATCTCACGATATTCGCGTTGGTCTTGAGGAGGTCGTCCCGGCTCATCCCGGGCTTGCGGGCGATCCCGGCCGTGACGACGAAGAGGTCCGACCCTTCGGCGATATCGTACGTGGTGGATCCAAGGACTCGCGCGTCGAAGCCCTCCACCGGCGCGCTCTCCCACTGATCCAGCGCCTTCCCCTGAGGGATTCCGTCGGCCACGTCGACCATGACCACTTCCCGAGCCAACTCCATCTCCGCGAGCCGCTGCGCACAGGTCGCTCCGACGTGTCCGGCGCCCACCACCGTGATCTTCCGCATTCCGTCCTCTCTAGAAGAGTTCTGGGACTGTGAGGATGGGGAAAAGTTCGCCGCAAGCTACCCGGGGGTCCGGTGGGTGTCAACGGCCGGACCGGGCATCACCGGGGACGTCTAGAAGTGAGATTGGATCTTGAGATTGGACTCAGCGAGGGCCGGTTCCAGGAGCGCGCAAGCGCAACCTCGCTTCCCCTTCCCCTGCGAGGCCCCTGATCCGGACCGTGAACTGATCCCTCAGAACCTGGAAGTGGAGCACCTGGCTGGGGGCCAGCACCCGAAGCAGCGCCTCTTCCTCCCGGAGAAGGATGTCCGCCTCCTCCATTCGGAGCTCGCGAGCCTGAAGGATGACGCTGCGTGCGCGCTCCTGCCTTTCCTCACTTCCAAGGTCGTCCGGATCGCTGAGGACCAGCCGGGTTTCCCGCATGAGCTCCATTCTGCGAGGCAGAAGCGCCGCACGATCTTCCCGGAAATCCGCGAAGATCTCGACGAGTGCCTCCCTCTGCTCCTCCGACAGCCCGAGCTCCCGCGTGATCCGCTCTTGAAAGGCCTCGAGGATCGCCGCCCGAGTGTCTTCGGTGGGACGCTCCTGACCCTCCCACGACGGCCCGCGCTGAGCGGCTCCGTCCACAGGAGACGCGAAGAGTCCGGATGCCGTGAACACCACCAGCCCGATCGTTCGCACGGTCTTCATTCTTCGAACTCCGAGAGGAGGGCACGCAGGACATCGTCGGAAAGGAGCTCGAGTTGCGGCTCTCCGGCCACGATCCAGTCGTCTCCATACCAGGTGGGAGGTACCGGATCGAGGGCCAATGCCCAGGCCGCATCCGGATCCGGATCCCCGCTGCCCGTGGAAAGGAGCCCAACGCCGATCGCCACAGCGGCTACTAGGGCCGCGGCGGCCCACCCGACCGTCCGCTCCGGGAACCAGGGATGCATGCCGCGAGCCGCCGACCGACTCGATCCCGCGCCCGCAGGCGAGAAGGCACGATCGAGAGTGACATCGACGAAGCCCTCGGGAGGCTCGGGTCGCGCGCGGAACACCCGAGCCAGAAAGTCGGCCTCTCTTCGGCACGTAGCACATTCGCTCAGGTGTCCGTCGATGCGGGCCCGAACGCTTTCCGCGACCGCGGTGACCAGGCTCGCGGAAAGCTCATCGCGAATGTTTTCGCAGCCGTCCCGTTCATTCATGCAACCACTCCCGCAATCGGTTGATGCCGTAGTGGTAGTTGACCCGTGCCGCACCCTCCGAGGAGCCGATTACCTCTCCGATCTCCCGAAAGCTCAGGCCATCGAAGAGCCGAAGTGACACACTCGATCGCTGCTTCGCCGGAAGTCGGTCCAGTGCGGCACGAATGCGTCGGACTTCGTCCGATTGAATCGCGTGCGCGTCCGGCCCGGACCCGGATCCCGGAATCACCTCGTGGCCTTCGAGAGGCACGCACCTCTGTCCGCGCTCGGAACGCAGGGCGCCCAGCGCCTCGCGGCGAGCGATCGAGAGGAGCCACGTCCGGAACGAGGAATCGCCCCGGAAGCGATCCAGGTTCCGAAGAGCTTTGAGAAACGTGTCCTGGGAGACGTCGGCGGATCGATCAGGATCCCGGAGCATCGACATCACGTACCGAAAGACGACCCCCTGGTGGCGGCGAATGAGCGACTCGACCGCGTCCCGAGCTCCCCTTCGGGCGTCGGCCACCAACTCCGCATCGCTCGGATCGAGTACATCGCCTTGGTCCGTCACCACCGGGTAGACGGGGGAAGAACGCCCAGCGTTAAAGAGGGGGATAGAACCGACTGGAAGGGAGACGTCAGCCCTCTCGTTCCGCCCCCTTCCGAGCTACGTTGTTGCGGAGCTGTCTGGATGGCTTGAAAACGGGAACGTGGCGGGCCGGCACCTTCACGGACTCGCCCGTCCTCGGATTCCGCGCCATGCGAGACTTGCGTTTCCGGACCTTGAAGGTTCCGAACCCTCGAATCTCGATGTTCTCCCCGTGAGAGAGGGCCTTCTTGACGGCGTTCAGGAAGCCGTCTACCACCAGAGCGCAGTCCTTCTTCGTTACCCCCGGGCCGATCGCCTCGGCCACCTCTTCCACCAGGTCCGCTTTCGTCATTCATTCCTCCTCACCAAGGTCGGTCGGCCGAAGCGGCTCCCCCCGCGACCCAAACCCAAAAGGCTCAACGGGATGCGTCGGCCGGTCGGGATCAGGACTCGGTGGGGGGCGCAAGGGTAACCTGCCCCCCTTACAAGCGTCAAGACTGGGGAGGTCCCGCACCCGCGCCCGACTTCCGGCGCTCCATGAGCTCCACGAACCGATCGAAGAGGTAACGCGAATCATGGGGTCCGGGCGCCGACTCGGGATGGTACTGCACGGAGAACACCGGGCGAGAGGAGTGCTCGAGCCCCTCGAGGGTGCCGTCGTAGAGGTTGACGTGCGTGGCCCGCAACTCCGGAGCGCCGGGGATCGACCCGTCCTCGGCGAACTCCACCGCGAATCCGTGGTTCTGAGAGGTGATCTCGACTTGGTCCCGGTCGAGCGATCGGACCGGATGGTTCACTCCGTGGTGACCGAAGGGGAGCTTGAAGGTCCTGGCACCGAAGGCGCGACCGATGAGTTGATGCCCGAGGCAGATCCCGAAGATCGGCACACCGTCCTCGGAGAGTCGCAAGATCGCCTCAGTGGCCAGCTCCACCGCGGAGGGGTCTCCCGGTCCGTTCGAGATGAAGAGTCCATCGGGCACCTCCGCCAACATTTCCTGAAGCGATGTCTCGGCAGGAATCACGGTCACCCGGCAACCTGCTTCGGAAAGGAGCTTCGGAGAGTGGGCCTTCACGCCGAAGTCATAGGCGAGCACATGGAAGCGCTCCGTGCCCCGGGCGGGGATCTCGTAGCGGGATTGTGTCGACACTCCGCAGGCGAGGTCCAACCCTTCCATCCGCGGGTGTGCCTGGATCCGCTCCATCAGCGCGGCTTCCGAAGTCGAGGCCGGGGCCAGCCCCCCCCGCATGGCGCCCTGGTTCCGGATGTGACGGGTCAGGGCGCGGGTGTCGACCTCGGAGATCCCGACCACGCCGTGCGCCTCCAGGTATTGGTGCAGCGTGCCCTTGGAGCGCCAGGACGAGGCGCGTCGCGAGGCCTCGCGAACGACAAAACCTGCCACGCTCGGCGTCTCGGACTCACGATCTTCCTCGTTCACCCCGTAGTTGCCGATGAGGGGATAGGTCATCGTGACGAGCTGCCCGGTATAGGAAGGGTCGGTCAGGATCTCCTGATAGCCGGTCATCCCGGTATTGAACACGACCTCCCCCAGGGCCGTCCCACGGGCGCCGATCGTCACCCCATCGAATCGCCGCCCGTCCTCGAGCAGGAGGTAGGCGGCCGAGGCCTCGGAGAATTGTGCGTGGGGATCGGACATGGGCTGCGCCCTCGCGTGGCTGAAAGTCCCCCTCGACGAGATCGAGAGTCAGGGCTCGGCCCGGAATGTAGAGTGAAGGCGCATTTGGTCAAGCCGCAGGTCCGGGCCTCCTTCCTGTCCGTCCTTCCCTTCCTTTAGCTTTCACTACCGGGCACGAGGGTCGCCCTCTCGCCCCCGACGGCCCGAATCGCCACATTTCGCCCACTATCCCACTCGACCAGGCCCGTCCCGTCTCGATGTCCGAATCCCGCGAGCAGCCAACGAAGTCCTCCCCACTCACCGAGGTATTCATCCACGCGGACGAGTCCTGTTTGGGGAACCAGTTTACCGAACGAGCAAACCCCGGAGGCGCAGCCGGACTCGTGGAGTTCTGGGACGGCGACCGTTGGCTTCGTCGCGACTACTGGATCTCCGAGCCGGACACCACGAACAACCGCATGGCCATCCGCAGCGCTATCGAAGCTCTTGCCAACCTTGCCCGGCCCTGTAGGGTGCGCTTCGTCTCGGACTCGCAGTATCTCGTGAAGGGGATGAAGGAGTGGCTGCCCTCGTGGAAGGCGCGCGGCTGGAAGCGAAAAGGGGGAGCCATCGAGAACCTCGAGCTCTGGAAGGCCCTCGATCGAGAGGCGCAAGGACACGAAGTGAAGTGGGAGTGGGTGCGTGGGCACGCGGGTCATCCCAAGAACGAGTACGCCAATGACCTCGCCGTACGGGCCGCCCAGGAGCAGGACCAATCCGGGGGCTTCCGAGATTCGGACTTCGAGAGCTGGCTGGAACGAGAACGGAGGGAGCGGGATCGGTACCTGGACTTCGTCGAGTTCGCGCCCCCGGGTGGCGAGCAGGCGCTAGGAGGGTGACCCGGACAGCGCACGAGGATGGGTGGATTGGTCCGTGCGCATCGCATTGAGGACCTCAGGGTCGCCCGTCCATCTCCCGCGCGTCTCGCTCGAACACCGCCACGAATTCCCGAGCAACGCAGTCCAACACCTCGTCCATGGCGATGGGGCGTTGAAGGAGGTCTTCCAGCGAGGTCACCCTGCGATCGTTCAGGCCGCAGGGCACGATCGTGTCGAAGTATTCGAGTCTCGGCGACACGTTCAGGGCGAAGCCGTGGGAGGTGATCCACCCCGAGGACACACGGATGCCGATCGCAGCGATCTTCCCGCGATCCGTCCACACTCCGGTGTTGCCCTCGATCCGGCTCCCCTCGATCCCGAACCCGGAAAGCACCCGGAGGAGGACCTCCTCCAGCTCCCTCAGGTAGCGGTGAAGGTCTCGCCGGTCCGTCTCGAGCGCCAGGATCGGATAGCCGACGAGTTGTCCTGGACCGTGGTAGGTGACGTCCCCCCCGCGCCCGGTCTCGGCAAGAGCCACCCCGAGTCGCCGCCGGGCGGCCTCGTCGGCGAGGACGTGCTCGGACTTGGCGCCAGACCCGAGGGTGATGACATGGGGGTGCTCGAGGAGGAGCAGCTGGTCGGGAATCTCCTCCCGCCTTCGGCGCCCGACGAGCTCCGCCTGGAGGGCTGAGGCCGCCTCGTACTCGACACGACCCAGCCGTCGCACATGGAGGAGCGCCCGGAGCGCTCCTGCTTCAGCCATCAACTGACCTCTCGTGGGACGACGGACTCCCGGTCAGGCGTCGTCCGGAAACTCCTCGAGCATCTCCTTCAGCCGGGCGAGGAAGCGTGCGGAGTCGGCGCCGTCTACGATCCGATGGTCATAGCCGAGCGAGAAGATCGAACGCTTCCGGATCGCGATGGAATCCTGACCGGTGTGCGGATCGTCGACGACCACGACCCGCTTCTCGATGGCACCGGTACCGAGGATGCCCGAGGTGCCCTTCGGGATGATCGGCAGCCCGACCAGGGTTCCGATGACGCCGGGATTGGTGATCGAAAATGTGCCGCCCTGGATCTCCGCCGGGCCGAGCTTGCGGCTCCGTGCCCGCTCCGCGAGATCCACGATGCTCTTGGCGATCCCGACGAGGGAGAGGTCGTCGGCGTCCCGGATCACGGGGACGATCAACCCCGGGTCGAGATCGACCGCCACGCCTACGTTCACGTTGCCCCGGTAGATGATGTTGTTTCCCGAAGCGGTTGCGTTGAGCATCGGGAACTCCCGAAGCACCCTGGAGACCGCCCACACCACGAAGGCGGTGAAGCTCACCTTGACCCCCTGGGAAGACCAGCGCTCCTTGTTCGCCCGCCTCAGGTGATCGACCCGGGTGAAGTCGATCTCGATGAAGGAATGGACGTGAGGAGCGACTCGCTTCGCCAGGACCATGTGCTCCGCGGTGAGTCGGCGGACCTTGTCCATGGTCTGGACGTCATCGTCCTCCCGCACCGGGAACTCGGGATTCTGGACCTCGTGATAGAAGGTCGACCAGAGATTCGACGGGGCGGCGGTGGGTTGTCCCTTCGGAGCGGATGGCTTGGGCTCCGGCTTCGTTCGCTTCTCGGCGGGAGCCTCAGCCTTTTTGCCGTCCTTCTCGAGGTGGTCGAGCAGATCCTGCTTGGTCACGCGTCCCGCGTGTCCCGTTCCGGCTACGGCGGCCAGGTCCACCCCATGCTCCTCGGCCATCCGCCTCACCACGGGCGTGGAACGCTGCTTGATCCTCTCGTCCTCGGACGAATCCTCCTCCTCCGCGCCGGCGAGCTCTGACTCTTCCTCGCCGTCGTCCGCGACCGTCTCTTCGGCGGTGGCTACCTCCTCGGAGTCGTCCGAGGGCTCTCCGTTCGAAGCAGTGGCCTCAGTGTCGAGGTAGGCCACGATCGTTCCAACCTCGACCGTCTCCCCCTCTCCCACCGTGATCTCGACCAGGGTACCGGCCTGCGGGGCCGGAATCTCGGCGTCGACCTTGTCCGTGGAGATCTCCAGGATCGGCTCATCCCGATCCACGGAGTCACCGACGTTCTTCAGCCACTTGGAAACTGTTCCCTCGGCGATGGACTCACCCATCTGGGGCATGGGAACTTCGATTCGAGCCACGTTCGGTATCTCCGTAGTCCAGTCGGAATTACACGGGTGATCGGATGTCGACCCTCAGTTTAACCAAGGGTCGTAGCTTGGCAACCCGATGGAGGGAAACCCGCGGCGGTCCCGCGCGCGGGGACACAGGGGCTTCGCTCACGGCTGAGGAAGCGCCTCGGGATCGGCCGGTTGGGTTGGCGCTGCCGGTTGATCCTGGCCGGGACCCTCCGTACCGGGAATGACCGGAGACGGCGCCTGAGGAGCCTGCTGGAAATCCTGCTGAAGGATCGATCCGGGCTGCTGGGCCCTGGATGAGACGATGGCGAGAATCAGGGACAGGACCATGAACGCAGCTCCGGCCGCCCATGTCGCTCGGGTGAGGAAGGTGGTGGCCTGTCGCCCACCGAGCACCCCTTCGGTCGCGGTGACTCCTCCGCCCATCGCGGCCAAGCCCCCTCCCTTCCCCGCCTGAAGCAGGATGATGACGGTCAAGAAGATCCCGTCAAGGACCAGGAGGGTTAGCAGAAATCCGTACATTGAGCCCGTTTGTCGTGTTGGGGTTCCCGCACAGTCGAGAAAAAGGTCACTGCGGGGAGGGGGAGTGTCAACAGGCGGAGCCGGCGATTTCGGCAAAGGAGCGGGGGTCGAGCGACGCCCCTCCCACCAGGACCCCATCGACGTCCGGAGACGAAAGGAGCTCCCGGGAGTTCCCTGGCTTGACCGATCCGCCATAGAGGATCGGGATCGACCGGGAACGCTGGTCACCGAAGGCGGCGCGCAGGCTTTCCCGCAAGAGCCCATGGGCCGCCGAAGCGTCCTCGGGCGTGGCGGTCTCACCGGTGCCAATCGCCCAGACCGGCTCGTATGCAAGGACGAGTGGAGTCTCGCTCCGGGCCAGGGACTCTCCCAGCTCGGGAAAGGCGACCACGGCGTCGAGCTGTCGTCGGAGGACCGCCTCCAGCCGACCGGCCTGCCGGTCCTCGAGCGTCTCCCCCACGCAGAGAAGCGGGACGAGCCCCGCACGGAGGGCCGCGGCGACTCTGACTCGCGTATCGGCGTCGGACTCGCCAAAGAGCTGACGGCGTTCCGAGTGCCCTACGAGAGCGTAGCTGGCACCTGCCTCCGCGGCCATCTCCGCCGACGTCTCCCCGGTATAGGCACCTTCGACCTCAGAGTGGATGTGCTGCACTCCGAGCTCCACCTGAATCCCTCCCTTATCCACGGCCTTTCTGGCGGCCGTAAGGGAGAGGATTGGCGGAAAGACCAGAAGGGTGACTTCGTCCGTCTGGCAGGGCGTACGAAAACGCTCAAAGAACTCGCTCGTAGCCTTCGGGCCCTTGTGCATCTTCCAGTTTCCGGCCACCAAAGGCTTCATCGATATCCTCTCTTGCGCAGTCCGCTCGACTCCTGGGAGGCGGACACCGTCATCCGGTTTCCGTCTCCACCATCTCCAGAACGGCGACCCCCGGCAGCTCGCTGCCGGCCAGGAGATCCAGCGATGCCCCGCCTCCGGTGGAGACGTGGGTCATCCTTTCCGCCACTCCGGCGGCCTCCGCAGCGGCTGCGGAGTCCCCTCCTCCGACCACCACGGGAACGCCGGCATCCGCACGTTCGGCCAACACGTGCGCGAGCCCGTTCGTACCTCGTGCGAAGGGCTCGAGCTCGAAGACACCCATGGGACCGTTCCAGAGAATCGTCTTCGCGCCCCGGACCTCCCGCGAGAAGATCTCCGTCGATCTCGGACCGATGTCTCCGATCCGGTCCTCTGGTCCGACCTCCTGCCGGTCCGCCACCCTCGTCTCGGCTCCCTCCCGGATCTCGTCTGCCACGACACAGTCGACCGGCAGCAGAATGGTGTCTCCCCCCAACTCGAGAAGCTCGGCCGCCATCGACACCCGGTCGTCCTCCACCAGCGAGCTCCCGGTCTCCAGCCCCAGAGCCCGGAAGAAGGTATTTGCCATCGCCCCACCGATCAGGAGCCGATCGACCTTCGGCAGGATTGCACGGATCAGCTCGATCTTTCCCGAGATCTTCGCCCCGCCCAGGATGGCCACGAAGGGCCGCTCCGGCTTCGCCACGCACTCCTTGAGGAAGTGCAACTCCTTCGCCATGAGGAGGCCGGCTACGGCCGCCCCCCCGTCCGCCCTGATCCGCTCGGCCGCGCCCACGTTCGAGGCGTGGGCCCGATGCGCGGTGCCGAAGGCCTCTCCCACGAATCCCCCGGCGAGGGCTGCGAGCGCCGCAGAGAGGTCGGGGTCATTCTTCGTCTCACCCGGATGGAAGCGGATATTCTCCAGGAGCGCGACGCGCCCCGATGGTATCTCCGCCACCTGAGTCTCCAACTCTGTGCTTCCCGGAGGCGCCTCCAGGAGCGGAACCTCGTAGCCGAGCCGGCCGGAGAGATCCCGAGCCACTGGAGCCAGGGAGGCCGCAGGGTCTCGCTTCCCTTCCGGCCGGCCGAGGTGCGAGACCAGGACCGCCGTGGCGCCAGCGTTTCCGAGACGCTCGAGGGTGGGCAGGGTGGCCTCGATGCGGCCCGCGGACGTCACCTCGCCGTTGGGGCCCAGGGGCACGTTGTAGTCGACTCGCACGAGAAGCCGCTGACCGTCCAGCTCATCCGGACCCAGATCGTCGACCGTACGTGCGCGTCTCATCCCCCCGTCAGCCGCGGGCAGGGGAAGGAAGCCGCTCACCTACGTGCCGAACCATATCGGCGACCCGGCAGGAGTACCCCCACTCGTTGTCGTACCAGGAGAGGACCTTCACCAGCCGTCCCTCTATGACGGCCGTGGACTGCATGTCCACGACCGAGGAGTGCGGATTTCCATTGTAGTCGATCGAAACCAACGGTTCGTCCGAAACCCCCAGGATCCCCTTGAGGCTCCCCTCGGAAAGCTCCCGGAAGGTTTCGTTCAACTCGTCGACGGTGACCTCCCTCTCGAGCTGCGCCGTGAGGTCCACGAGAGAGACGTTCGGTGTCGGCACGCGGATCGCCATCCCGTCGATCTTCCCCTTTACCTCGGGCAGGACGAGGGCGGTAGCGCGGGCCGCCCCGGTCGTCGTGGGTATCATGGAGACCGCGGCGGCCCGGGCCCGTCGGAGGTCCTTGTGTGGCGAGTCCAGCGTGGTCTGATCGTTCGTGTACGCGTGGATCGTCGTCATCAAGCCCCTCTCGAACCCGAATCGCTCCAGCAGAACCTTCACGACCGGGGCGAGGCAGTTCGTGGTGCACGACGCGTTCGAGATCACATCGTGTTGGTCGGGGTCGTAGCGGTCCTCGTTCACTCCCAGCACGACGGTCACATCCTCACCCTTTCCGGGCGCCGAGATGAGGACCTTCCGTGCTCCGGCCTCCAGGTGCTTCGCGGCCGCGTCCCGGGCCGTGAACCGTCCCGACGACTCCACCACGACGTCGACCCCCAGCTCGTCCCAGGGGAGGCGACTCGGGTCGGTCTCGCTCAGGACTCGCACCTCAGTGCCGTCGATCAGAAGGCCCCCCTCTTTCGCCTCTACCTCCCCGGGGTATGTCCGGTGGACCGAGTCGTACTTGAAGAGGTGCGCGAGGGTGGCGCTGTCTGTGAGGTCGTTCACAGCGACGAATTCCAGATCGTCCTTCCCGGATTCCTTCGCCGCGCGGAGCACCAATCGGCCAATGCGACCGAACCCATTGATGGCTACTCGAATGGACATGAGATGTCTATCTCCTGGTAAGCGGTCTTCAGTTCGGTTGCCCTTCCGCAACGCCCCGATCCGGGAGCGAGCGGGCGAAGGTGAGCACGGCCACTTCCCGAGCCCCACCCGCCTCCAGAACCCGGGAGGCGGCCACGGCGGTCGCCCCCGTCGTGAGCACGTCGTCGATCAGAATTGCGCGCCCGTCTCGCAGACTGGAAGCCGCGCCGGACGCGAGGGAGAAGGCTCCGGAGACGTTAGCCCGCCGCTCTGCGGGGTGCAAGGACACCTGGCTCCCACCTTCGTCATCACGGACGAGAGCTCGCACGACGGGTGCTCCCGTCTCTTCGGCTACGGCCGACGCCAGCACGCTCGCCTGGTTGTACCCCCGAATGCGACGCCTCCGCCGGGTGGTTGGGACGGGCACGAGAGGCACGTCCTCCGACCACCAGTGCCCCGGAAGCTCCACTCGGATCATGCGGCTTGCCATCTCCCCTGCGAGCTCCTCCCAACCCTCGTACTTGAAGCTGTGCACCAGCCTGTCGGCCGGTGGCGCCAGCATCACCGCGGAGCGAGCGATGCGCACCACACCGGGCCAGTCCTCGCACTCCAGGCAAGGGCGGTCGACCGGCACCCCCGTTCCCCTGGGGGCTCCACAGCGTCGGCAACGGGGGCGGGGGGGGGCCTTCACCCGTGTTGCGCATCGCGGACAGATGCGGGGACGGGCCCGGCCCCGCGTGTGAGCCAGCGCACCGCCACAGGCCGCGCAAGCCGGCGGCAGCAGGAAATCGAGCAGTGCCCCCGTCACGCGCTCGCCTCCGACCGCACCTCCTGGAGCGCACGTCGCATCACGTCCATCGGAGGGGCCAGGCCCCACCAGCGACGGAACGCCTCCGCACCCTGTCTCACGAGCATCTCCCCCCCGTCTGCCGCGGCGGCCCCGACCTCCCGGGCCCGCAGGACCAGTTGCGTCTCCTGTGGCCGATAGACGAGGTCGAGAACGGCGCCCGGCTCCCGGAGAGCTTCCGGCTCCACCGGAAGCGGATCCGCTTCCCGGAGCCCGAGCGAGGTGGAATTGATTACGAGCTCGAAGGGAACTTCGGCCACCTCGTCGATGCTGGCGACCGCACGGGCCCTTCCGCCTCCGAGCTTGCGCGCCAGGTCTTCCGCCTTGGCGAGGGTGCGGTTCCAGACCACGACCTCCTCGACCCCGTCTCGCAGGAGACCCACCAGGGCGGCCCGAGCCGCCCCCCCTGCACCCAGGAGAAGCACCCGGCGACCGGCGGCCGTCTCTCCGAGCAGCTCTTCGACCGCTCCGCGAAACCCCTCGACGTCGGTGTTGTCTCCGCGAATCCGACCGTTCTCCCACCAGAAGGTGTTGCACGCTCCGGTAAGCCTCACCGCCTCGGCCGGGTGGTCCACGACCCGTGCAGCCTCCTCCTTATGCGGGACGGTGACATTGCCACCTCCCCCGGACCGCGCCACCCCTCGCAGCAGGCCGGCGACATCGTCGGCGTCGCAGCGCAGAGCCAGGTAGACGGCGTCGTGACCCGACGCGCGAATCGCGGCGTTCTGGATGTGGGGGGAAAGTGAGTGGGCGACCGGGTTTCCGAGGAGGGCGAGGAGCCGGGTGGAAGCCCCGATCGACTCGATCATGGAGAAACCAGCGGTTCCAGGCGAGTGAGCACCTTCTCCACGAGCCCCTCCAACTGCCGGTACGTGGCCTCGTATTCACTGTCGTCCCCACCGATCGGATCGATTACCCCTCGACTCCGACCGACCTCGGAAGGAGCCTGCGCCGGAGCTCCGGACTGAGCCTCCTGAACGAAGTCGGTGATCACGGACACCTTGTTGTCGCCGCCGAAGATCGCGACGCCATCGAGGTGGCTGGGCGACATCGTCAGGATCAGGTCCGCCCACTCGACGATCTCGGGATCGAGGGGGGCGGCGCGGTGATCCCCGAGTTCCAGACCGTGTCGCTGGGCAGCTCGAACCGACCCCCGACTCGCCGGGGCTCCCTCGGTGGCTGCGACGCCCGAAGAGCGAACCTCGACGTGGCCCCAACCCCTGTCCTCGAGTGCCTTTCTGGTGAGGAGCTCGGCGAGGGGACTTCGACAGGTATTTCCCGTGCAGACGAAGAGAAGATGGAATGGCTCCCCTGCGGAATCAGAGCCCGACGGGCCGGATACCGGCTCACCGGTGGTGCGTTCGAGATCATCCATGCGTTTCCGCCAATACCCTTGCGATCTCTTCCTCCGAGACGACTCCCGCTCGGAGGACTCGCGGTCGAAGTTCCGTGCAGTCGACAACGGTGGATATGCCCACATTCGGGAGGGGTCCTCCATCCGCTATCCAGAGGCGGTCGATCCCCGGACGTCCCTGCACCGCCTCACCGACCTCGTTCGCCGTCCGGGCCGGCTCTCGCCCAGGACGGTTCGCACTCGTGGAAAGCAGCGGGCGTTCCATGACGCCCAACAGAGCGGTCACGAAAGGGTGGGGACTGACTCGAACGCCCACAGTCCCGGCGGTGCTCCGCACCCCGGAAGGAAAGTACCCATCCGGATCGCTGAGTACGAGGGTCAACGGACCGGGCCAGAAGGCGTCGGCGAGTCGACGTGCCGAAGGCGTCCAAACGAGACCCTGCTCGTCCCCGACGATCCCTTCCGCGCCCCAGCTCGGGGCTTTCCTTGAGGCTCCCTCGCCAACACCGGCATCGGAGGCGGGGAGAAGGACCAGGAACGGCTTTCCCTCGTCCCTTCCCTTCAGTTCCCGGAGCGTCTTCACACCCTGCTCGGTCGCCTGGGCACCAAGCCCGTACACCGTTTCCGTAGGATAGCCCAGTACCCCCCCGCGATCCAAGTGCTGGGAAATTCGCGCTAGCAGATCGCCGTCGGTCGGATCCGCTGCCAACACCAGGAGCGGGATCACGCCTGGCCCTTCCTTTCGGCCAAGATCGCCCGGGCCAGGGACAGATCCTGAGGGTGGGTGACCTTGATATTCCATGGAGCGCCCTCCACCATCCGTACGCGTCCCCCCGCCCGCTCGAAGATTCCTGCGTCGTCCGTCGCGGACCAACCCTCCCGAAGTGCCTGTCCATAGGCCTCCAGTAGGGTCCGGCCCGGGAATGCTTGTGGTGTCTGGGCGTGCCAGAGCCGGGTGCGATCGGGCGTCTCCACCACGTAGCCCTCGGTGTCGACCCGTTTCACCGTATCGACCAGAGGCCATCCCACTACCGCCCCCTCCCCTGCCTCCGCCACCGACAAGCAGCGGTTCACCATGTCGCCGGTGACGAACGGACGGGCCCCATCGTGAACGAGCGCGATCGTCCGGGCGAGTGGAAGGGCGTTGAGTGCCGCGTAGACGGAGTGCATGCGCGTAGCCCCGCCCGCCACGACACGCACGCGAGGTGCGAGCTCGGAGAGCCACGCGGGAGGATCGTCCGAGTCTCCAGCAGGAAGCGCCACCACTACCTCGTCCACGCGCGAATGGGCGAGGAGGGGACGTAGGGCGTGGAGAAGCAGGGGATCGTCCCCGAGGAGCAACAACCCCTTGCTGCGCCCTCCCATCCGCTCGCCGGAACCTGCCGCGGGGATCGCGACGGACACGCCCTCCGCCCGCGCCCTCATCCTAGCGACGTCTCCGGGATTCTCCCCCACCCCTCCCAATGGCCTTGCGTCATCACCGAACCGCGTCAGAAGGGATGGCCGTCCGCATCCTGCGGCCCGGCAGCCGGCAGCCGACCCGGCTCACGTGCGAGCTCGTCGAAGCGGGTGTAGGCCTTGTGGAAGTACAGGGGGATCGTGCCCGTGGGACCGTTCCTCTGCTTTCCCACGATGAGCTCCGACTTCCCCTCGAGGGACGCTCCATCCGCATCGAGTCCGTCCGAACTGTAGTACTCGGGCCGGTACAGGAACATGACGATATCGGCATCCTGCTCGATCGAGCCCGAATCCCGGAGGTCGGAAAGTTGTGGACGATGGTCTGTGCGCTGCTCCGGCCCGCGGGAGAGCTGGGAGAGGGCGACCACGGGCACTTCCAGCTCGCGGGCCAGGCTCTTGAGACCCCGGGAAATCTGGCTCACCTCCTGCTGACGACTCTCCTGCTTCCCCGAGCCCGCCATCAACTGGAGATAGTCGACCACCATGAGACCAAGCCCGGCGTCGGCCTTCAGCCGACGGGCCTTGGCGCGCATTTCGAGCACCGTTCCTCCGGGCGAATCGTCAATCCAGATGGGCGCAGTGTTGAGCTTCGCTCCGGCAGTTCCGATGCGCTGGTAGTCGGAGGGGGAGAGCCGACCGGTCCTGAGCTTCTGCGCATCCACGCGCGCCTCGGAACATAGGAGTCGCTGGACGAGCTGCTGCTTCGACATCTCCAGTGAGAAGAGCGCCACCGGAACCTGATGGTCAATCGCCGCGTTCTGCGCGACGTTGAGCACCCAGGAGGTCTTTCCCATCGCGGGACGGGCCGCGACGATGACCAGGTCACCGTTCTGGAATCCCGTCGTCATCCCATCCAACGTCCGGAATCCGGAAGGCACGCCCGTGAGTCCAGCCCCGCCCTCCTGGAGCTTTTCGATGTTTTCGAACGCTTCCCACAGGAGATCCTTGATCCATACGAACCCGGCTCGATCCTGACTCTCGGCGACCTGGAAGACTCTCTGCTCCGCCTCGTCCACCAGCTCATCGACGGTCCGCGCGCCGGGGTCGTACACGTCCTGGATGATCCGGGTCGAAGCGTCCACGAGCCGCCGCAGCAAGGCCTTGTCCCGGACGATTCTCGCATGGTACTGGATGTTGGCCGCGGTGGGGACCGCATCGAGCAACTCTGCCAGGTACTCCATCCCCCCGACGCGACCCAACTCCCCAGTTCCGGCGAGGTGGTCCCCGACCGTGACCACGTCGATGGCCACCCGTCGTTCGTGGAGGTGACGCATCGCGCGGAAGAGAATTCGATGGGCCTCCTGGAAGAACATCGCCTCGGACAGCAGATCCTCGATGCGGACCATCGAGTCCACGTCGATGAGCAAGCCTCCCAGCACGGACACCTCCGCCTCCATCGAGAAGGGAGGGTCCCGATCGTATCGGGCCGGCGATCTCTGTTCGGTTTCCGACAGGGTCACGACTGATCCAGGACCTTTCGGAGGAGTTGGAAGTCCTCCCAGGTGGCACGGGTCCATCCCGAATTGCGAAGCAGGGCCGCAGGGTGGTACGTCACGACGAGCGGTGTCCCTTCGTAGCTGTAGACCTCGCCCCTCAATTTACCCAGCGGCCGGTCGGACCCGGAGAGGAGCTTCCCGGCGAAGGTGCCAACCGCCAAGATGACCTCCGGGCTCACCAGCTCAATCTGACTCCGGAGGAAGGGGGCGCAAGCCTCGATTTCGTCGGGGCGCGGGTTGCGGTTTCCCGGAGGTCGGCACTTGATGACGTTGCAGATGTAGACCGAGCTCCGGCGCGAGAGGTCCACCGACGCGAGCAGGAGGTCCAGGAGCTTTCCGGCTGCCCCGACGAAAGGAAGCCCCGTCCGGTCCTCGTTGGCTCCGGGGGCCTCCCCCACGACCATCACACGCGCGTCCGGAATCCCATCCGAGAAGACCACCTGGGTGCGACCCTCGGCAAGGCGACAACGGGTGCATGTGAGCGCGATCTCCTTGAGCCCCCCGTAGTCGTCCGGGAGCCTGTTCCCATCCAGGTCGGGGCGCGATTCGACGGCGGTTCGCGGGCCCGGGGGCTCGCCGGGAGCTCCCGGCCGACCCGCACCCCGATCGGACCCGGCGGCGACCAGGCCCGCCGCCTCCGCCGAGGTGAGGGACTCGAAGATCCACTCCCCGGCCTCGAGCTCGCGGCACTGGCGGACGAATCGTGCGAGTGCCTCCGGTTCGAGGGGGAACGGTCTCATGAGCCAGATCGCACGTCGACCTGGGATAGCCTGGACGCCGCCCGATCCAGGATCGCCCCCGCGACGATGTCCTTTCTCAGGAGAGGCAGCCGTTCCTCCTCACCCTGCCGGTCAAGGATAAGGACGCGATTGGTCTCCACCTCGAAGCCCGCACCTTCTTCTCCGGGGTCGTTCGCCACGATGAAGTCGAAGTCCTTGTCACGAAGCTTTTCGAGAGCCCGTTCCCTGAGCTTCTCGGTCTCGAGCGCAAAGCCGACTACGACGGCGCCATCGCGCTTCAGCCCCACGGTCTCGAGGGCGATGTCGGGGTTCTCGATCAACTCGATTGGCCCGGGGCCACTGACCCCGGGGCCCTTCTTCGTCTTCTGTGAACGAACCTCCCTGGGGCGGAAGTCCGAGACTGCGGCGGCGAAAATCGTGACGTCCGCCTCCGGAATGTGCGCTTCCACTTCCCTGAACATCTCCCGGGCCGTGCGAATCCGCACCGTCCGCACGCCGACGGGATCGGGAAGCTCGGACGGACCCGCAACCAGGACGACGTCTCCACCCCGCAACCATGCCTCCCGGGCCAGTGCAAAGCCCATCCGACCGGAAGACCGGTTTCCGAGGTAACGCACCGGATCCAGCGGTTCCCAGGTCGGTCCGGCGGTCACCAGGATCCGCCGGCCTTCCAGGCGCGAATCGGCTCCGAGAATCCGTCCGGCGTGATCCACGAGGGCCTCCGGCTCCAACATCCTGCCGGGCCCGGCACCCTCGCCTGCGGCGAGAGGACCCACGCCCGGTCCCGCAAGGCGGTAGCCCAGCACGTCCCTGCAGTGCTCGAGGTTTCGCTGAGACTGGGTATGCCCGTACATCCGATCATTCATCGCCGGAGCGAGAAGCACCGGGGCACGGGTGACCAGCAGGGTGGTCCCAAGGAGGTCGTCGGATCGTCCCTGCGCAGCCCGAGCGACGAAGTCCGCGGTCGCGGGCGCGACCAGAATCAGGTCGGCCTCCTGGCCAAGCCCGATGTGCAGAGCCCGTCCTTCTCCCGCAAGGAGCTCGGTGTGCGCCTCGCGTCCAGTGACTCCTTCGAAGGAGAGCGGGGCGACGAAGGCGCGGACGGACTCCGTCAACACCGTATCCACCCGCGCCCCCAGGCGGGTCAGGTCCCGGGCCACCTGAACGGCCTTGTACGCCGCAATTCCACCGGTCACCCCGAGCACCACCCGGCGGCCTTCCCACGGTGGCCGGGGGGTCAGGGGGCGATCCGCCACGGCCCTACTCTCCGACCCGGCGGCGCCCCACGAGCCTGAACTCGATCTGCCCGGAAATCAATGCGTCGAGGGAACGCGTGGTGAGCTTCTCCTCCTCCCCGATCGGCTTCAGGTCTCTGGGAAGGGAGTTGAGCTCCCTTGCGTACTTCGAGGCGACCAGCACGCCCAGATACTTGCTTCCCGTGCTCTCTGCCACGTCATGCGGGGTGAATACTCGCACCAGCCTCGCTCCTCGCTTCTGGGCACCGGCGAAGATCTCTTCACCGGTGCGATGGTCGATGTCCTATCGAACGGCGACGCCGTTCATCCTCCGGCGGTCCTGTGGACCCGGTCGCGAGCGACGACGCGGTCGATCTCAGACCGAATCCGGTCCACTTCTCCGGGAAAGTCCAACGCTCGCCCCGGTTTGTGACTCTCCGCTTCTACGATTGTACGGACCCGGGCGATCGCCCGCTCGAGATCGTCGTTCACCACGATATAATCGAATTGCACCGCGTCCTCCAACTCCCCCCTCGCGGCGAGCAAGCGCCGCCGCACCTCATCCAGGTCCTCGGTTCCGCGCTGCGTCAGGCGAGCCCAGAGGTGCTCGGCGGAAGGAGGAAAGACGAAGATGAGAACGGCCTCGGGCACTCGCTCCTTGATCTGGCGCGCGCCCTGCACATCGATGTCCAGGATCGCGTACTCACCGCGTTCCCCCGCACGTTCCAGATTGACCCGAGGAGTGCCGTAGAGGTTTCCGTGAACCTCCGCCCACTCCACGAGGGCTCCCTCGGCCATCATACCCTCGAAGGTCTCACGCGACACGAAGTCGTAATCCACGCCGTCGCGTTCACCCTCTCTGGCCCTCCGCGTCGTGGCGGACACGGAGAAGACGAAATTGTGGAAGCGCTCCACCAGCGCATGGGCGATCGTCGTCTTGCCGGTGCCGCTGGGCGCTGCGAGAACAAGGGGCGAGGGGCGAAACGGAAGGCCGGTGATCATTCCACGTTCTCCACCTGTTCCCGCACTCGTTCCACCTCTTCCTTGAGCTCGAGAACCCTGGCCGAGATCACGGCATCGTTGGCTTTGGATCCGATCGTGTTGATCTCTCTCAGAACTTCTTGTGCGATGAACCCGAGTCGCTTGCCCACCCCGGTCTCCGATCCCTTCCCCAGCGTTTCACGAAACATGTCGAGGTGCGCCCTGAGACGAACCAGCTCTTCGTGAATGTCCCATCGTTCTGCGAGGTGCGCCACCTCACGAGCGATGCGCTCTCGATCGACCGGTATCGAGTCATCGAGGAGCTCCCGGATCGCCTCGCGCAGGCGATCTCTTTCCTCGACGAGCCGTTGGGGCGCCCGGGCGTCGATCGCAAGGACGATCCGCTCCATCTCGTTGACCCGTTCCGAGAGGTCGTCCGCCAGCCGCATTCCCTCCGTCTCCCGCGATTCGAGCACCTGGTCAACGGCGTCCCGAAGCACCTCCTCGAGCACGACCTCCTCGGGACCGGGACTCGGCTCTTCCGCCTCGGTCTCCCGAAACAGGTTGGGCAACCATGCGAGGGTACCCATATCGATCCTGCCCTCCAGATCCAGCTCCTCGCGAAGCGTGCGGAGGGCGTTCACATACCCCCGGGCCCTCTCCAGATCGACGGAGATGGTGACCGGGGGCCTCGCCGCCGCGTCCATTGCCAAGCCGAACGTGACTCTCACGTGACCGCGCGCGAAACTTTCCTTCAAGGCCCGCTCCAGCCCGGTCTGGAAACGCTCCAGCCCCGTAGGCACCCGCATCTGGACGTTGAGGTGCCGGTGATTCACCGTGCGCACCTCGACCCGGAGCCGGCCGGACGGGATCTCCCGCTCGGCCTCTCCGTATCCGGTCATGCTCCGAATCGGGACGATGGTCATAGAGTCACTAAGGATAGCAGAGTACGGGGACTAGTTCCACAAGGTCCAGCGCACCCCGTACATGGCTCGGGTGTGCGGAAGCAGGCGCCCCGGGAAGTCCTGGTTCGTGTCCCGCAACGTGAAGTTGTCCCAGAGGAGAAAGACCCTCACGGACACGACTCGGATCTGCAGTCGGCCGAACCAATTCTGAAGCGAAGGGACTTGCACGAGAGTGCCTGCCGCCGCCGTGTCCTCGAACGGGAGTCGCATCCGTTCGCGGCCTCGCACTCCCACATCGAACCAGACCTCCAGGTTTTCGGTATCGAAGAAGATGTCATGGTATCTGAGTCGGGCCTCGTAGCTCTCCGAAGGGTGGTAGCGCCAATCGTCGCTTCGCTCCCACAGCTGAACCATGCCTTCGACCCCAAGGCCCGGAAGCAAGAGGTCGAAGGGGATCCGGCCGGAAAGCTCCAGCCCCGCCCGCTCCCCTCCATCGCTGACGATCCCCTCCCGATCCACGTCGATGCCCAGCGGATGGAGGGAGTCCGCACTCACGGACAGCCGGGCCGCCGCCGCGAAGAGTCGGCCTCGCTCGAACTCGAGTCCTATCCTCGTTCCCCTCCGCTCCGTGAAGGAGGGGGAAGCGCCCCTTCCTTCCCCATCCATGCCGGGCAGGACGCGAAAGGGCACGCCCCGACGTCCGTCGTCGAGCTCGCCGTAGACGGAGAACCCGAACCTTGGTTCCGTCCAGGCGCGGGTGTGCAGAGCCAAGGCTCCCTCGTCTTCCCACCCCTCCCGTTCAATGGTGGCCGACACCCCTCCGATGCCCGGTACGTTCGCTCCACCCTGCAGCGCCTGTTTCCAGGCCGGCCAGCCCTCGCCCCAACTCCGGCGAAGCTCGCCTTCCGCCCAGATCGCCCCGCCTTCATAGGCCACCCTTAGCCCGGCCTGGCTCCTGGGATCCAGATTCACCTGCGCACCCGGGTCCACCTCGCCGTCTTCCAGCCCCAGGGACGATCTGTGGACGTAACCTCCGGCGATCAGCCCGGGCGCCAGCTCATACCGGGCACGCAGCCCCCAGTCCGTCCGGGCCACATCCCTCGGCAGCCAGACCTCCGTCGGGCGCCGGGAGGTCATGCGCCGGAAGTCGAACGCCATCCCGCCACGCTCCCCCTGGAAGAGCGAATAGCGGAGCTGACCTCCAAAGGACGCGCCCGGCTCGATCCGTCCGGTCCCCTGGGTGTCGACCCGGTCCAGGGCGACGACGATGGTTCCTCCGAGCGCCGACGGGTGCGCGAAGGTGCCACGGAAGAGGTTGGTATTCAGGTCCCCGGTTCCCACCTCGAGCAGGGAATAGGGGCGGGGATCCGCAATCTGCAGGGGCGTCAGCTCAATCCGGAGCTCGGAGGGCCGCCTCTCGACCCGGACTCGGTCGAGACCCGCGAGGCCGATCCGCGAGAGGTCCACGACCCCTCCGTCCAGGGGAGGCAGCTCCACTCCGTCCAGAAACACGCGAATTCGACCGGGATCCAGTCCGGCCGAGGTGACGGCTGTAGGTTGACCATAGTCCCCTCCCCGAAGCGACAGCACCCCCGGAAGCTGCTCGACGAGCTCCACGAGGGTGATCGCTCGGGTGCCCAGAAGCCCTTCGCGGTCCCACTCCCATACGCCGGTGCCCCACCGATCCGGGACGTGCGTGGGCACCTGCGGGAGATTTCGGATCTCCGTCATCTCATCCGCCGCAAGGAGCGCCTCCGCCGCCCGGTCCGACTGGAGCTCCTCGGGGAGGAGAGTGTCGGGCAGGATCAAACCCGGCGGAATCTCCTCGATGAGCTCGGGCGAAGGAAGGGTGTCTGCGGCCGGGATCGTGTCCGGCCCCGGAGTCGGCACCGGCGTCCCGGGCTGCGTTGGAGGAGGGGGATCCCCGGAGGGAACGTCCTGGAGCGCCCAGGGACCGGATGAGGCGCTCGCGGCCACGGACGCCGAAGCCGGATTGATCCCGCCACATGAGAGCAGGACGACGAGGGTGAGCAGCCGTCCGCCCTGCGGAGTCACGAAATGCGGCTCCGCACCCATTCGAGCAGCAATCGAGTCGGAAAGCCGAAGCCTCCCTTGCGATGGTAAGGGGCCCTGGCGTCTCCGTAGGCCGTACCCGCGATGTCCAGATGGGCCCAACGGGTCTCGCCCACGAACTCCGAGAGGAACCAGGCGGCGGTGATCGTGCCTGCGGGGCGCCCTCCCACGTTCTTCATATCCGCCACTGTGCTCTCGAGCTGTTTCCGGTAGGGCTTCCAGAGGGGCAGAGGCCAGCAATTCTCCCCGGCGAGCTCTCCCGCGGTCCTCACCTCGTCGATCAATCCGTCGTCGTTGCCAAGGACCGCCGCGGCGTGGTGTCCGAGGGCCATGACCACAGCCCCCGTGAGCGTAGCGCAGTCGAGAACGGCCTGCGGACGGAAGCGGTCTACGACGTACGAGAGGGCGTCAGCCAGGATGAGGCGTCCCTCCGCGTCGGTGTTGATCACCTCCACAGTCGTTCCAGCGCGCGTGCGGATCACATCGCCCGGTTTCGTCGCCTTTCCCGAAAGGAGGTTCTCCGAAGCGGGAACCACGCCCACCACGTTGATGGGAAGCCCGAGCGCGCCGATCGCCTGCATCGCTCCGAGCACGGCGGCGCCTCCGGACATGTCGTACTTCATGTCCTCCATGCCCTGCGACGGTTTGATCGAGATCCCCCCCGAATCGAAGGTCAGTCCCTTCCCCACCAGCGCGAGCGGGGCCTGGTCCTCCTCACCGCCTCGGTGCTCGAGGACAATGAGGCGCGGCTCCTGCTCCGAACCGGCCGCAACCGAGAGGAGCGCACCCATTCCCTCCTCCTGCATCTCTCCGGGTCCCAGGATGCGCGAAGTGAACCCGTGCTCATCGGCCAGCGAGAGGGCCACACTCGCCAGGTGTGCCGGGGTAGCCACGTTGCCTGGTCTCCACTGCAGCGCTCGCGCCAGGTTCTCACCCTCCGCGAAGGCGACCCCCACTTCCAGTGCCCGCTCCACGTCTTCTCCCCCTCCATCGAGGTGGAGTCGGAGCTCTTCGACCACCGGCGACGGGGGCTCTCCGGGCGGAGGTTGGGAAGCCTGCCTCCGGGAGATGCGTCGGCCACCCATGTCACCGTTCGAACCATTCTCCTGACCGGACTTGAGCTCCCGGAAGTCCCACCCCGCGAGGACCCCGCCCTCCGCCGCGGCTTGAACGGTGCGCTCCGGGCCGCCGAAGTCCTCAATGGCGAGGTGGACGGTAAGAACGACGACGGAGAGCGATTCAGCCCGCCGCACGGCGCGCGCGACCACCTTTCGAGCCGCTTCCGCGTCGGCCTCGTCGCGGGAGCCCGCACCAACAAAGGCGATTCGCTCGGGTCCGCCCTCCCCGTCGGGAGGATAGAAAAGGGAGAAGTCGTCCTCCTTCCCCCTGAAGTCACCTTCCTTCCGCGCTCGCGCGAAGGATCCGCCCAGAAGCTCGTCCACTCGGGACGCTGGACCCGTCAGCTCCTTGTCCCCTTCGAAAACTGGAATGACCAAGAGAGGCGTTTCGTGGGAGAGGAGATCCTCCCGAACCAATCCTACCTTCATGAGTGGCGTCCGCGACCGGGTGTCCGAAATGGGATAACGACGATCCTGCGCCCCTCAGGCCTCACATGTTCCGGATGATCTGCTCCCCGAACTCCGAGGTAGAGACCTTGGTGGCGCCTTCCATCTGTCTTTCGAGATCGTAGGTCACCGTCTTCTGTGCGATCGCGCCTTCGAGGCCCCGATCGATGCTGCGGGCGGCCTCGTCCCAACCCAGGTGTTCGAGCATCATGACGGCGGAGAGGATGAGGGATCCCGGGTTCACCACGTTCTTGCCGGCGTACTTGGGTGCGGTGCCGTGGGTGGCCTCGAAGAGGGCGATCTCGGCCCCGACATTGGCGCCCGGAGCCATCCCGAGCCCGCCCACCTGAGCGGCGCACGCGTCGGAAAGATAGTCCCCGTTGAGGTTCGGCGTGGCGAGGATGTCATACTCGTCGGGACGCAACAAAACCTGCTGGAACATCGCATCGGCGATTCGATCTCCGATCACCACCCGGCCCGCAGGGTCCTCTCCTTCCCAGACCTTCGACTCGGGAAGGGTGCGATCCGGGAATCGCTCCCTGGCGACCTCGTAGCCCCAGTCCGAGAAAGCGCCCTCCGTGAACTTCATGATGTTGCCCTTGTGGACGAGCGTCACCTTCGAGCGGTTCCGATCCAGGGCATACTGAATCGCGGCACCCACATGCCGCTTGGTGCCGAAAGGCGAGATCGGCTTGATCCCGATTCCGCTCTTCTCCCGCACCGTCTCGCCCATCTCCTCGACGAGGAACTTGCGTACCTTTTCGGCTTCAGGCGATCCGGACTCCCATTCGATCCCGGCGTACACGTCCTCCGTGTTCTCCCGGAAGATGACGACGTCGAGCTTCTCTGGCTCCCGCATCGGGGAAGGGACACCCTTGATCCAGCGCACGGGCCGGATGCAGGAATAGAGATCGAGGACCTTCCGCAGGGTCACGTTGAGCGACCTGATGCCACCTCCGACGGGGGTCGTGAGCGGTCCCTTGATGCCTACCTTGAACTCGCGAAGAGCCTGGAAGCTCTCCTCGGGAAGCCATTCTCCCGTGGCTTCAAAGCTCTCTTCCCCCGCGGGAATCGGCGTCCACTTGATCGACCGGTCCTGCCCGTAGGCCTTTTCAACCGCGGCGTCCACCACGGCCTGCGTCGCCTTCCAGATGTCGGGACCGATCCCATCGCCCTCGATGAAGGGAATGATCGGGCGATCGGGAACTTCGAGGGATCCGTCCTCGACCGTGATGCGTTCTCCATCTTCAGGAACTCGGACCGACTGAAAGTCACTCATGAACATATAGTCTGGCTTGAGGAAACGGTTGAAGGCACCCTCCGCAGGCGCCGGGTTCCACCTGTCCGGCAAGAGCCTTCGAAGGTAGTCAGCTTCCCGCCGGTGAGGCAAGGCTCGCGCAGCACGTCCGAGCCCCTTTCGGCACCCCGGACTTCTCGCCGGGTAGGTCCTCGTGTCCGGCCCGATCGCCGGAAACATTTGCGCCCTGACTGGAGACCGCATGACCAAGGCACACCAAGGACGAGTGGCGTTGGTGACCGGAGGGGCGGGGCAATTGGGACGACATGTCGTCGACCGTCTTCTGAGAGAGTCCCACCACCTCCACGTACCCATCTTCGACGAGCGCGAGCGCGCTGAGCTGCAGGAGTTCCTGGGTCCGCGATCGGACCGGGTCCGATTCCACGCCAACGGCGACCTCACCGACCCGAAGGTGGTCTCCGCTCTCTTTGAGACCGTTCGTGAGGAGGAAGGTCGTCACGCGGAGATCCTGCTCAACCTCGCGGGCGGGTTCGCGATGGCACCGATCGAGGAAACCGATCCCGATACCTGGACCAAGCTCTGGCAGATGAACGCCACGACCGCATTCCTCTCCTCACGCGCGGCCTTCCCGGGAATGAAGGAGGGGCGCTGGGGCCGCATTGTGAACGTCTCGGCCTTCCCCGCCCTCGATAGGGGTCAGGAGGGTCTGTCCGCATACGGTGCGGCCAAAGCCGCCGTTCTGAACCTGACGCAGACCCTTTTCCGGGAAGGAGTCGCACACGGCATCACAGTGAATGCCGTCCTGCCCTCGATCATCGACACCGCCCCGAATCGGGAGGCGATGCCCGACGCGGACACGTCCACGTGGATACATCCCCGGGAGATCGGGGCCGTCATCGCGTTTCTCGTCTCGGAGGATGCCGGGACCGTCAATGGGGCGGCCGTGCCGTTGACGCTCGGGTAGACGGGGCCGGGCGCTCGCCCCGCCCAGGATTCGGAGGCCGGTTGACTCTATCCAGGCAGAAACTGAGATTGGTTCTCAATCTCAGTTTAGCGTTGAACCAAGCCACAACCCCAGGAAGGTACCCGCCCATGGACATCCTCATCCGTCGGGTCCGCCTCGCCCTCGCCGCATCTCTCTTCATGCCGCTCGTCGTGGCTGCCTGCGGTGACGCTGGCGGGCCGGTCGTGAACGTGTACAGCCACCGCCACTACGACACCGACCAGATTCTCTTCGACCGATTCACCGAATCCACCGGTATCGCCGTGCGGGTGGTCAGTGCCTCCGCGGACGAGCTCATCGCAAGGTTGGAGCGGGAAGGCGACGCCTCGCCCGCCGACGTCCTGATCACCGTGGACGCCGGACGCCTGCATCGGGCGAAGGATCGCGGACTCCTCCGCCCGGTCGACTCCGAGGTCCTCCGGGAGGTGATCCCAGCCCACCTCAGAGACCCGGAGGGATACTGGTTCGGTCTCACCCAGCGGGCCCGCATCCTGGCCTACGCCCGCGACCGCGTGGATCCCGCAGGGCTCGCGAATTACGAATCGCTCACCGATCCGGAGTGGGAGGGGCGAATCCTGACCCGGAGCTCGGAGAACATCTACAATGTCTCCCTGCTCGCATCGATCGTAGCCGCCCATGGCCCTGACGGAGCAGCGGAGTGGGCGGAAGGGGTACTCGCAAACCTCGCCCGCCCGCCCAGGGGCAACGACACGGACCAGATTCGTGACGTCGTGGCCGGGGTGGGTGACGTGGCAATCGTGAACACCTACTACATAGGCCGGCTGCTCAACGAAGAGGACGAGGCCACCCGGGAGCTCGCCGAAAACATCGGGATCGTCTTCCCGAACCAGAGCGGGCGCGGTACCCACATCAATGTGAGCGGGGCCGGTGTCACCGCCCATGCCCCGAATCCGGAAAACGCCATTGTACTGCTCGAATTCATGGTCGGCGAAGAGGCGCAGCGCGCCTTCGCCGAGGCCAACTTCGAATATCCGGTCCGGGAAGACATTCCCTGGGCGGCGACGCTCGAAGAATGGGGTGACTTCCGCGCCGACACCCTGAACCTCGAGCGACTGGGTGAGCTGAACAACGACGCGGTGATCATCTTCGACCGGGTCGGATGGCGGTAGGAGCCCGCGTCGCGGGTCTGGGGCGCCGGGTGCAACGGGGCTGGGAGAGGTACCGTCCACGGGGGCGTCCCTTCTTCACTCCCTGGACCGTGGCCACCCTCGTGGCGGTCGCGCTCGTCCTCCTCCCTCTAGTCTCGATCTTCATTGGAGTCTTCGGAGAATCCAGCGCAACCTGGGAGCACCTCGCCTCCACGGTCCTCTGGGACTACCTCCGGAACTCCGCCCTCCTGGTGCTCGGCGTCGGCCTCGCAACGCTCCTCGTGGGCGTGACCACCGCCTGGCTCGTGACCACGTGCGACTTCCCGGGCCGCAAGATCTTCGAGTGGGCTCTGATCCTCCCTCTCTCCGTGCCCACATACATCATGGCGTACACCTACGCCGAGCTTTTCGCCCACGCTGGCCCCGTACAGGGTGCGCTCCAGGTCGTCTTCGACCCGGCCACCACCGCCGGCCTCCGAAGTGCCTTGATGTCGCTTCCGGGTGCCGGCCTCATGATGGCCCTCGTGCTCTATCCGTATGTGTACCTCATCACGCGGACCTCCTTCCTCAAGCAGTCCGGGGGGGTCCTCGAGACCTCCCGGATCCTGGGAAAGTCTCCCTGGGCCACCTTTTTCCGCGTCGCCCTACCGATGGCCAGACCGGGCGTCGTGGCCGGAGTCACGCTCGTGCTGATGGAGGTCCTTAACGAGTACGGCGCCGTCACCTACTTCGGAGTGAGCACGTTTACGACCGGGATCTTCCGAGCCTGGTTCTCCCTCGGCGACGGTCCTGCCGCCATCCGCCTCTCCGGATGCCTCCTCCTCTTCGTCTTCGTCCTGATTCTCATGGAGCGCGCGCAGCGCGGGAGGGCCCGATTCGACGACGGTCCCCGAGGCTCCCGTCCGGTGGTCCGTTTCGAGCTCTCGGGAGGACGACGCTGGGCCGCTTTCACCGCCTGCGCGCTCCCGGTCTTTTTCGGATTCCTCCTCCCGGTGCTCCAGCTCGGAGCCTGGGCCGTGCAGGTAGCTCCCGAGGCCGTCGATCTCCGGTTTCTGGGGCTGGCCGCCAATTCATTCGGGTTGGCCCTGGTCGCCGCTCTTCTCACCGTCTTCGTGGGCCTGCTGATCGTCTATTCGGTCCGACTCTCGCCCACTCCCTTCCTCAAGCTCGCGGCCAGGGCCTCCTCTCTCGGCTATTCGATCCCGGGAGCCGTGATCGCGGTCGGAGTCCTGGTGCCCTTCATCTGGCTCGACCGCCAGGCTTCCCGGCTGCTCCAGACCACCATGGGCTTCTCACCGGGGCTGATCCTCACCGGAACCGTGACTGCTCTCGTCTTCGCCTACGTGGTTCGCTTCCTCGCGGTCTCGCTGAATCCCGTGGAGTCCGGCTTCGAGCGCACCTGCGGGAACCTGGACGAAACGTCTCGCTCGCTGGGCGCCCCGCCCCTGAAGACCCTGGTCAAGGTCGACATCCCTCTCCTCCGCGGGACGCTGATCTCGGCGGGACTCCTCGTTTTCGTCGACGTGCTCAAGGAGCTCCCGCTCACACTGATCTTGCGACCCTTCGACTTCGACACCCTCGCCACCCGGGCCTTTCAGCTGGCGATGGACGAGCAGGTCGCCCGATCCGCCCTTCCCGCACTCCTCATCATCGGCACCGGCATGCTGCCCGTGATCGGGCTCTCGCGACTCATCAGCCTGATCGGGCGAAAGAGGATCTGAGGCCCGGAGGTCCCCAGGAACCGGGGGCGCCCCTCAGGGAAGCCAGTTGGTCCGCGCCGCCGCCGGCGCTCGAGGCTTCTCCGCCGGGAGCTCGGCAGGCTCCCCGATCTGGACGAGGGCCACGACCCGCTCTCCCTCCGCTACGCCCAGCGCTGACCTGAGAGCCGCCCCTTCCAGCTCCGCCCCCGTCTTCACGTGGGTGCCGAGCCCCCGTTCGACCGCGGCGAGCAGAAGATTCTGGATGCCCATGTAGACGGTGGCGTAGTCCTCCTCCCGGATCTCGGGATCGTCGGCCAGGAGCTGGACGACGGCAACGAGTCCGGGGAGGGACGACATCGACTCGATCGTCTTCCGGCGCACCAGCTCCGCCGCCTGCACGTCGTCCACACGGCCGGCCCGGGTCTCCCCTTTGATCTCTCCCCATCGCCGCTTCGCCTCCGGCCCGAGCACGACGAAGCGCCAGGGTTCGGTCATCCGGTGGTTCGGCGCGAGGACGACGAGCTCGAGGAGTTCTTCCAGCTCTTCACGCTCGAGGGATCGGTCGGTGAAGGTCTTGATCGAGCGACGGCGGCGGACGGCATCGGTCACGTTCATGGAGGAACCGCTGGAGTCGGAGTGGATGGGACGAAGAATTCGAACCCAACGTGACATCGGCACATTCGACGCGCAAAGCCCCCTCGTCCGCCCGCCGTCACTTGCTCCCGGCGCTCCATATCGCCACTCTGCACGCATCCGGCCGCCCCGAGCGGCCCCCTCTGACCCTCCATCCCTCTGGGAGCACCCTCATGGCCGAGAGCGTCTACAAGATCATCGAGCTCGTTGGAACCAGCACCGAATCGTGGGAAAAGGCCGCTGAAGCCGCCGTCAACAAAGCCTCCGAGAACCTGCGGAACCTCCGTATCGCGGAGGTGGGCAAGCTTGACATGCAGCTCGAAGAAGGAAAGGTCGTCCGCTACCGGGCCCGGGTGAAGGTTTCCTTCCGCTACGAGGGATAGAAGGCCGCAGCGTTCGGGGCTGCAACGCGGTCAACGCCCCCCGTCCGCGCTCCCGATCCTCCGGTGGTAGTTCACCTGCCCCAGATGATAGGAGAGGTGGGTGGCCAGGTGGACGAGGACGACTGCCGTGGATCTACCTCGAAGGGCCTCTGGGGGCTCCGGGAAGGGCTCTTCGAGTCGCTCACTGGAGAGGCCTGAGAGGACTCCGTCCACGACGCCCGCGGCCTCGTGAAGCCGTTCCGTCAACTCGCTTCTCCGGAGCTCTCGGGCCGAGAACTCCGAATCGCGGTCTCTGACGTAGCCCGTTTTTCCAAGGAGCGCGCCGACGTAGTGGAGGAGGTTGCCCGCCGCGTGCAGGGCGAGCGTCCCGGCTGAGTTCGTCACTCCGGGAGGCACGGCCCACACGGACGACTCCGACGGATAGCGCTCCAGCTCCCTTTCGAGAGCTGAAAGGTCGCGAAGGAGCATTTCGCGGACGTAGCCCGCAATGGGAACAGTCGTCATTGGTCGATCCTCGTTGTGACGTAGGCCCTCTCCAAATGGCTGTTGCAAAGATACGGGCACTGCCGTCGGAAGCACCACGACGTCGGGGATCGCGGGGGGACCGCTGGCAGGTACGGCTGGAGACCGATCATGGGTTGCACAGGAACCAGGCCGTGGACCAGGCCGGCAGTTCGCCTCCTGCAAGCTCCTCTTCGATGCCCTGGGGCGTCTGGTGCAAGCACTGTCCTCTCGGCAGCCGGACATTGTCGCCGGCCAGCTCCCCAATCTTCAAGACCTCGTCCGCCAGATTCGCCATGAGCGTGAGCGTCGAACGATCTCCGAGCCTCCATCCTACCTGGAGCCCGGCGTGACCCAGGCGACGCCACTCGGCCCTTCCCCCCTCGAGGCCTCGGAGCCTGGGCACCACTTCGCGGCGGCGTAGCTCCAGCAGTCGACGCGAAAGGGCGAGGTGGCTGCCATGGGGCTCGGAGGTCGCCCGGTCCCAATCCAGCACCGAGCGCAGGAACGTCTCCTCTTCATTGGGATCCGGAATGCGATACCGGGCCCCGTTGTCGCGGAACGCCTCGAAGCGGGCGAATTCGCGCCGCCGGCCTTCCCGCACGGACTCGGCCAATTCGTCCCTGAAGTCGCAGAAGAAGAGAAAGGGCTCGGGAGCAGCCCATTCCTCTCCCATGAAGATCAGAGGGGGGCTTGGAGCCAGGAGAAGAATCGACATGAGGGCCTCGGAGACCCTCAGCTCCACGAGCTCGGAAATTCGCTCTCCAAAGGCGCGGTTCCCAACCTGGTCATGGTTCTGAACGTAGGCGACGAACGCGGTTGCCGGCAGGTGGCCGCTCGACCCCGCACGGCCGTCTCCCCGAACCGTGAATCCTTCCGCGAGACAGCGGGCAAGATGGCCCACTGGATCCTCCCGGAATGCCCCGTAGTACCCGTCCACCTCCCCCGTCGCCACCACATGAAAGGC
>SLCK01000026.1 GCA_007125845.1 Gemmatimonadota bacterium
CCGCTGTCCCTCGTCACGTCGCCCGTCCCGAAGGTGAGGGCGCTCTCCCAGCCCACCGCCACCCCGATATCGCCCGGCAACATCCGGTGCAGGTGCAGATCCACCGCGGTGCGGCGGAAGAACCCGCTGCTTACCGTGCTGAAGGAGTTCACCCCGATCTGGAGCCCCGCGTAGCGCTGGGCGTCGCCAAGGCCGAGGCCGAAGGCCGCAGCCCCGGTCTGCCCATTGGAGTGGCGGGCCCGGGGCTGGTAGCTGGCTCCGACCCAAACGGTCCCGAACTCAGCGCCGTATCCACTCGGGTTGCTCGCCCCCATCCCGGGATGGGTCCAGTACGAAGCAGTCGCTTCGAAGGCCGTCCACTCCGGAACGTCCACAAGATAGCCCGCCCGGAGAGGATCGGGTCCGGACTCGCCCTCCACGACAGGGGAGCGCGACGTCTCCGCATACGTGACCAGTTCGACCAGGATCTCGTGCATGGCCAGGAACTCGCTCGGGGGCTCCTGCAGGAAGGTATCCGAGCTCTCGAGCACCAGCTCGTTGAAGGCCGTCACCGCCCGCGCGAGTCCCTGCGGGTCGGCCGGGACGGCGTCCAGATTACGGACTATCGCCCTCGCCGCATCCGCCGCCGACTCCGAGCCCGGCTCGAAGCTTCCGGCGTTCAGCCCTTGGACAACGGCGTCCGCAGCCGCGTTCACCTGCGCCTGGAAGCTCAGTCCCGAAGGGCCCCCGCCTCCCCATCCCGGGGGCTGGAAGTTGCCCCTCCGGCCCGGGGGCTCGAAGTCGCCTCCGTCGAAGGGTTTACCCGGCGGCAACGTCCGGTCGTGCAGACCCGGCGGAAGCGGGGGCGGACCCGGCGGATCGAAGGGTGGACCCTGCTGGGCGGAGAGTGAATCCAGGCCGAGAAAAGGCAGAACGACCAGGGTGAGGGTGGCAAAGATGGGGCGAGGTATTGGCATGACGTACGCGCTCCTCGATCCGGGGCCAACGGGCGGGTGGCTTGTCCAGGGTTTTTTGAGACATAACCCTGGAATCGCTGGGACGCAATGATTGCCCGGACGTACTACTCAGGGCTGAGGCTCTGGGGAGGGGTCAATCCGGGGGGTCCGGAGGGGACCGGGGCCGGAACTCACCCGTTACCTCCAGCTCCACCCGATAGCCCTCGACTTCCGGTGGGATCCTCTCCTCGGCCTCCGGGGAGGGACGGGCGAGGAAGACTCGGATACAGGGCTCCCCGTCGCACGCGCCGATGCCCGTGCCCACCACGCCGGCCAGGGCCATCCATTCCGTCGTGTAGCGCTCCTGGACCTCCTCGATGGTGGGTTCGGCCATCTCCTCCTCCGGGGGCTCGGATCGGTTCACACCGCAGGCGGTGGCGACGCAGGCGAGCAGGAGACTCGGGCCCGCACCGGCCCGGGCCCACCGCCTGCTGTGCGGCCCCCTCCCGGTTGGTCCGTCAGAAGGAGACCGGATGCTCTTCAACGAGCTCCTCTCCGTCCACGGGGATGACGATGAGGCGGACCGTGTCCGGGGTGCTTCGGGACCGGAGGGTGTGCTCTCCGGATGAGTTGGAGCCGCTCACCGACGACGTCTGGGAATCGAGCACGGTGCCGCCTCCCAGGAGCTCGGTAGTCACGCTCTCGAGTCCGCCCCCGGTGTGGGAGACGCTCCAGGTGGCATCGGCTCGGCGCCAGGGGCCCGTTGTGCGTGTGCTGACAGTGAACTGGTCGACGGAGAGCTCACCGTCCCCCGGTTCGTCCGGCGTGGGATCCGTCGGATCCGTGTCGTCCGGGTCCTCGCCCGGGTCGGTGGGCTCGGAAACATCCGGGACCGTGGGGTCGATCGTGACTCCGAAGCGCTCGAGGACCACATTGATGGGGTTCGCCACGGTTCGGGTGGAGCTTCCGGCGAAGAGGAGCCCCACCGGGTGGTTCCCGTTCTGCGTCACGATCAGGGAGCCCGAGTCCCCGCCACCGCTGAAGCTTCCGGGAGTGATCGTGAACTGGTCCACGAAGGTGGCCGACCTGGCACACATGAAGGGCCCCCGGGCCTCGAAGCAGACGCTCACCGTGACGTTGACCTCCTCCACGCTGGCGAGAGTGAGCCCGGTGGTTCGCCCGTACTTCTGCACGCCCATGCCTACGGTGGCGCTGGTGGTGTTCGTGCTGGGCGAGCCGTAACCGTCGTCGTAGGGTGTCGAACCGCTCACGGCGTCGGGGCCCACGATGGAAATCGCGGCGTCCATCGTGTTGCTGCCGCTGAAGCTGATCGGCTGGAAATCGTGGAGGGTCCCGATGACATCGTCGGGAGCCGATCCGCCGTCGAAGGACCCGGGCTGGAGGGTGGGGTCCCCAATTGAGGCCTCGTTGCTGTTCGCCAGGACGTGGTTGTTGCTCAGGATGTAGACGTTGGTGCCGTCGGTGACCCGGGCGCCCAGGGTGCCCGCGGTGACGTTGGGGTGGCCTACGGAGAAGCCGATGGGGGCGGGGCGAGCCCGGGCCTCGCGGTCGACGTCTCCCCTCTCGACGACGAAGAGCCCCGTCACCTCCGCGGCCACCGGGACCCCGTCCAGCTCAGAGGGAATGCCCCGCACCCGGTCGTGGAGGAGGAACACCCGCACCGCCGGCTCACCCTCTTCATTCAGGCCGACCCCGGTGCCCACGATGTTCGGGTTCGCCATGAGGCGGGCCGTGTGGCGGTTCGCCGCCCGGATCGCCGGACCGAACTCCTGGATCGGGATCCCCTGCGGACCCGCGGAGAGGGCGGGATCCACCCCTTCGGGTGGGAGGCCGGTGGGGAGGTCTTCCCTCAGGTCTCCGCATGAGGCGAGCGCGAAGGCTCCGACGAGAACGAGTGAGGCACGAAGGGGGCCGAGACGGCCGAGAAGGGGCTGCGGGCTCATGGCGGACTCCTCCTGGATTCGGCTGCACTACGGTGCATCGCTCGGGCACTCGATTTCAGCCGGCTCCGCCGCCCACTTCGCGGCTCCGCCCCGGCTAGCTCCACCGCCCACTCGGAGGCTCGGCGACGGGGCGCCGGCAGACCGTCCTCACGCCGAGCCTCGCGCGCGCAACTTGTGGTGGATTCCGCATCCTACGTCGGTCCGTGGTCGGATGTCAACGACGTCCTCACCCTTGGGTGCGCCTTCCATCCTTCGGTGCGGGCCCCCCCCGCCCCACCACTTGATTCCCGGGAAGTAGTTCTTTACATAATACCAGCACGGAACAGTCACACGGACCACTACGTTTTTCGCTCCCAACAATCCCCGCGACAGGAGGTCCCACCATGCCCTCCACGAATTTCGTGCCGAGCGACCACGCATTCCGGTTCCCCCCGATGGACACCGCCTGGCCGACTACCTCTACACGCGACAGCTCGACAGCATGAAATGGTGAGATGGCCTGCGATTCGTCCGCTGGACGGGGCGAGGCGATGCTCGAGTGATGTCGCGCACCCTGCACAACGAGATTCCGAAGGCCAAGGAGTCCATCGACGACGGGGAGCCGGTCGTCCTCGGCCTCCTCGGGAGCAGCAGCCTCAAGAGTCTCGGGAAGGGAAACCACCAGGCAGTCTGCTATGCGTACTCCGAGGACGCTTCGGGCATCACGACGCTCTACATCTACGATCCGAACCACCCTCCGACCAACGACTTTTCGGGTGAGGTCGAGCTGTCGAGGAAGATGGGGGGAGGTCTGGGCTTCGAGGCGGACCGCGGCGGACCCTGGCGTGGATTCTTCGTGCAGCGTTACTCGAGGCGCCAACCGCCCCAGCGCTTCGGCGGTGGCGGAGGCGTGGGCGGCGGAGGCGGCAGCACCTTCGAACCCGGGAGCGGTCAGGTTCAGCGCAGGTAGCCGGTCCGTCTCGCCCCGGTGCGCCGAGCGGGTGGACCGGGGGTGGACGTGAGCTTCCCGGGCTCGATCTCGAGGCTTGTCCGGCTCCCGGAACGGGCGCACTATACCGAAATTGGAGCCCCGTCCCGCTCTCGAGCGCACACGGTCCGATGCGCAGCCACCAGGCGGAGCGATGCACACACTTGTCATCGAGACTGATGAGCTCGGGGCCGCCGAGCTTCAGTCCGTCGCCGAGGGAACGCCGAACGTCGAGTTCCAGGCCCGCAAGGTCGAGGCCCAGGTCGGAGATCCGGATACCTGGATGGTCGTGGCACAGGTCGCCTCCGACGCGGTCCCCTTCCTCGGCGCGGCGCTCCTGCTCCTCATCCGCCAGCGGAAGATCCCGTACTTGAAGCTCGGCGACCTGGAATTCCGCAATATCTCGGTCGAGGAGTTCGAGCAGGTGATGGACCGGCTGGAACCCGAGCGGCCCGCGGACGGTGACTGACTTCGACCGGCTCGTGACCGAGGCCTCGATCAGGGCCAGGGTGGGCGAGCCGGACGCGATCGACCCCATGGGTCGCGAGGTCGAGACGCCGCTGAAGATCTTTGTGGAGATTGCCGAACGCGCGAGCGATCAGCGCATCGATCTCTTCTGGGTGGACGGAGGGATTCCGGGACACTTCGCCCTCCGCGGCGGCGAGAGGCTCACGGTCGTCTTCCATTCGAGACAGGTGGAGCTCTGCGCGCACCTGGGCACGATCACGATCGATGGCGGCTGGGACGACAAGTTGCGATCGGAGCTCTTCGAGGGCGCTGCCCTCAGGATGATCGCGGAATTCCTCCTGCAGCGGGGGTACGTGGATCAGGCGCTCCAGACGCTGGCTCGTTCGAGGCAGGTTCAGGGCGGGTTCTTTTTCGTCGAGCCGCGGATCGACGACCTCGAGCACTTGCCGCTCGACGAGCGCTACCTGGTCGAGTGGTTCTTCGGGTTGGGGCACGAGATCGGGCATGCGGTGGGGGGCGAGCTCGGCAGGACCTTCCGTCGCATCGAAGGGCTCTCTCCCGAGCGGATCTCGCAGGTGATCGAGGCGGTCATCGATCGGAGATTCACGGTCGACGCCCGCGATAAGCTCACCGACCTCCTCGGGCGGGTGGAAGCGGGGGAGCTTCCCCTGTCGCACGCATCTCCCTCCGTGCTGCGCGGCGAAGCGACGGCGGACCTGTTCTCGGTTCTCTGCCTGTGCCGTGCCTGGGAGCCGATCCGTGCCGCATCCGGCGGGGACGAGCTGCGCCTGGACGTGCTGCTTGCAGAGGCGGTCGTCTCCATGGGCAGCGTCATGGCGATCGAGCAGTGCCGCATGCTCGCCGACTGGTTCCACGGCATGCACCGCGAGCTCGAGCTGCAGCCCCTGATGCTGGCCGGCGTCGCGCTCCAGGCACGAATGAACCTCCTCCTCCACACGCTCGCGGACGATTCGACGCAAGACCTTCTGACGCGGGCGCTCCTGCGCGCCGGCTTCGGCGGTCTGGACACCTTGCGCACCTTTCGCGTCGAGGAGCTCGCGGGCTTTCTGGAGACGCTGGAGGTGCGCTCGGAAGCGCTCTCCACCGGCATGGTCAGGGCCCGGACGTTCCTGTCCTCGCCCGAGATGCGCGACGTCGAGCTGTTCACGGGCTACCTGGAAGAGGTCGCCCGTGACGCAACCCGCGGCCTCGACGCCCTCCGTTTCCTGGGGGTGGCCCGGAGCCAGGGGTCGGCGTCGCCCGAGCTGGCTTTGCTCGCCGAGGTGGCGGGAAGGTGGGCTCCTGAAGCGCCGAACCCGGCCCTCAAATAGTGCACCGCGCAGAAACGCCCCTCCGAAAATGGTGCATGAGGGGAGGGATCCGGAGGCCTCCGGAGAGCCGGCCGGCATAACACCGCCATCGACCGAAAGCCCCCTGTTCACAGGCAATACCGGCCCATCGACCCCTGGATTCGCTCCCCTGGCACCGGCTGTGCACCCATCTCATGGCGTCCGGTCGCACGGACCGGACTTCGACGATGGAGCGGGGCATCGGCCCCGACAGATCGATCCCACAACCGTGGATTCGCCATGTTCAACATGTTCAATAGAGGACGCAGCACGATCGTCGTCTGGACGATGCTCGTAGCCCTGGTCGGGTGCGGTGACGACCAGACCCTGACCGGCCCCGGCAATGGGGGCGACGACGCGCAGACGGCCACCGTGACGGGCTCAGTCGAGAGCGCCCAGCAGACGGCGTCGGCGCCTGTAGCCGCCTTTGGCCTCGCCACCACGCCGAGCCGACAGGTGGCGGGCGAGGCCTCCTCCGTGGCGGTGGCGGCGGTGAGCGCGGACGGATCCCTCGACGTCCTCGCCGAGGCCGAGATTCAGAGCGACGGCCGCTTCACCATCGAAGGCGTGCCCGCCGGCCGGGGCGGTCTCGTGGTCTCCGCCCGGGGGTCGAACGGTGCGGAGGTCGGTCGGGCCCTCGTCCACGGTGAGACCGAGGCCGGGGCCACGACGGTCACCGAGCCCGTGACCGGAGAGACGACGGTCCAGGGCCTGGTGTACTCTAGGCTCACCGCTGCCGGCGTCTCAGAGGAGATCCGCAATACGGCCCGCCTCGCCCTCCTGATCCGGATGGAGCAGGCGACGGCCGAGGAGGTCGCAGCCTCCGCCACCTCGATTCAGGCGGTCGCCGACGCCTACCGGGCCGGGGCCAAAGTCGAGGGACAGGTCTTCGCGGCAGCCGGGACGGACCGCGGCGCCCAGCTCGACGCTCTGATCGAAGCCGCGCGCCAGCACGCCGAAAGCAGGGACGGTGGAACCCGGCCCGACGTGGCTCAGGACGCCTTCATCGACGCGGCCCTCGAGGCCTTCGCCCGGGGCGGCGCGAACAGCGGGGACATCTCGCTGGCCACCTCCGCCGGCGCCACCGGGCTGGACCAGGCCGGGGCCGTGGCCCACGAGAACGCGCGGCTCGACCTTGCCCGCAACGCGGTGGAGCTGAACCTGGCAGCCAGGCAGAAGCTCGTGGCGGACATGGATGATTCGAACGAGCGATCCGCGGCGGCTGCCGCCCTGGCCGAGGCCCGCATCGAGGTCAGGGCTTCCGCCTCCGTGGCCGACGTGGCCCGGGCGCTCGCGGATGCGGAGGCGGGGGTCGAGCAGGAGTTGACCTCGATGATCCTCGCCAGGCTCCCCTCCCAGGTGCCCCTGACGGTTCGGACCACCATCGAATCGCGGCTCGAGGCGGCCTTCGCGGAGGCCGACCTCTCGGCCAGCGTGCGCGGCTCGACCGACTTGGGCTCCATCGTGCAGGCGGCGCTCGCCTACCGGGAGCAGGTCCGAAGCGCGGTGGACGTCTTCGTGGCCGAGCTGCAGAGCGGCCTCTCGGTAGGCGCCGAGCTCACCACCGACCTCCTGGTGGCGGTCCGGGGCGGTCCGGCCATCGGGCCCGCCTCGTAGCGGGAGGGGGCCTCGATCTGGCAGGAGCGGTTCGGGGACGGGGTGCGCAACGCACGTACAGGGGCAGGGTACGCCCGCGGTGTCATGTCACACGCCCTCGACCTCGGCCCCCTTCCCTTCGTCCTCCTCCTCGTTCTTTTCGTTCTGACCGGAGGGTGCCGGGATCGGTCCGGTGAGCCTGCCTACGAGGAATCGTCGGACTCGGTCACCGTGGTCTTTTCACGAGCTGAGGCTCCCGCACCGGTGCGGCGCCCGATCGAGCAGGAGACATCCGCGCTCGAGGCGGCGCTGACATGGTTGGTCCGGGGACCAACGCCCGAGGAGGAGGCTTCCGGGATCGGGTCTTGGTTCTCGGACGACACCGCGGCCTCGCTCCGATCGGTGACCCTCTTCCCTTCGGGGCACGCCGTGGTGGACTTTCACGACCTCCGGCCCGTCATCCCCGGCGCATCCAGCTCCACGGGAAGCACCCTGCTCCTCCAGGAGCTCAATGGAACCCTCTTCCTCTTGCCCGAAGTGAGGGCCGTGGAGTACCGGATGGAGGGAAGCTGCGACCTCTTCTGGGAGTGGCTCCAGTATGGGTGCCAGACGGTGGAGCGGTAGTCACGGGCTCCGGCTCACTCCACGCACTCCGCCAGGGGCGAAGACCCGTCCGCCCCGAACCATCCCTCGGTCATCTCCCGGACGGAGTCATGGCCCAGGTGGTCGAGGAGGGCCGAGAGGATCCGCCGATACTCGGCCTCCTCCGGGGTGGGATCGGCTCCCCCCCTCGCCTCCTCCATGACCCGGACCGCCACCGAGCGGAGGAGCTCCACGTCCTCTTCGTGCCAGCGAGTGAGGACGAGCTCCGCACTCACCTCGAGAGCCTCACCCTCTTCGGTGCGTTGCACGGCGCCCCGCGTCGACTCCAGCATCCGCTCCATGTAGTGGCACTGGACCGAATCGGCGGCCCGGAAGCTCTCCTCCAGCGCCTCCCGCCCCGCCGCCCGGACGGCCGCCTGCTGCTCCTCGTCCAATCGGTCCCAGAAACCGGAGCGACTCATGGCCATCCATCCCAGGAAGAAGGGCTGGTGCCACCCCGGGTGATGGACGTAGCGGAGCCCGATCTCGCCCAGATGCCGACCGTCGCTTCCCTCCGGGGCGGAAGCGTTTGCGAAGAAGCCGCCCCGGGCCGCGTCGTAGTCATCCAGGGGCGTGGCGAACTCGAACCCGTCGATGGCCCCCTGCTGCACGGCGGTGAGGAAGGCGGATCCTCCTGGTATGGCCTGGACGAAGTTCATCTGGCGCGGGCCGCCCAGCTCGCGGCAGGCCCGGTCCAGGATGGTCTCTGCCGGAGGGAGGTAGCGGAGGGTCCAGGGCTCGGAGCAGAGTCCGGAGATCCCGATCCCCTCCCCGTGGGCCAGACACTCCTCGTCCTCCTCCGCACAGGAGGGGACCCCCAGGGGCTTCCGGAAATAGCCGGCGAGCTGTTCCGAGCTCCCCACCACGGGGAGGACCATCACGTCCATCTCCCGGTCCCGGAAGGTCTGGTTTACGAGCTCCAGCCCCCCGGCCTCGTACAGGAAGCTCACCATCTGGGAGAAGTCGGGACCGAAGGGGATGGAATTCACCAGAAAGCCCCAGGCGGGGCTGAGGGAGCCCCCGGAGACGTGGGCCGCGGTCGCCTCCCCCGCCGCCACGTCTCCCAGGGTGGCGGTTCCGGCAGCCAGGGCAAGCACCACTCTCCGGTCGCTCCCCAGGGCCGCGGTCCTGGCTTCCACCGCCTCCCGGAAGAGGCTCAGCGCCCCGTATTCCGGATTCATGGGATCGGTGGAGCCCTGTCCCCAGGCCAGTGAGGGCGAAGAGCTGAACTGGTGGTACTCCAGCGTCAGCGTCCCCTCCGCCGATGTCGGATCCGGAGTGTCCTCGGGCCGGTCCCCTCCGCAGCCGGCCAGGGGGAGGCCCAGGGCCATGACCAGGGCCATGCCCGGGCCCAGTGACAGGGACCGGGGTTCCGGGGACGTGGGCGTCGGCGTCATAAGGGGGCGGCTCCGGGTTCGCGATGGGTACGGGCGTAGGTGGCCTCAGGCGCAGCGGTCCAGCTCCTCTCCAACCACTCCCACCACTTCGGCCGCTCCATCGTTCGAATTCCGGTCAGCGGATCGGGTCACGCACCCCTTGAGATACGCCGAGTCTGCGGAACGCGCCGGAGTGGGGCGTTTCGGATATCGTCTACTGCGACGGGGTACGGCTCAGGGTTGCTTTCTACCGCGGCGAGGGTATCGCCGCGGACGAGGGACAGGAATTCAGATCCTAGCCCGGCGCGGGGTCGCCGTCTGAGGTTTGCTCCGCCCGGCGGCGTAGGAGCTCCTCCACCTGCTCCTCATCGCGCCCGACCGCCTCGACGGGCAGACTATCCCAGAGCTGCTCCGCGAGTTCGATTCGCTCGGCAGGCTTCAGAGGATGAGCCAGACCAGTACTCCCTCAGGCCTGCTCCCACTCGGCTCGGCTGATTCCGGCCTGTCGAAGAATCCTGGTGAGCAGCGCCACGCCGATGTCCCGTCCATGTGGGTTCGGGATGCGTACCGTTACGTCGCGCCGGATCATGAACTGGTGCTTCCCACCGGAGTACGGCCCCTCAAAGCCAAGCTTACGAAAGGTGCTGATCAGATTCCGCCGGCTTATCGGTCCAAACGACGGCACTCAACCTACCTTCCGTACCTGGAGCTCGATCCCGTTCACCGCAGGGAGCGGAAGGTTCTTGGAGACCCGAAACAGGATCCATTCCTCGAGAACTTCCTCTAGCTCGTCGCGGCATTTCTCCAGCGACTCGGCGTTCGCGTAGACGCCCTCGAAGCCCGGCACCTCACCGTAGTAACTCCCGTCCTCCTCGAGGATCTCGTAGTGAGCGCGGCCGAGGGCGCCTCTGATGTACGCTTGTAGCATCCGATGACCTCCAAGAGCAATGGTCCCCTCTGCAGAGAATACCTGCGTCGCTTCCGCAATAGCAAGGCTGCCCCGAGCTGGGAAACGATACCTATATAGGTACCCGACTCCCTCTTCACTGGTCGAATCCGAACGCCCCACGAAACCGCTTCTGCCTCCCTCAACCTCCCGCAACGCAATCCCCGATTTCGGCATACTAACGCCCATTCCACCGGGCAACCGAATCCGCTGCTGTTGCCCGGATGTTTCGAGCAACCGGGATCGGGGCGGACGATGTGTACATGGGCGCCCGCGACCTGGTCAAGGCCTAAGGACTCGGCTCGCTCGTGCCCAATACGGTGGTCCTCGGCAACAGCACCCAGCAGGAGACCCTCGAGTCCTACTGCGCGATCGACATCTGACGGGGCGGCCTAAAGGGGAACGGCGGACTGATGATGATCCTCGCCTATCTGATCCAGACGAGCCTGCCGTGGCGGGGGGCGGAGGTTCACCTGAAGATGGTGGTGCCGTCTGAGTCGGCGGCGACGCAGGTACGTCGCAACCTGGTCTCGATCGTCGAGGAGATCCCCATGGATGCCGTCCCGATTGTGATGGTGGCCGACGGGCGCCCCTTCGGGGAGATCCTGGTGCAGCACAGGACGTGACGATGTTCCAGCAAAGCTGAGGGGTCCTCATCATTCGGCCTTCAGCCGCTCCGACCAGTACGTGCAGACCTCCTGGCCGCCTGGCTTGAGGATGCGTTTCAGCAGGAGCGCGGCCAGCACTGCCGCGACCGCGGCGCTGACGCCGAGGCCAATCAGCACGGAGGCGACCGCGGCGCCGAGCACCGCATCGTCGGCACCGATCTTCGATAGAATGTTGGCCCGATCCTCCGCGTCCTCCTGAGATGTGCCGCAGACCACGCCGTAGAGCTCCCGCTCCCAGCGCCGCAGGATGCGTCCGCCGAGGTCCCGCAGGTCGTCGGCTATCCCGGCGTGCTCGAAGTCGTAGGTGACCGTGGGGTCGTAGCTGCCGGCGATGGCCGGGTCGACTTTCGTCGCCTCCGCCCTCATGGCGACCTGCTTGATCAGGGACTCCTCGTCGTATTCGATCAGCGATGCGATGCTCCGCTCCAGCTCCTCGTTGGCCATCGGCCACCTCCTTACGCGTGTGCGGCGGGGCCAGCCGGCGTCCCCGGCTTCAGGACCGGCGGCGCGACCTGCGCTGCCGCCGAGCCCCACAGGGTGTAGGCGAGACCCAGTGGATTTCCCCGTTTCTCGAGCAGCTCCCGGCGCACCTCACGCAGCGCCGCTCCGACCGGCGAGCCGGCGAGAAGGCGCGGCAGCAGCTCCCGACCCATCAGGTCGGCGAACGCCGGGCTTATCGGGCACTCCGTACCGAGCACGGCGCGCACCTGAGCTCGGTTGAGAAAGAGCCAGACAAAGCTCTGCAGCAGCCCAGGCATGACCTGCGCTGACTGGCACATGTTGAGAAAGACGATCGGCCGCCGGGGCAACCGCAGGTCGCTCGTGAGCAGCTTGGTGTACGTCAGGGTGCCCTTGGTGAGCTCGATCCGCGCGTCGTCCTGCGCGAAGTCCTCACGCTGGAGCACCTGGAGCAGCATCGCCGCCGCCGGGTCCTCCTTCCGCCGCTTGAGCCCGCGCCGGAAGGCGTCCAGCCAGGCTGGGAAGGCGAAGGGCGTGTACCCGTGCGAAAAGACGTAGATCAGGCCTGCAGGGCAGTCCTTCAGGTCCGCCAGGAGCTCGCTGGGGTGCTCGATCGGCGTCCCGACATCGAGTGCTCCAGCGGCCGATGCCGCCAGTTGCGCGATCAGATCGCGCTGGTCGGCCGACTGCTGGAAGTTGCCGTAGAGAGCAAAGCGCAGACCGAACGGCGAGGACTGTGGGTCCTCTCTGTCACCCGGCATCAACGCCGATGTGCGGACCTGCTGCTCGATCGCATACCGCACTCCCCAAAAGGCGCCGGGGTCCGGGGGGTCCGGGTCGGAAGGATGCAGAAGGGCCCAGGGGAAGATGAAATTGTGAGCCCCGCGTTCCAGCGTCACTTGCACCAGCGCTCCCTCGGGCGGCGCGTTCTCCTCGAGAAAGCGGCCGACATCCTCGAGCGCACCGCCGTCGCGCGGACCGGTGTGGAACAGGAG
>SLCK01000094.1 GCA_007125845.1 Gemmatimonadota bacterium
CCGCCTTTTTTAGGATGTCGCGCTCCTCCTGGGTGCGCCGCAGCTCTGCCCTGAGCGTCAGGTTCTCGCGCTTCGCCTCGAGGAGCTCCGCCGCCCGCTCATCGTCCTTGCTCGGCACCACTGCTTTGCGCCAGTTGTACAGGCTCGCCTCGGAGATCCCCAGACGCCCCGCCACTTCCTTCACCGTGTAGCCGCGTGCCACCACCTGCCGCATCGCCTCATCCTTGAACTCCGGTGTGTGGATCCGATGGCTCATCTCTCCCTCCTCCGTTAGTCTGGAATTCTAGATTCCCGGCGTCCACTGAACCATGGAAATTCCATCCACGACGGGGTTCAGAGAAGAGGGATGAAATGGCATCCGAGGCTGGCGAGAGGGAAGCGACCGAAGGTCGTGGGAACGTGCCCGAGCGCTGGAGCGCGCAGAGGAAGGGGAAGTGGTGCTGCGGCTCCTTTGCGGGGAGGATCTCGTGGAGGTGGGTCGGGAGGTGCGGGTCGCGCCGCCCGAGCTCGAAGAGTGGCGGCGGGTGTTCCTGGAGACCGGCCAGCAGGGGCTCAAGCGCCGGAGCCGGGACCCCACGCAACGGGAGCTGTTGAGAACCCGGGCGAAGCTCGGGGAGATCACCATGCGACTGGAGCTTGCGAGCGAGCTCCTGGAAAAAAGGGGGTACGGGGACGAGCTGAAGAAGCTCTTGAAGTGGTCGGGCGAGTGAGCCCTGGGACGGGGCGGCGCTACCCGATGACGATGATCAGCGAGGTGTGGCTCATCCCCCGATCGACGGTCTACGCGGCGCGGGCGCGAGGCGAACAGCCCGAGCCGAGGGAGCGGCTCAAGCGGGGCCCGAAGACCGAGTTGAGCGACGAGGAGCTCGTGCTCGAGATTCGGCAGGTGCTGGGGGAGAGTGACTTCCTGGGCGAGGGACACCGGAAGGTGCGCGCTCGCCTGCGGCCGAAGGGGATCCGGGTGGGAAAGAACCGGGTGCTCCGCCTGATGCGGGAGAACGCGCTCCTGGCCCCTGTACGGCGAGGGAAGCACCCCAGAGGGGACCGGAGCCACAGCGGCCGGATCACGACGGACGCCCCCAATGAGCTGTGGGGAACGGACGCGACCCGCTTCCACACGAAGGAAGATGGCTGGTGCTGGTTCTTCGGCGCGGTCGATCACTGCGTCACGGACGTCGTGGGCTGCCACGTGGCGAAGAAAGGCGACCGTTGGGCAGCCCTCGAGCCAATTCGCCAGGGCGTGCGGGCGCATATGGCCGGCTACGCGCCCAAGATCGCTCTCGGGCTCGGCCTGCGGCACGAGTGGGGACCGCAGTACACGGCACATCAGTTCCAGGGCGAGCTCCGCTGGCTTGGGATCCGCTCCACGGCCGCCTACGTCGGAGAGCCGGAGTGCAACGGCGTCGCCGAGCGCTTCATGCGGGCGCTCAAGGAAGAATGCCTGTACCTCCACGACTTCGAGAGTCTCGAGGAGGCCAGAGAGGTCATCGCCAAGTTCGTCGAATGTTACAACCGCGGGTGGCTCCTTGAGCGGCACGGCTATCGGACCCCGGCCGCTGTCCGCGAGGCGCTCACCCTCAAGGCGGCATGATTAGGCCGCCCACTTGTCCAGGAAACCGGGACCGGTACATGTTCTCCCAAGGTCAGCCAATTTGCTCATCCACGCGGAGTGCGCAGCTCGGTCAACGTTTCCTGCATATCCGAACTAGGAGAGCTCGGCGCGGCCCATCGACCCAGTTCACCGTTCGGCCGCCACCAGCCGGCTCCCGATCCCACGAGCCCGTTCGATCATCTGCAAGGTTCATCTCCATCGCGCTCGTAGGGGTCGTCGATACCCCCGTGTGTGTGCGATGTCCTCGTGTGACCGCAGGGCTAGTGGCGATCCCTCCTGAATATCGAAGCATTCGACCGCGCCGCGCTGAGAGTCGAATCCCACCATTCCGTCGGTGGCCACTGCGGCCTAGGGGGTCTTGAACGCCAGACCCTCCTTGGCGAGCGCGTCGCGAAGGATGCGTATGGCTCTCGGTCCGACGCCGTGGATGGCAAGGAGGTCCTTTTCTGTGTGTGCGGAGACCTTCTTGAGGCTCGTGATGCCGTTCAATGACAGCTCACGAGCTGCCGTCTTCCCGATCTCGTAGGGCAAATCGCCGACTGGTCGGACATCCGGTGTATTCATGGGGGTTCCTCGGTCAGACAACCTTGACGAGACCGGCGCTCACCGTTACCGACCGACGCCTGTGTAACGATTGTCGCCCCTCATCGCTTCGTACCCAACCCGATACCACACTCCAGCGAGGATCTCCATCCGGCGAGTCGCGAGACTAAGCGGGAAGGTAGATCAACCGGATCACATCCTCGCCAATCCGGTCATATGCCGTAAGGCGAAGGGACGGCCGGGATCCGGCGAAATACGGCTTGCCCCCACCCAGCACGACAGGGTGTAGGTAGATTCGATACTCATCGATCAGGCCAAGTTCGGTGAGGCTTTGCGCCAATACCGGGCCAGCAACTTCGATCTCCCCGTCGTGTTCGGCCTTCAGCTCGCGGATCGTGCCCTCGAGATCGTCCTCGATAAGCTTGGCGTTGGCACCGACCGACTTCAACGAGCGCGAGACGACCCATTTCGGCTGGTTCCGCCACGCCGCTGCGAATGCGCGTTCCTCTGCACCCCATTCAGGATGATCGTCGTCCCAGTAACGCATGATCTCATAGATTCGGCGGCCGTAGACACTGCCTGCTTGCCCCTGCGCCTCCTCGATGAAGTGGCGGAAGAGCACGGGGTCTGGTGCGAACGCCGTATGGTCTACGTAGCCGTCCAGGGACTGGTTCATTCCGAATACGAGCTTTGCCATACCGGCCTCTCTTCCTTAGGCGGCAGATCCGCGTGGTTTCGCGACACAAGGTGTCCTGTCATCCACGGATCCCATTGGGAGACAGCTGGAGTTTCCCCATTGTAGTGAACAGGTGTGAACAGCGGAACGATGTCAACGGGAAAGTAAAACTGACCCAGTGTTGGGGAAGTAAAGTTGACCCACCCCCGGTGTTTATTCGGCCGAGTCACCTCCTGTGGTGAGGGGGAGGGAGTGGGAGAACAGGCCGGCCTCGCGTTTCTCCTTGAGACGGTAGCTCTCGCCGCGGATGTTGATTACGTGGGAGTGGTGGAGAAGACGGTCGAGCAGAGTGCTGGCGATGACGGGATCGCCAGCGAAGATCTCACCCCACTCGTTAACCCGGATCCTGCACGAGTGGGATAGTTTGAAGATGCAAAACACCGCCTGGAGCCTTACGTTGCAGGGACTTCGGCCAAGAAGTATCCCCAGCGACGGGAGGCACCCAGACGGTGCGACACC
>SLCK01000135.1 GCA_007125845.1 Gemmatimonadota bacterium
GACCTTCGGCCTCGACGCCGTTCAGGACGAAGAGCTGAATCTCCTGGAAGTATCCGAACGGAGCGAAGATCCTCGACGCCGAAATCCCCGTTCCGGTGAATCCCTCGTCACTGAAGTAGGTCCTGATGGCCAGGGGGTATTCCACCGTCAGAAGCTCCGGACGGTGGGTGAGATTCACCTTCCCCATCGGGAGATGAAAGCGTCCGAACCGGGCCTGGACTTCCCCTGGAAGGGCCAGCGCCGTGAGGTACGCCTCCTCGACTTCGATCGCGTCTCCGTGGATGCCGAGAAAGAAATCGGCGCGGAAGAACGGATCGACCGCCGCCTGCAGTCCCAGCTCGATCTCGCGCAGTCCGAATCGACGTCCGTCCTCCGTGAATCGAGGATGATCGGGCGAGAGGTCGACGAGGAAGTCGCCGATCACGCTGATGTCCGGGTTCAGGCTCTGGAAGCCGGCGGGTTGCTGGGCCTCCACGGAAATCGCGGTCAAGCCCAGGACCCAGGTCCAGGCCAGGGCCCAGGCGATCGGCGTGCGCCGCACCCCATGGCGTCTCATCGGTCGTGCTCGGCGTAGGGGGCGCGGTGCACGTCGCTTATTCAGGAGCCGGGCATCACGTTCCGGCCCTGCTTTTCCAGCACGCGGCCGATGCTGGTCACTTCCCGGGAGATGAGCTCCAGGGCGTCGTCGAGCGTGAAGATCCCGACGAGCGAGCCTTCGCCTCCGGTCACCACGATCCTGCGGACTGCCGCCTGCTCCATCGTGGCGAGGGCTTCCTCGAGCGGAGTCGCCTCGTCGAGGGACCGGACGGGACGACTCATGACCTCCGACAGGAGGGTGCCGGATGGGTCCAATCCCTTTCCGACCACTCTCAGCGCCACGTCCCGGTCGGTGAGAATGCCTTCGGGTTTGCCGTCCCCATGCACCGCGACCAACGAGCCCACGCCGAACTCCGCCATCCGGGCCGCTCCCGTGGAAATGGTTTCGTCAGGTGCGGCCGTTGCGACCACGCGGCTGCAAAGTCGACCAATCGACATCGTTCACTTCCAGGTTGAGGTTTGAACAAGGGGCCCCTGCACGGCAACGTCCGCGCCGGAAGGGTCTCTCGCGATGGATGTGTCCCCGGGGCCGGGCCCTCCAAGGGCCCTTCAGGACGCCTCGGGCAGCCGGTCCGCCACGTACCGGAGCATGGCCCCGAAGGTGGTCACCTCCCCGTAGTCCGCTTCGGGAATGTCCACTCCCAAGTCCTTGTGGATCGCGACGATCAGGTTGATCGCGTCCACCGAATCCAGGTCCGCCTCCTCTCTCAGGTCGGCGTGATGATCGATGGCGTCCAGGTCGATCTCGGGGGCGATTCGGTGAAACACCTTCCGGAGCCCGGAACGTGCGCGCGTCTCCTTCGAATCCGTCATAGGTTCTCCGGCGTCTGGAGGAGCTCGGCCACGCGCTCGAGAAAGAGGCTTCCACGGTGGCCGTCACTCGCCCGATGGTCTGCGGAAAGGGTAAGGCGTAGCGTTCGGTGCGCGCCGACCATTCCGCCCTCCGCCCAGGGCCGCTCCATGGGGGCTCCCACCCCGACGATCGACACCTGAGGCGGGTAGATCACCCCGAAGACGGTCTCGACCCCGCGGTCTCCCAGGCTCGTGACGGTGATGGTAGCGTCGGTGACCTCCGAGGCCCTGAGACGTCCGGCACGAGCTCGCTGGACGAGGTCCCGCACGGCTGACGTGATCCGGTCCAGCGGTTGCTCGGCCACATCGTGGACGGCAGGCGCCACGAGCCCTCCCCCCCGAAGCGAGATGGCGAGGCCGGGGTGGACCGCTTCGGCGGGGCGGAAGGAGTCGTCCTCCCAGAAGCCGTTCAGCTCCGGAAAATCGCTCACCGCGATCGAGACCGCCTTCAGGTAGAGGGCGGCTTGCAGAATCCGCTCTGTGGGCGCCCGGTCTCGATTCGTTCGCTCGAGCCAGCGGAGCGCCCTTTCGAGCGAGAGCGTGTGCGCCAGGTAGTAGTGCGGGATCTCTCGCTTCGATTGGGCCATGGCAGCTGCGATCGCCCGTCGCATCGCGGCGTGGCGGTCCAGTTCTTCGGCTTCGCCTTCGCGGGTGGGTGCCGGGACCCTCGCGCCGCTGACCCGTTCCACGTCTTCGCGGGTGATCGTGCCTCTGGGGCCGGTTCCTTTGATCCCCGCGAGATCCACCCCGAGAGCCTCGGCGGCTCTTCGCGCGACCGGCGTGGCCTTGGGCGCCGCAGCCTCCCGAGGAGGGGCTGTGGGCTTCGACTTGGCCGCCCGTTCCACGTCCGGCAGGGTGACCGCGCCCTCCGGGCCGGTGCCCTCGATGTCCCCGAGGGAGAGGCCCATCTCCGCGGCGCGCATTCGGGCCGCGGGAGTTGAGGGTACACGGGCTTGCGGTTCGGACCCCGGGGCCTCGGGCTCGAGCCCCGGCTCAGGCTCGGCCTCGGGTCCCGTCTCGGGATCCTCGACTTCGGCTCCGCGTTCGGGTTCCCGGCCATCGGCCTCGGGCGGTGCCGGCGCGGGGTCCGCGGGGCTCGGTTCGGCCGGCTCCTCCGCAGTCGTGGCCCCAAGGGCCAGGAGCGGATCTCCTACCGGGACCTTCGTACCCGGACCGGCGAGGATCTCGGCGATCTGCGCGTCCTCCCAGATCTCCATCTCAATGGCCCCCTTGTCCGTGTCGACGAGGCCGACCACGTCCCCCTTGGCGACGGACTGGCCCGGCTCGACGTACCACTCGATCACCGTCCCGTCGGTCATGCCGGCACCCAGGGAGGGCATCAGGTAGTGGTCGCTCACGACCCTCCTCCCTCCGATCGGGGGAGGACGGAGCGGACGGCCTCGACGATGTCCTCCACCTGGGGGAGCGCGGCGTCCTCGAGGTGCTTCGGGTAGGGAGTGGGAACCTCCTCGCCACACACTCGGGCGACCGGTGCGTCCAGGTGATAGAAGGCGCCCTCGGTGATTCGGGCGCTGATCTCGGCCGAGATGCTGCCGCTTCGCCATCCCTCGTCGACGATCACGGCCCGGTTGGTGCGGGCCACGGTCTCGAGAATGGCCTCCGTGTCGAGCGGTCGCAGGGTGCGGAGGTCGAGGACCTCCGCCGACACGCCTTCTTCGGCGAGACGGTCCGCCGCCTCCAACGCCTTGTGCAGGCTGCCTCCGTAGGTGATGACGCTGACGTCACGTCCTTCCCTCCGGACGGCCGCGCGGTCGATCGGTACGGCTCCCGCATCCTCGGCGAGCTCTCCCTCCATGGTGTAGAGGAGCACGTGCTCGAAGATCAGCACGGGGTCGGGATCCTCGAGGGCGGTCCAGAGCATGCCGCGGGCATCCTCGAGAGTGGCGGGGGTCAGGATCTTGAGCCCCGGGACGTGCGCGTACCAGCCCTCGAGGCTGCGGGAATGCTGAGCCGCGACCTGCCGGCCGCCCCCTGTCGCCATGCGGATGACGACCGGGACGTTGAAGGCGCCGCCGGACATGTGGAGGAGTGTGGCGGCGTTGTTCACGATCTGGTCGAGGGCCAGGAGGCTGAAGTTCACGGTCATGACCTCCACGATCGGCCGCATGCCGCCGAGCGCCGCCCCGATCCCGGCCCCGACGAACCCGGATTCGGAAAGGGGAGTGTCGCGAATGCGATCCTCCCCGAACTCTTCGAGGAGACCCTTGCTCACGGCATAGCAGCCGCCGTAGCGGCCGACGTCTTCGCCCATCAGGAAGACGCGTTCATCCCGGATGATCGCTTCCCGGATCGCCTCGCGGACCGCTCCACGGTACGTGGTCGTCATGTGGCCTCCCCTCCAACTCCACCGCTGTCGCTGTACACGAACCGGGTCAGCTCCTCCACGGGCTCCCACGATCCATCCTCCGCAAAGCGCACCGCTTCCTCGACTTCCGCCTTCACCTCTGCCTCGAGCTCTTCCATTCCGAGATCATCGAGCATCTCGGCTTCACGCATCCGGTTCGCCAACAGGGAGATGGGATCCCGCTCCTTCCATCTCTCCACTTCCTCCTTGGCTCGGTACAGCTCCGGGTCGAACATGGAGTGGGCCCGGAAGCGGTACGTGCGGAACTCGAGGAAGTGCGGACCTCCGCCGCCTCGGATCGCCTCGACCGCACGGCGGGTCGCGTCCACCACCGCGAGAACGTCCATTCCGTCGACCGACCAGGAGGGCATCCCGTAGCTCGCGGCCCGAAGCGCCAACTCGGTCTCGGAATGGGCCACGTCGAGCGGTGTGCCCATCGCGTAGAGGTTGTTCTCGCAACAGAAGAGAACGGGGAGTTGCCATAGGGCCGCCAGGTTCATCGACTCGTGGAACTCGCCCTCGGCCACGGCGCCGTCGCCGAAGAAGCACGCGGTCACGCGAAGCGGATCGGATCTATGGCCCAGCGCACGCTCCCGGTGGGCCGCGAGGGCGAGGCCCACCGCGATGGGAATCCCCCCTCCCACGATCGCATTGCCTCCGAAGAAGCGGGTTCCGGCGTCGAAGATGTGCATCGACCCGCCCCGTCCCCGGGCACAGCCCTCCAACTTGCCGTACATCTCCGCCATCACGGTCGTGGCCGGAACGCCGCGCACCAGCGCCTGTCCGTGCTCGCGATAGGTTGCTACGACGGAATCGTCGGGGCTTAGGAGCGGGATCGACCCTGCGGCTACCGCTTCCTCGCCGATGTAAAGGTGCAGGAAGCCTCGGATCTTCTCCTGGGTGTAGAGCTCGGCACACTTCTCCTCGAATCGGCGAATGAGGAGCATGTGACGCAGGAGTGCCCGTGCGTGTTCCTCGTCGGGCAGGGGCGGCGAAGGCAGGTACGGATGGGTCATGACAGCTCCTCGAGGGTCGACGTGTCCCCTTCCGGGGTCCCCAGCTCGCGGGCTTTGAGGAGACGTCGAAGTGTCTTCCCGCTTCTCGTCTTGGGAAGGTCGTCAAGGAAGGTGATCTCCTTCGGGGCCGCGACCGAGCCGAGGCGGGAGCGAGCGTGCCCGAGGATCTCGAGCCGGAGGTTCTCGCTCTGTTCATGGCCGGAATGGAGCGCCACGAACGCCTTCACGATCTCGCCCACGACCGGGTCGGGTTTTCCGATCACCGCGGCCTCGGCCACGGCCGGGTGCTCGATGAGGGCGCTCTCGACCTCGAAGGGTCCGATCAGGTGCCCGGCGGATTTGATCACATCGTCGGCCCGGCCGACGAACCAGAAGTAGTCGTCCGAATCCCTTCGGACGAGATCACCTGTGAAGTACCAGCCTTCGGAGAAACAGGAGCGATAGCGCCCTTCGTCGTGAAGGTACGTTCGAAACATCGACGGCCATCCCTCGCGGAGAATGAGTTCTCCCTCCACGTCCGGATCCTCGATCAAGTGAACACCGTCGTCGTCGCGCCGGCCGACTGCGGCCTCGATACCGGGAAGCGGTCGTCCCATCGAGCCCAGCCGGATCTCCAAGCCTTCGACATTCGCGATCATGATTCCCCCGGTTTCCGTCTGCCACCAGTTGTCGTGAATGGGAAGGCCGAGCACGCGTCGGCTCCATTCGATCGCCTCTGGGTTGAGGGGCTCCCCCACGCTCGCGATGAATCTAAGGCGCGAGAGATCGAAGCGGCGAGGCAGATCGTCGCCCGTCTTCATCAGCATGCGCACGGCCGTCGGAGCCGTGTACCACACGTTGACACCTTGTTCCTCCAGAGTTCGGTACCATCGCTCGGAGTCGAACTCTTGCTCGTCGACCACGCTGGTCACTCCGTTCGTGAGCGGCGACAGAAGGCCGTACGAGGTGCCCGTGACCCAGCCGGGATCCGCGGTGCACCAAAAAACGTCGCCTTCGCGGAGCGACAGGGCGACGCGTCCGGTGACGTGATGGGCCACTACCGCCTCGTGGACGTGGAGCGCGCCCTTGGGCGCTCCGGTCGTGCCGCTCGTGAAGTGCAGGAGGGCGGGATCCTCCGGGTCCGTGGGTTCGATCGAGTACTCGGGATCGGCCGAGTCGAGGAGGGTACGCAGGCTCGTGCCGCCTCGTATGCCGGACGCCTGCTCCGATGTCGCGTCGGCGAGGAGCACGTGGGCAAGTTCGGGCAATTTATCTCGCCACGAGGCCACCTTCCGCCGGAAAAGAGAGGGGGTCGTGACCAGAACCCGAGCGTCACCGATCTCCATTCGGGAGCGGATCGGCTCGGGACCGAAGGCGGAGAAGAGGGGGCATACCACCGCTCGCGCCTTCAGCGCTCCGAGAGCGGCCACATAGAGTTCCGGAATGCGTCCCGCCAGGAGGAAGATCGTCTCACCGGGTTCGACGTCGAGAGAACGAAGGGCATTGGCGAACCGATTCGTCTCCTCAGAGAGCTCCCGGTACGTCATCTCCTGGATCTCACCGCCCTTCGAGAGAAAGCGGAAGGCCACGCGGTTGCCGACCGAGCCCCTGGCGTGCCGATCCACCGCCTCATGGGCGATGTTCAGGCCCCGGTCCCGGGGCAGGCCGTCCAGCTCCCCGCGGGCGTCACTCCAACTGAAGTCTTTTCCGGTTTTCATACCGTGCCCCGCTCTTCTCGTTACGTGGATGGTCGGACGTGGGCCGTGCAGCGACTCCCGCCCCGACAACGGGAGTGGGGTTCGCAACCGCCGTGCCGTGCCCACCGCACCGGGAGTGTGCTCCCTGCGGTCCCGATCAGGGCTCGAGCGCCTCTCCGAGGCGGATGCGCACGGACACGGCGCCCCGGAAGTCCCCGGCGCTGTAACCGACGGCACGATCCTCCGGGTACTCGGTCTGGATGAGCTCGAGCACGGAGGAGTCGATTCGTCCGGGGTCACCGTGGCAGGCGAGGCAGGGCTCCGCCATGACGATGGGACGGAGGTAGCGGAGGACTCTCTCCCCGTCCTCGGTACGGAGCTCGACGTCTTCGGGAGGGAGGTCGCCCCGCGCGTGAGCATCCTCGAGCGCTTGGAGCCGCTCGGCTTCGAACGGATCCGGGTCGTTGATCGGATTTCGGGTGAGGAGGCTCGTTCGGCGGGCGACGACCTCCTCGTCGGAGTGACGCCTCGAGATCTCCTGCGCCTCCACCGCGCATACTTCGACCGCGCCGAGCGGACCGTCCCGCTCCAGGGCGGAAAGGAGCGCGGCCTGGAGCTCACTTCCCAGCGCCGTCGCCGCTTCACGGGCGCGGTCGAGCTGCGCCGGCGGTATCTGGGCGGGCTCGGGCTGAGCTTCAGGCGAAACGGCTTGTTCCTCGGGCTCGGGGGTCGGCTGCTCCGGCGCGCACGCGGAGGCGATCAGGGCGAGGGCCACCATGACTCCCGCGAAAAGGGTCGATATCGTCTGCGTGTTCACCTCGTTCCTCCGGTCGAGAGTGTCGAAAGGTCGTCCGGGCCACCCGACGGTCGGGGACTGCGTCAATCCCTCGCAGGGCCGCCGGCCTCCACGGCTGCGACCCGGCGCACGACGGATGGGATGGTGTCCGGGTTGAGCGACATCGAGTCGATACCCGCTTCCACGAGCATCTCGGCGAAGTCCGCGTGGTCGCTCGGGGCCTGACCACAGATGCCCACCTTCGCGCCCGCCGCGTGCGCCCTCGTGATGACATCTTTGATCATGGATACGATCGCGGGGTCGCGTTCATCGAAGATGGCGGTCAGTTCCTTCGCACCGGAGTCGCGATCGACACCCAGGGTAAGCTGCGTGAGGTCGTTCGATCCGATCGAGAATCCGTCGAAGCGCTCGGCGAACTCCTCGGCCAGGACGACGTTCGAGGGCACCTCGCACATCACGAAGATTTCGAGTCCTCGCTCTCCGCGCACCAAACCGTTCTCCGCCATCACGGCCAGCACGAGATCCGCCTCCTTCAGAGTCCGGCAGAAGGGGACCATCACGATCACGTTCTCGAACCCCATCTCTTCCCGGACACGTCGGATGGCCCGGCACTCCAGAGCGAATGCGTCCCGGTAGCGCTCGCTGTAATAGCGGCAGGCACCGCGGAAGCCGAGCATGGGGTTTTCCTCCGCCGGCTCGAAGGCCGCTCCTCCCAGCAGGCCTGCGTACTCGTTCGTCTTGAAATCGCTCAGTCGCACGATGACCGGATGAGGGTGCCCGACGGCCGCCAACTTCGCGGTGCCCAGGGCGAGCAGGTCCACGAAATACTCGGAGGGTCGCTCGTATCCCTCGGTGAGCTCCGCAATTCTCTCCCTTTCCTCGTCAGAGACGCGCTCTGGTTGCAGAAGGGCCATCGGATGGATCTTGATGATCTCCCCGATGATGAACTCGATGCGCGCGAGGCCAATTCCCCGGGCCGGAAGTGGCCACCACCGGAGGGCAGCGGCGGGATTGCCCAGGTTCATCATGATCTGGGTGCGAGTCTCCGGGAAATTCTCCAGGTCCTGCTCCTCAGTCTCGAAGGAGAGCAGCCCCCGGTAGACGAAGCCTTGATCCCCCTCCGCGCAGGAGATCGTGACCTCGTCACCGTCTTCCAGCACCTCCATCGCGTTGCCGGTTCCGACCACCGCGGGAATCCCCAGCTCGCGGCTCACGATGGCCGCGTGGCTCGTTCGACTGCCCTGCTCGGTCACGACAGCCGCAGCCCGATTCAGGATCGGCCCCCAGTCCGGATCCGTCCGCTGCGTGACCAGGACGCCTCCGGATTCGAACCGATCGATTTCGGCAGGGCTCTGAATGCGGAACACCTTTCCCTGCGCGATCGCCTCCCCGACCGCCGTTCCCGTGACGAGAACCTCCCCTCGCTCGGAGAGCGTGTAGGAGCGCAGTGAGGGAGCCCCGGCCCGATGGTGCACGGTCTCCGGACGCGCCTGCACGATGTACAGCGGGCCGTCCGGTCCATCTTTCGCCCACTCGATGTCCATCGGCTGTCCGTAATGGGCCTCGATGATCGATCCCCAGCCAGCAAGGGTCATAATGTCCCCATCGGCCAGGGAAAAGGTGTCCCGCTCGGCGGCCGTTGTAGGGCAGGTCACCGTCCCCGTAGCACGGTCCGTGTCGTAGACGACCTTCTCCTCCTTGGTGCCGCGAGTTCGCTCGATGATCGGGACCGCTCCCGCGCGATCGAGGAGGGGCTTGAACACAACGAACTGGTCGGGGCTCACGTTTCCTTTCACGACGGCTTCCCCTAGGCCCCATGATGACGAGATGACCGACACGTCCGGAAAGCCGGTGTCCGGGTCGAGCGTGAAGAGGACCCCGGCGGCCGCCTGGTCGGATCGCACCATCTTCTGCACTCCCACGGAGAGGGCGACCTCCATGTGCTCGAAGTCTCGGTCTTCGCGGTACGAGATGGCCCGATCGGTGAAGAGCGATGCGAAGCATCGCCGACAGGTCTCGAGGAGTTCTTCCTCTCCCACCACGTTGAGGAAGCTCTCCTGTTGGCCGGCAAAGCTCGCTTCGGGAAGGTCCTCCGCGGTCGCGCTGCTGCGCACGGCAACGTCCAGGTGCTCCCGTGAGTAACTAGCCGAGAGGTCTCGGTAGGCCTGAGCGATCGCCTCAGAGACGCGTTCCGGCATCCCTCCTCCAGTGATGAGATCCCGGATGGTTCGCCCCGCATGGGCGAGCGTCACCTCGCCGGCTCGCATCTCGCCAATGAGGTTCCGGATCGGCTCATCGAGCCCGTTCTCGCGGATGAATTCTCGATACGCCTCCGCCGTGGTGGCGAATCCGTCCGGGACCCGGATGCCTCGTGCGCCAAGGGTCTGGATCATCTCCCCGAGGGAGGCGTTCTTTCCGCCGACCTCCCCCACGGCGGCCATGCCCACTTCCCGGAACGTGCGGATGAACGGACATGCATTCTCTTTCGACACCTTGTCTCCTCCCGAATTCCTTGCTTGCAATGCATAAGAGGTCCCGACGGTAGGCCTTGCATGGGTCGTGCCATTCGGAAATCATGACGAACGAGTGAGCGGTTGAGGAGGGACTCCGTCTTTCTTCGGTGTGGCACATGGGTTGCATACCATAACCTTCGTCCACCTTGCTGATCTCCCCACGCACAGGCTCCGACCATGCCTCACAAGCAAATGCTGTTTCGCGCGGAAGCGCGAGAGAAGATCCTCCGCGGAGCCCGTGCCCTCGCGGAAGCGGTCGAGGGTACGCTGGGTCCCCGCGTGCACGCCGTCCTGATCGAGCGGAAGTGGAGCAAGCCGCTTGTGTGCGACGACGGTGTCACGATCGTGAAGGAGGTGGCTCTCGAGGATCCCGCTGAGAACCTGGGTGCTCAGGTCCTGAAGGAAGCGGCGGAACGGACGGGAGAGACGGTCGGCGACGGCACGACCACCGCCACCATCCTCGCGTATGCGATGTTCGCCGAAGGCCTCCGCAACGTTGCGGCCGGCGCCGCCGCGATCGAGCTCAAGCGCGGGATGGAGCGGGGGCTCCGGTGCGTCGTGGAGGCCCTCGCCGCGATTTCGCGGCCGGTGTCGGGGAGGATCGAGAAGCGCCAGGTGGCCACGATCTCCGCCCACAACGACCCGTCGATCGGAGAGATGGTGGCCGATGCCCTGGAGCAGGTCGGGACGGAGGGGGTGATTGCGGTGGAAGAGGCTAAGGGCATCGAGACCGTGCTCGACGTGGTGGAGGGGATGCGGTTTGACCGCGGCTATCTTTCTCCGTACTTCGTAACGGACCCGGAAAAGGCGGAGGCCGTCCTCGAAGACCCGCTGGTCCTCCTCTGCGAGAAGAAGATCGGCGCCATGAACGACCTCGTTCCCCTCCTGGAACAGTTGGCCCGGCAGGATCGTCCCCTCCTGGTCGTCGCTGAGGACGTGGAAGGGGAGGCACTTGCAACCCTAGTCGTCAACAAGCTGCGGGGGGTTCTCTCCTCACTGGCCGTGAAGGCACCGGGATTCGGGGATCGCCGAAAGGCGATCTTGCAGGACCTCGGTACTCTCACTGGAGCGCGGGTGGTGAGCGAGGATATTGGACTCCGGCTCGACAGTCTGACCGTGGGCGATCTCGGCTCCGCATCCCGCGTCGTGGCGAACCGCGACGACACCACGGTGATCGGCGGGGGGGGGGCGCCCGATGCGATCGAGGCGCGGGTGAGGGAGCTTCGGACCCAGATCGTGGCTGCGACCTCCGATTACGACAGGGAGAAGCTCGAAGAGCGGCTCGCGAAGCTGGTGGGTGGTGTGGCGGTGATCCGGGTCGGTGCTCCCTCGGAGGCAGAGATGAAGGCGCGGACCGAGGCTTTCGAGGACGCGATCAGTGCCACGAAGGCGGCAGTAGAGGAGGGGATCGTGCCGGGGGGAGGCCTGGCCCTCCTTCGAGCCATTCAGGCCGTCGAGGAGGAGAGCGAGCGGGCCGAAGGGGATGAGCGGACGGGAATCCTGGTCCTTCGACGCGCCCTGGAGGGACCGGCCCGTCGAATCGCGGAGAACTCCGGAGTCGACGGGGGTGTGGTGGTCGATCGGATGCGAGCGGGCACAGGAGGCTTCGGCTTCGATGCAGCCCGGCGAGAGTACGTGGACCTCCTCGAGGCCGGCATCATCGATCCCACCAAGGTCGTACGGGTCGCGCTCGAGAACGCCGTATCGGTGGCTGGTACGCTTCTCTTGGTCCAGGCGACGATGACCGAGGTGCCTGAGCCCGCGTCCGAGCGCCTTCCGTCTCCCGAGATGTATTGATCGCCGCTTACGGGCGCGCGATCAACGCGATCGAACGGACACGCTGTCGAGAAGCGTGCAGTTTCCCCCGACTACCCGGAGGGTCATGCTGGAGGGTCACGGGACGATGTGATGCGTCGTCGACCCTCGCTCGCATGTGACGGATTCCAAAGCGAGCTGCACCTTCAGCGGGCCACGTACCCCCCGTCGACAAGGAGCGGGTGTCCGGTCACGAAGGACGCCCCGTCGCTGGAGAGCCACACGACTGCGTCGGCGACCTCCTCGGGTTTGCCGAGACGCCCGATAGGGTGAAGGCCGACGAGGTCGTCGTACACGCTCCGGTCCTCTTCCGCCTTCAGTCCGCGCTGCATCACCATTGGCGTTTCGATGACTCCGGGACAGACCGCATTGACCCGGATACCGCGAGAGCCGTACTCCAGGGCGGCGGCCCTGGTGAGCCCCAGCAGACCGTGCTTGGACGCGGAGTAGACCGATGCCGTTGCGAAGCCTACCACCCCGGCGATCGACGCGCAGTTGACGATTGAACCACCGCCGATCTTCAGCATTTCCGGGATCTCGTAGCGCATGCACTGCCAGACGCCTTTCAAGTTGATCTCCATGATTCGGTCCCAGGCTTCTTCCGGGTAGTCCACCAGCTCGGCCATCACTCCCTCTGTCCCCGCGTTATTGAAGGCGGCGTCGAGCCGTCCATATGTGTCCACGGTTACGCGAACCAGGGAGGCGACCTGTTCCCCGTCGGAGACGTCTGCAGCTACGAACCTCGCCTCTCCTCCTTCGCCCTCGATCAATCGAACCGTCGCCTCTCCCCCGTCCTCATCCACGTCGGAGACGACCACGCGAGCGCCTTCGCGCGCGAAGGCCAGCGCAGTCGAGCGCCCGATTCCCGATGCTGCGCCCGTCATAAGGGCCACTTTCGCTTCCAAACGCTTTCCGCTCATCGAGTGCTTGCTCCCCTTAGGATTCCGCGTGGTGGGCACTGGTAGACGAGGTGCCCCGCTCGTCGTGGAGGCTAGCAGGGAACATGCCATGCGAAGTCTGGGCGATCGGCTCCAGGGCATGTTGCTTGCACTTGGGGTAAGAGCGGTGACCTCCGGGACCGTGGTGCTTGACCGCTTCCGGCTCCCGCTCGCCAGCGGATCGAGGACTTAGGACAATGCGCCTAAGTGACCTCATGCGGTGCGACAGTGGTCACGATCGCTCTCGAAGCGAGCCTGCAGGATCTCGCGAGACGGGTCCGGTCGAATCGTCCCAGGCCGGGGCAGATGGTCCCCGCATCCTCGAATACGCTGTGCGGCCTGGAGACACATCGGGGACGGGATGGACCCTGGCATGACAGCTGCTTCGAGCGTTAAGGTTCTCCTTCTCGATCTAGATCCTCAACCCGAAAGGTGGTCATGTACCGGAAGATCTTGGTTCCGCTGGACGGATCGGACCTTGCGGAGTCCGCGCTCCCCTTTGCGTTATCCCTGGCGGAGCGCAGTGGTGGTGAGCTTCACCTGGTCCGGGTGGCCCCGATGGTCCCGTCCTACGGGCCCTTCGTCGACAGTGAAGTGGGAAACGATCAGTGGCTGGAGATTACCCGGACTGCGAGTTCGAAGTACCTCGAGAAGACGCGTGAACGCATCGGGAAAGCCGGGAGCGACACCCCAAGTCAGGCCCATGTCCTCTCTGGTCGCCCGGTTCGGGCTATCCATCGGCACATCCTCGAGGAGGGAATCGACCAAGTGGTGATGACCACCCACGGGAGGCGCGGGCTCAAGCGCATGTGGCTGGGGAGCGTTGCGGACGGAGTGCTGCGCTCCGTTCCGGCGCCGGTCTTCCTCTGGCGGGGCGACGAGGGCGGACAGTTGGATTTGACGGCCCGGCCATCCCTCCAGAGCATCCTCGTGGCGCTGGACGGATCCGAGATGGCTAGAGCCATGCTTCCGTGGGCGGAGGAGCTAGCCCGGCTCTTCCAAGCTCGTCTCTCCCTGGTGGGCGTCTTCCTCCAGGAGGTGGAATTCGGCTCCTCTTACATCCCTCACGCCGCCAAAGAGGAAGCGAAGCGGGACTCCCGCCGGCTCGAACTTAAGACTCACCTTGCGCGAGCCGCCGAAGACGTCGCCCGGCGGGGTGTGGACGTCGACCACGCAGTGGTGTCAGCCCCTCAGGCCCATGTCGGGATCCTGTCGGAACAGGAGAGGATCGGAGCCGACGTCGTGGCACTCGCCACCCATGGGCGCGATCCCGGTACTCGCCTCCTCCTCGGAAGCGTGGCGGACAAGGTGATCCGGGGATCGAAAGTTCATGTTCTCGTCCACCGGGACGCCGAGGAACCGTGAGGGCCGGGACGGGTGGAGGGGTCGTGCTCCTGACACCTCAGGGTGTGGAGGGACGGGTGCGCGCGTAGGCCAGACGGGGCGGGCCGTCGCCCCGGTCGAGACGGTAGCCCTGAAGGCCTTGGCCGAGGGCGTCGCGGTGCCCGTCGAAGTCGTCGATCGCGACATGAGCCTCCGGGACCCTGGGGTTGTCGGCACGTGCGCGGCTTTCCATATGGAGCAGGAAGTTGGGACCGTCCTCGTCGATCTTGATCCCTTTCACCCGGAGGCCGGATGCCAGATGGGAATGAAGGCTGTAGGGGCTCATTGGGGACGTAAGTGCGGAGAAGTGCCGGTACCCGAGTAGGCGGCCCAATCGAATCCGCCGGATCGACATGAGGTGGTGGAGGCGGCTTCCCCTGTACTCCGGATGGACGGCGGCCCCGTCGAGCTGGGCCATGTTGGGGAGCTCGTCGGCGGGAAGGCCGAGATCCCATCCGTAATTGTCGGGAGAGTGGTCCGGGAACCGGAGGGTGACGTAGGCGATCGTGCGATCGTCGCAGACGGCGGCGAGAAGGCGGCCTTCGCCGTCGAGGATTCGCTGGAAGTAACTCCGCTGGCGTCGATAGAGCGTTTCGGGGTGCTCGAGAGTGGAGTGGATGAATCGGTGGAGGTCGAGGACCAGGTCCAGGTCGTCGGGGCCGAGCAGATGCAGGGAAACCGGCTCTTTTCGACCGGTGGGACGATGTACTGCAATAGCTTGTCGAGGGGAGCGAGAGGTCGGGCTCCAGGGTGTCATTGTGCCGCGCCCGGAATAGACGGGCCCGGAACTTCCTCGATCGAAGGAGGAGTTTCCCTGGCCCGAGCGTCCCTGCGCACGGCAGTGAGACTCACGAACTCACTCAGGGGATCTTCCGGATCGTGGGGGTGACAGACGGAAGCCAGATCCTGGACCTGGACCAGGAGCGTGAACTTCATCCGACTCGAGCGATTGGGCACGGATTCGTGGAGCAGGAGCGGGTGGAAGAGGACCCCGTGGCCCGCGGGAAGGACCATCGTCTCCTTCGGAGCGTCCTTCCAGTACCTCTCATCCACCGTGGGGTAACGGGGGTCGTCGATCCGGTGCGGAAGGAGGCCCAATCGGTGGGTTCCAGCAAAGACGCGCATGGTACCGTAGTGCTCGTCGGCCGGACGCAAAGGCACCCACAGTCGCCAGGCGCGGTGGCATCGGGTGGAAGCGAAGTCCTGATGAATTCGCAGCAGGCGGCTGGAGTCGTGGGGCGGGTCCGCACGAATGTCGGGCCACACCAGGGGAACCTCGATCCCCTTCCGCCGCAGGAATTCGGTCTCCTCCAGGAAACGGCCGATGTCAGTCGCTATCTGATTGAGGACGAACATCCGCTCGAGGAGCCCGTAGAGGAGCGACCAGTACGCTCCTCCCTGGCGGTGCAAATGAATGAAGGGTTCCACATCTCCATCCAGAGGGGTCCCCAGCCTCCGGCATTCCCCTTCCGACAGCACGGCGATCTCGTGCTCGAAGCGATCCAGGTGGGCTTGGGGAACCAGGTTGGGCAGGACCACGAAGCCTCGGCTCTCCAGCGCCTCGAAGTCCAGGTTGGGGTGGGTCATGGGAGTCTCTCATTTCGCGAGTTCAAGGGCGGAGGAGCCCGGTGTTCCTCAAGATTGAAAGCGTGAAAAATCCAACGGGCCCTGGGCCCACAGGAATCAAGGTAGTGCTGGAGGCTCGCAACCGACAGGCGCCGGGCACGACAGGGGTCGTGGAGTCGACCGGGGGAGAATGAGAACGAGAATGAGGGGTCGAATCAACCGCCCGCGATCGCCCCCACCACCCGGAACGGCTCCTTGCCCGACAAGACCTCCTCCGGGAGCCGGGTGTCGGGGGGATCCAGGGAGAGATCGCGTCCGCCGGCCATGTATCGAATGAAGGCTCGGCGCTCGCGAGTTCGCTGATGGCGGATCGTGCCGCGGAGGACCGGGTGGCGCGACTCCAGGGCGTCCAGGAGTTCGCGGAGGGTCGGCGGTCCGATGAGTTCGAACCGCAGTTCCCCTTCCACCTCGGCCAGCGTTCGAAGGTGGGTGGGAAGGTGCACGCGGACCGTGACTCCGGACCGACTGCCGCCGGCGGGAGGGTCGGAACTCATGGGATAGTCAGGGCCTCCACGGAGAGAACTCGCGGCAGATCCCGGACGATCGGCGCCCAACTGTCGCCCTCGTCGGCAGAAGCGTAGACCTGTCCGCCGGTCGTGCCCATGTAGAGTCCGCACGGTTCCAGTGAGTCCACGGCGAAGGCGTCGCGGAGGATGTTGACGTAACAGTTCTCCTGTGGAAGGCCCCGAGTGAGGGGCTCCCACGCGTTGCCGCCGGTCCGGCTTCGGTACACCCTCAGTCGTGCGTCGGGCGGGTAGTGCTCTGAGTCGCTCAGGATGGGGACGACGTAGACCGTGTCGGGCTCGTGGGCGTGCACGGCGATGGGAAATCCGAAATCGGATGGAAGGTTTCCGCTCACTTCAGTCCAGCTTTCCCCGGCGTCGTCGCTGCGGCAGACGTCCCAGTGCTTCTGCATGAAAATGGTGTCGGGACGCGAGGGGTGAAGAGCCAATTTGTGAATGCAGTGACCGATGGGCGACTCCGGCTCGGGAAGGAACTCCGAGCTGAGCCCCCCGGTCGCGACCCGCCACGACTCGCCTCCATCGTCGGTACGGAAAGCACCAGCGGCGGAAATGGCAACGTACATCCGATCGGGATTGGCGGGATCGATGAGGATGGTGTGCAGGCACATTCCTCCGGCACCGGGCTGCCAGTTCTTGCCGGAGGAGTGGGTTCGAAGCCCGGCCACCTCGCGCCAGCTTTCGCCCCCGTCGGTGCTGCGAAAGAGCGCGGCGTCTTCCACCCCGGCGAAGACGGTGTCCGGGTCTTCAAAGGAGGGTTGCAGGTGCCAGACTCGCTTGAAGTCCCAGGGGTGGGGCGTCCCATCGTACCAGAGATGGGTTCCGGGTGTGCCTTCATAGGAGAAGTCATTGCCCACCGTCGTCCACGAGGTCCCTCCATCGTCCGAGCGGTGGACGACCTGCCCGTGCCAGTCGGTCCAGGTTGAGGCGAAGAGACGGTCGGGATCCGCCGGGGAGCCCTGCACGTGCATCACATGCCATCCTCCGAAGTGGGGACCGTCCATCTGCCAACTCCGCCGCGTTCCGTCCGACGAGAGGATGAACCCTCCCTTGTTCGTGCCCACCAGAAGCCGCACTCTCGACATACCGCCTCCTCGCTGTGGTTCAGGCGCTGGGACTCTCCCGACCTACGAACTTTGCAGTGGAGCGTGCCGATCCCGGATCACGGGCTTCCCTCGGGCGGCCATCCATGCCGGTCGATCTGTTGCTGCGCCTCTTTCCACGCCGGCAGCGCAGCTTCCAGCTTCCGGTTGCCGGCTTCCACGAGGTGGAGGGGGCGGGCACGGGCGTCTTCCGAAGGAGCCGTCCCGATCCAACCGTTCCGTTCCATCACCGCCGCGTTCCGGGTCAGCGTGGTCCTTTCCAGGCCCAGGAGCTGGGCCAGCTCTCCAATCGGCGTAGGGCCCTTGAGGGCAAGTGCCGCCAGAATCGTGAACTGCGTTGCCCTGAGCCCGTGGGGTCGAAGCTTCGATTCGTAATACCGGGTCAGCTCGCGGGCGCGCCGCCGCGCCGCGAGACAGTGGCACTTCCTGGCTTCCCAAAGTCCCTCCGGAATCGTCATGTTCAGTGAGTGTATGTACACGTAAAGGGGCCGTCAAGTGGCCAGGGAGGGAAGGTGGAGGTCGCCTGGAGGTCTCAACGCCCGCGGGACTTCGCTGTGTCGAAAAGCGAGCGCCACGAGCCCCGGGCGGGAAACCCCGAGCCTCCGGAGGCGTAGGATGGCACGGCCTCGTCGCCCCCTCTTCCCACGAGCCATCCCGCCTGTTTCGAAAGGAGTTGCCGATGAGTCTCGAGGATAGTCTCGAATCCGGGCACCCTCTTGCCTTTGTTGGGGGCGCGTGACCGCGTACGACGTGGTGGTGGTGGGTGCGGGGCCGAATGGGCTTTCCGCTGGGATCGTCCTCGCCCGGGAGGGGCTGGACGTCCTGGTCGTGGAAGCCTCCGACACGCCAGGTGGGGGTGTGCGGTCCGAAGCGCTGACGCTCCCCGGTTTCCTGCACGACACCTGTGCGGCCATCCTCCCCATGGCAGCGGGATCTCCATTCCTGGCCGAGCTCCCCCTTCGGGACCACGGTCTCGAGTGGATCCATCCCCCGTTCCCACTCGCCCACCCCCTGGACGAGGGAAGATGTACCGTTCTCCACCGGTCACTCGAGGAGACGGCCCGCTGGCTGGGGGTCGACGGCGACGTTTGGAAGCAGCTCCTCGCCTACCCGGAGGATGCCTGGCCCGATTTCGCCGGCGATGTGTTGGGGCCGCTCTTACGGTGGCCGTCCCACCCCGTGCGACTGGCTCGCTTGGGTCTGCAGGGGCTGCGACCGGCTTCCACCCTCCTCCGCCGACGGTTTGCCACCGACGAAGCCCGGGCCCTCCTCGCCGGATGCGCGGCCCACTCCTTCCTGTCACTCGACCGGGCGTTGACCGCTGCGGTGGGCCTCGTTCTCGCGGGGGCGGCCCACGGTGTGGGGTGGCCTCTCGTCCGGGGCGGATCGGGACGCCTGACCGAGGCCCTGGTCGCACACCTGCGGGCACTTGGCGGCGAGATCCAGACCGGATGGCGTGTCGGGAATCTGGACGAGTTGCCGCCGAGCCGGGCCACCTTCCTCGACCTCACGCCTCGACAGGTGGTGACCGTGGCCTCGGGCCGCCTGCCGGAACGCTACCTCCGCCGCCTCCGGCGCTTTCGGTACGGGCCGGGAGCGTTCAAGATCGACTGGGCCCTGGATGGGCCGGTTCCTTGGCTCGCCCGGGACTGTGGGCGGGCCGGCACTGTTCACCTCGGCGGTACCCTCCGGGAGATCGAGGAGGCCGAGCGGGCACCGTGGGAAGGGCGCGTAGCCGAGCGGCCCTTCGTGCTCTTCGCGGAGCCCTCTCGATTCGACGCTTCCAGGGCGCCTGACGGAAAGGGGGTCGGTTGGGGCTACTGCCACGTACCTCACGGGTGGGATGGCGACCCCGGCCTCGTCGTGGACCGGATCGAGGCGCAGGTGGAGCGGTTCGCGCCGGGATTCCGCGACCGAATCCTTGCACGGAGCGTTCGGACTCCTTCAGCCCTCGAGGCTGCGAACCCCAACCTGGTCGGCGGCGACATCAATGGGGGTGTTCAGGACCTCCTTCAGCTCCTTGCTCGTCCCGTGTTCGCGTGGAACCCCTACTCCACCCCTTCGGAAGGTCTCTACATTTGCTCCTCCTCTACTCCCCCGGGCGGTGGGGTCCACGGGATGTGCGGATACCACGCTGCGCGAGCGGCTCTCAGGCGGGTCTTCCGGTAGCGGCTCCTGTTTTGAGTCCTGGCCCTGGGCCCCTGTCCTCGCGCTCGTCGGCTTTGGGTTGCCATTCGAATCTCCGAGGCCTCGTTTGACAGAGGAGGAGGCTATGGCCCATCTGGTTCGAAGTCAGGCCAGGACCGAGCACCAGTAGCGCCCGTTGGCGGCATCCGGCGCAGCGCTCCGGCAGCCAAGGTCGTCGAGCCGCGCCGTCGCCGGTATCGAGTGTCACGAGCACCGAGGTGGAAAAGGTATGGGAAAGCGAGGGAGTGGTCGGTTCGAGGAGCGTACCGGATCGGACCTTCGGTTCGGGCGCAGCAAGCGCACGGCGAGGGGTGGGCTGTTCGGGCTGGTTTCGCTGGTCTGGGCCGGCTGGATCGCCGGGTGCGGCGGGGACACTCCTGGCTCGAGCGCACACGAGCTTGCCAGTTCGCCCGGCAGCGCCGAGGAATCGCTGGCCGTGCCCGACGAGATCGAATCCCTCCAGGGGACCTCCTTCCAAGGGGCACGGGAATCCGGTGAGGCCCACCTGCCGGTCCTCTACGTGTCGTCGTCGGGCTTCGCCGAGGACGACGGTTCCGGAGGGGTGACCGGCGTCACCGCCGAGCTCGTGAAGGCCTTCGGCCGTTTTGTCCAGGATGCCCATGGTATCGATGTCACCCTGGAGTTCATCGAGGAGCCGCGCTGGGCCACCTTCTACGAGCGGGTGAAGTCCTCGCAGGGCGGGGTGTTCGGGCTGGGCAACGTGACGATCACCGAGACCCGGAGGCAGGAGTTGGCCTTTTCCCCTCCCTACCTGAACAACGTAGCGACCCTGATCACGCACGAAGGGGTGGCTGAGCTCGGCTCCCTTCAGGAGATCGCAGAGGCGTTCGTTGATCTCACAGGCCTCCTCTACCCCGGAACCCTTCATGAGGAGCGCTTGGAGGCGCTGCGCGAGAACCACTACCCGGACATGCGCACCGCGTCGGTTGAGACGAACTACGAGCTCGTGGGGAGGGTGGCCTCGGGCGAGGGGTACTTTGGCTACATCGACATCTACAACTTCTGGAGGGCGGTGGAGGATGGGCACCCGCTCAGGCGGCATTCGGTGGCCGACGATGCATCGGAGGAGTTCGGAGTGATCATGCCCCGTGACTCGGATTGGGTCCCGGTCATGGAGCAGTTTTTCGCGACAAACGAAGGTGTTCAGGGGGCCGAGTGGTACCGCGAGCTCCTGCGCGAGCACCTCGGAGAGGAGCTGGCCGGATTGCTCGATGGATGAACCCCGGGATGGGGCAGCGCCCGCTCGCTGCAGCGACCAACCATCGCCCCTTTCACCATGACCTGCTGGTCACGATGACCTGCTGAAGACCGATGCCCGGCTGACGACGGGTGACCGGCTGACGACGGGTGCCTGATCCCGCGGCGCGGGGATATTTCTTCGTGAGGCCCGACGAGCTACGATAGATAAGGAGCCTCAGGCGCTCGTCCCCCGTCCCCAGCCGTGGCAGAGATCCCATGACCCCCGTCGCTCGCTCGCTCTCCGGCCCTCTCCTGACCTTCGACCTGGATGCCCAGTTCCACGAGCTTCGCAGCGACCCCGCCTACGAGCGGAGTGGCCGGGTTGGCCGCACGTTGGCCAAGCAGGGACCTCTGCGGCTGACCCTGGTCGCACTAGCCGATGGGGTCGAGGTGGAAACGCATCATACAGAGTATCCCCTCACCCTCCAGGTGCTTTCGGGAAAGGTCGGGTTTCGGATCGAGGGCCGCTCGCACGAGCTTGGGGCCGGTCAGATCCTCTACTTTGGCCCTGGGGACGCCCACGACATCCAGGCGGCGGAAGACACTGAGCTTCTCTTGACGATTGCGGTCGCATCGGACCGGTAGTCGCGAGCCCGGTCTCCCGGGTCATAATCCGGCCAGACGTGGATCCTCGGTCAGGCGCAGGGTGAGAGAGCCGAGGCGGGAGATACGGGATCGAACCTGCACCACGATCCGGCTTCGGTCGTCGGAAAAGTAGACCTCGGCCTCCGCCCCCTCCCCGAAGAGCCCGCGGGACTGGAAGGTCGGTCGAACCACGATGGTTTCGTAGCGACCGGCCGGCACCGTCACGGTTTCACGGCGAAGGACCTCCAGGATGACGGGGTTGCCGGAATCCCTGAAATACCGCGGGAGGACGTAGCGGTCCCCGACCTCGAGGGGGAGAGTCCGTGCGAAATACAGGAAGGAAACGTCGTCGAGGGGCAAATCGGTGGCGAACTCCTCTTTCTCGTCGTTCTCGTGTCCGAGTATTGAGATGCCCCGGTCCGGATAGACCTCGTAGGACCGAAATCGCTCCGACCCGACCTCGTTGAGATCCTGGACGAAGCGCAGTGTGCGAAGGGGCGAGCCGTAGGCCCACGACGTGACGTGATTCTGGATCCGTGCTCCGGGAATGCCCCCCCGGATCGCCATCTCGAAGCGAAGGGCGTCGTGGCCGCGAACTTCCTCGGGTCCGGACACCTCGAGTCGTGCTTCCCCCGCTCGAAAAACGCCGAAGTGGGCCTGGAAGCGATGTACTTCCCCCGGCCGAAAGGGGTTCTGCCACTGATAGGTCGGGTTCACGAGGTCGGCCTCGGGAGTGGCCGGCTCGTCGAGCGACTGCGCAGCAGCGGAGGACAAGACCAGGAGCCCGAGGAGGGGATAGGGAATCCAGCGGGACGACCATGGCATGGGGCGGACTCCGAGGGTTCGAGACGGGGGTGCGTGTGTGAGCCACGGCGAGAGGTCCCACCCCGGAACCACTGCTCAGGCCGGGACCACTGCTCAGGTTGGTGTGGAAAAGGAGGTATCGAATGTGAGCACCGTCTCCTGATACACGTCCGGAGGGATTTGGGTTGCGCCCCCCCCTTGTCCTCCGCACTCTGCGTCCCGCCGGGCCGGGGGATAGTTGTTGCGCACGCTGGCTCGACCGCGAAGTTTGGAAGGTTCCGATGTCCCACTCCCTGCCCGAAAGTGTGGGGATTCACCTGGTCGAGCTTCCATGTCCTATACCGAAGACACGCTCGCGGGGCTGAGGCGGAGCAGCCCCGGTCAAGACGAGTTTTTCCAAGCGGTCGAGGAGATCCTCCAGTCCCTCGCACCGTTGCTCGACTCCGATCCGCGGTATCGGAGAGAGCGGATCATCGAGCGCATCGTGGAACCCGAGCGTCAAATCATCTTCCGTGTCCCTTGGGTGGACGATGAGGGCACGATCCAAGTCAACAAGGGCTATCGTGTGCAGTTCAGCTCGACATTGGGGCCGGTCAAAGGAGGGCTTCGGTTTCACCCCGCGGTGAACGGAGGCGTCATCAAGTTCCTGGGGTTCGAGCAGATCTTCAAGAATGCGCTGACCGGGCTTCCCCTCGGTGGGGGAAAGGGGGGCGCCAACTTCAATCCCAAGCAACGCTCGAACAGCGAGATCATGCGGTTCTGCCAGTCGTTCATGACGGAGTTGTACCGCCATGTGGGTCCCACCACCGATGTGCCCGCCGGGGATATCGGCGTTGGCGTTCGGGAGATCGGCTACCTCTTCGGGCAGTACAAGCGGCTCACCGGCCGATTTGATGGGGCTCTAACCGGAAAAAGGTTCTCGTGGGGAGGAGCACTGGGCCGCAAGGAGGCGACGGGGTACGGCGCTGTGTATTTCGCGGAAGAGATGCTTCGGGCTCGAGGGGAGGGCTTGGACGGAATGACCTGCACGGTGTCCGGGGCCGGGAATGTGGCCATCCATACCGTCGAGAAGCTACTGGAGATGGGTGCGACTCCAGTCGCAGTGAGTGATTCCACAGGGCTGGTCCATGACGAAGGGGGAATCGACCTGGAGGTGCTGAAGCAGGTGAAGGAGGTGGAGCGAGAAGGACTCGAGAGCTACGTCCGGGAACGGTCCGAGGCCCGCTTCGTTCCGGTTTCCGATTATCCGAAGGGGGGACACGCGATCTGGGCCATCCCTTGCGACGCCGCCTTTCCGTCGGCGACCCAGAATGAGTTGACCTTCCTGGACGCCAAAACGCTGGTGAACAACGGCTGCCGGTGTGTCTGCGAGGGGGCCAACATGCCGGCCACCCCGGAGGCCTCCAAGTTTCTCGGTGACTCCCGGATCTCGTACGGCCCCGGAAAAGCTGCCAATGCCGGAGGAGTGGCTGCCAGCCAGTTGGAGATGAGTCAGAATGCCGCGATGCAGCAGTGGACCATGGAGGAAGTGGACTCCCGGCTCCGGGTGATCATGGCGAAGATCCACACCACGGTCAGTGAGGCGGCCGAGGAATTCGGTGAGCCGGGGGACCTCGTCCGTGGAGCCAACATCGCCGGGTTCCGGAAGGTGGCGGATGCCATGATCGACCAGGGAGTCGTTTGAGCCGCCGCGGCTGGCCACGCCTCTCCCTTTCGCCACCTCTGTACACGGTCTAATATTGGCATGTGGCTTGGAGGATGCCCTTCCGCCTCCGAGCCCCCCTGGGCGGTGGCTGCCTGGAGACGCCGGTCCACCGGTTTCCCCATCCCCCCCTTAGGGGTGTTTATCGAACGTGGCGGGCTCCGAATCGTCGGAGCCCTGAAAGCGCTTGGTCACCGGGGCCTCACCGGACCGCCGGGGCGGTCCGGCTTCGCCCCATGTGCCGAAGGCTTGCGATGAACACCCAGGGAACGACCCGGCTTTCCAAAACCTTTTGCTCCGCCCAGGACCGGAACATCTCGGTCCTGGTCAAGCAGAGCGACCCGAACCGCACCGAATCCACGGTCGCGCAGGGCTCCGACCTCGTGTCCTGTCTGGAGTATGGAGTCAGCTGCACCGGCTGGCTCTGTCCCCTCTTCTCCGTTCCCACCCTACCGCCGGAGGAGCTCCTTGCGGAGGCGATCGAGACCGAGCGGAAACGCAAAGACAGGTCCATTGCGCAAGGAAGGGCGATTCTCGAGCGAGCCCTGACCGAGGGGCGGACGCTCAGGGAGGAGGAAGCGCGCCGGCGGGCCGCCCGACGCAGCCGAGAGCTTAGGGATCTGACCTCCGATGCTCCGCCCACACCTTGAGCCCCACCCCTGCCGCAGGTCTCGGCCCCCGAGCTTCCGACCCGATCATGCACCCCACTGACGTGTCGGATCCCCACTACTATCACCGCGTCGTGGACTGCCAGTGGGGGTGTCCAGCTCACACGAACGTGCCGGAGTACATCCGGCTCATCGCGTTGGGCCGCTACACCGAAGCCTACATGCTGAACCGTCATTCCAATGTGTTTCCGGGTATCCTGGGCCGCACCTGCGACCGGCCCTGTGAGCCAGCGTGCCGTCGGACCCGATTGGACGGGGAGCCGGTAGCGATTTGCCGGCTGAAGCGGGTCGCCGCGGATCTCAGAGGCGACATCGGGGACCTCCTTCCGCGGATTCCCGCCGAAAAGAACGGGGATCGAATTCTCTGCATCGGAGCCGGCCCCGCATCTCTCACCGTGGCCAACGACCTTCTGCCCCTGGGTTACGAGGTCACGATGTACGAGAAGCTGGAACGGGCCGGGGGCCTGATGTGGAACAACATCCCTCAGTTCCGGCTGCCGCCCCGGATCTTGGATGAAGAAATCGACATGGTCCTGGATATGGGCGTGGCGCTACAGTGCGGCCGCGAGGTGGACAGCCTAGCCGAGGTGCTGGAGGAAGGCTGGGACGCAGTCTTCATCGGCACCGGCGCCCCCCGGGGCAAGGAGTTGGACCTTCCGGGGCGCTGGGATGCCCCGGACCAGGTCCACATCGGAATCGACTGGCTCCAGTCGATCGCCTTCGAGCACATCGACTCAATCGGAGAGCGGGTTCTGGTCATCGGTGCCGGAAACACGGCCATGGACTGTTGCCGAAGCGCCGTCCGCCTTGGGGGCGCCGACGTGAAGGTGATGGCCCGGAAGCCGCGGCCACTGTTCAAGGCGAGCCCCTGGGAGCTGGAGGACGCGGAAGAGGAGAAGGTGGAGATCCTGGAAAACCATTCTCCGAGCCGCTTTCTCGTCGAGGATGGGCGGCTGGTGGGGATGGAGTTCGAGATCGTCCGCTGGCATGAAGGGGAAGGGGGACGCCTGAGGAAGGAGGTCTTGGATACGAAGGTGATTCCCTGCGACGAGGTGCTCCTCGCCATCGGCCAGGAAACGGCCTTCCCCTGGATCGAGAGGGAGATCGGGATCGAGTTCAACGAGTGGGACATGCCGGTGGTCGACCGGGCCACCTTCCAGACCACGCTCGACGGGGTGTTCTGCGGAGGAGACGCCGCATGGGGTCCTGAGAATATCATCTGGGCGGTTGAGCACGGGCACCAGGCCGCCATTTCGATCCACCGATACTGTCAAGGAACTTCAGTCCGGGAGCGCCCCCCCTATGGGCAGAACCTGGTGAGCGTGAAGATGGGGCTTCACGAATGGAGTTACTCCAACAACTACGATGAATCCCAGCGGGCGGAGATGCGCTACGCGGACCTGAAGGAGCGGTTGGCCTCGATGGAAGTCGAGGCGGAATTGGGTTTTGACCTGGAGCGGGCCTGCCAAGAGGCCGAGCGTTGCCTCAACTGCGATGTCCAGACCCATTTCACCGACCAGCTTTGCATCGAGTGCGACGCGTGCATCGATATTTGCCCGGTGGACTGCCTCACGATCACGTGGAATGGAAAGGAAGCGGAACTCCGAACCCGGCTCACGGCCCCGGCCGAGAACCTGGATCAACCCCTTTTCGCTTCGGTGGGCCTTCCGCACACGGGCAGGATCATGTTCAAGGACGAGGACCTCTGCATCCACTGTGGCCTCTGCGCCGAGCGCTGTCCCACGGCCGCGTGGGACATGCGAAAGTCCGAGCTCCTGATCCCTTACGCCGGCCTCGAGGCCGGGCGGCAGCACCCGAATCGCAAGCAGGCCGAGGTGGGACCGTGAGTGGCCTGAACGACTTCACCGTCAAGATCGCCACGGTGAACGGGACCGGGTCCGCCAGTGCCAATGGACTGCTCATGAAGGCGATCTTCCGAATGGGCGTTCCGGTGTCGGGAAAGAACCTCTTCCCCTCCAACATCCAGGGACTTCCCACCTGGTACGAGATCCGGGTGAGTGGTGCAGGCCACACGGCGCGCCGGGCTGAATTCGACCTTGTGGTGGCCATGAATCCAGCGACCTATGCTCGGGACGTGGCGGAGGTTCGTTCAGGCGGATGGGTGCTCCACGACTCCAGTTGGCCCTTGTCCCCGGACCTCAGACGAGACGACGTCACCTTCCTGGGTGTCCCGCTGGCTCGGCTCTGCAACGAACACTTCGAGGGGGCCAGGGTCCGGATCCTGCTGAAGAACATCGCCTATTCGGGGGTCTTGGCCGCTCTGCTTCAGTTGGAGATGGACGTGGTGGAGGGGCTGCTGGAGGAAACCTACGGCCGGAAGAAGGCGCTCCTGGATTCCAACTTCGAGGCGGTGCGCCTGGGGTACGACTACGCGAAAGAGCACTTCGACTGCCCGCTTCCCACCCGGCTCGAGCGGCTGGATGCCACGGCGGGCCACATCCTCATCGACGGCAACACGGCCGCGGCCCTGGGTTGTGTCTATGCGGGGGCCACAGTGGCGGCCTGGTACCCCATCACCCCCTCTACCTCCCTGGTCGACGCCTTTCAGGCGTTCTGCACCAAGCTCCGCAAGGACCCGGGAAGCGGCCGGAACCGGGTGGCGGTCATCCAGGCCGAGGACGAGCTGGCGGCGGTGGGGATGGTGGTGGGGGCCTCGTGGGTTGGGGGCCGGGCCTTCACAGCCACCAGCGGCCCCGGGATCTCCCTCATGAGCGAGTTCATCGGACTCGCTTACTATGCCGAGATCCCGGCGGTGATCTTCGACGTACAACGTACGGGACCGTCCACCGGGATGCCCACCCGGACCCAGCAGGGCGACCTCATGACGGCGGCCTACGCTTCCCACGGGGACACCAAGCACATCCTCCTCTTCCCCGCCGATCCGGGGGAGTGCTTTGCGATGGCCGTGCAGGCGTTCGACTTGAGCGAGCATTATCAGACTCCCGTATTCGTGCTCTCCGATCTGGACATCGGGATGAACGACTGGGTCGTACCGGCCCTGGGGTGGGACGACGCCTACCGGCCGGATCGAGGCAAGGTCCTGGACGCGGAAGCCCTCGAGCGGATGGAGCGATACCATCGCTATCTGGATGTGGACGGGGACGGGATCCCGCCCCGGACCCTCCCGGGAGTGCATCCGAAGGGGGCCTACTTCGCCCGAGGCTCGGGCCATGACCGCTACGGCCGTTATACCGAGGATGCCGACGCATACACCGACGTCATGGAGCGCCTGGCGCGGAAGATCGACGGTTCGTGGGAGAGACTCCCCGAGCCCGAGGTCCTCATGATGCCGGGAGCGGAGGTGGGTCTCGTCACCCTCGGAGGCTGCCGGGCGGCGGTCCTGGAAGCCCGGGAGCGGCTTGTGGAAAAAGGACTGCCGGTCAACGTTCTCCGGGTCCGGGGGTTCCCATTCGGACCGCAGGTGGGGGAATTCATGGAGGCTCACGGCCGCACCTTCGTGGTGGAGCAGAACCGGGATCATCAGCTCCTGAGCCTCCTCGCGCTAGAGACCGGCTTTCCCCGCGAGCGCTTGGTCTCCGTAGGCTCTTATGGGGGGATGCCCCTCAGCGCCCGAGACGTCCTCGAGGGCATGGCGAGCGGGGGAGTGGGGGGCGAGGGGGACGTGTCCTCCCAAGCGGCCTCGGAGCGGGAGTTGAGGGCACCGATCGCCGCGGCTCTGGGCCGACGCGCGAGGGGCGAGCCATGACCCATATCCCCAAGCCCCGAATCCGGCACCCGAGTCTCCGGATCAATGCCGTGGGACTCACCAGAAGAGACTATGAGGGCTCCATGTCGACCCTCTGTGCCGGATGCGGCCATGACTCTATCACTGCTGCGATCATCGAGGCTGCCTGGGAGCTGGACCTGGAGCCCCGCACAGTGGCGAAGCTGAGCGGGATCGGGTGTTCCTCCAAGACCCCTACGTACTTCCTCGGTACGGCCCACGGATTTAACGCCGTTCACGGTCGGATGCCCTCGATCGGCACTGGGGCGCAGGCGACAAACCCCGACCTGACCTACATCGGAGTGTCCGGGGACGGAGATTCTTTGGCCATTGGCCTGGGACAGCTCTGTCACGTGATTCGCCGGAACGTGGACATGGTCTACATTTTGGAGAACAACGGGGTCTATGGGCTTACGAAGGGACAGTTCTCCGCCTCGGCGGATGTGGGAAGTCGGGCGAAGCGGGGACAGGTGAACCGGCAGCAACCCATTGATCCGGCCCTTCTGGCCCTCACTCTGGGAGCCACCTTCGTGGCCCGAAGCTTTTCAGGGGACAAGGCCCAGCTCGTTCCCATCCTGAAGGCGGGAATCCGGCACCGGGGATTCGCCCTCGTGGACGTGATCTCTCCCTGCGTGGCTTTCAACGATCACGAGGGCTCCACCAAGAGCTATCGCTACACTCGGGAGAATTTGGAGGAAGCGGTAGATGCGGATTTCACACTTCCTACGGCAGGGATCACCGCCTCGTATGAGCCAGGATCGGTGCGAGCGGTCACCCTTCCCGACGGAAGCGTGGTCCATTTTCGAAAGGTTCCCGATGAGTTCGATCCCGGGAATCGGGACCGGGTGTACGCCTATCTCAGGGAACGGCAGGGCGCGGGGGAGATCCCCACGGGCCTTCTCTACCTGGACCCCGACGCTCCCGATCATCGAGACACCCTGGAAACGGTGTCCACCTCCCTGGTCGACCTTCCCTTCGAAGAGCTCTGTCCCGGGCGTGAGGCTCTGGAGCGCCTACTCACGGACTTCCGCTAGGCGCCGTTCGCGTTGCCCGGCGGCGTGCTCGTCGCTGGAGGAGTGGGAGAGCCCCCCAATCAGTTTCGACCCGTCCAGGCCATGACCGCCTGGAGGTCCGGTCGCTCCGGGTCGGCCCCCTGGAGGAGGACCGCGAGAGCCTCGTAGTGACGTGCCTCGGCGGGCTGGTCACCCGCCTGCTCCGCGGCCCGGGCTGCTCCGAAACGAGCTCGAGCGCGATTCCGCTCCACCTCAAGGGTGGCCTCGTACTCCGCCTGTGCCTCCCCGGGGCGATCGAGTTCCATGAGGAGGTCCCCCAGGAGCTCCCTCGCCGGCAGGAGGGGGCCGGGCGTGACAGGATGCTTTTCGAAGGTATCCTCGAGATCGGCGGCCTCGTTCGCCAACGTGAGGGCGGTCACCGAGTCGCCGCGGGCTATGACCAACCAGGCTTCGGCGGCCAGCCGCTGTGCCTCGACCACGGTGGCCCAGTAGTCATCTCCCTCGGCGGCCAGCGCGTCTCGAAGCTCGACTAGATGGGCGAGTTCCTCCGCCCCTTTTCCCGGATCTCCGGACCGCGCAGACCCGAGGGCTCGGGCGAAGCGCGAGACGGCTTCGGCGTAGGCCGGCGCGTCCTCCGGCACAGGCGCCGCGGCCGCTTCCTCCCAGCGGCTACGTTCGAGCGCGTACCGGGCTGGAATGGCCGCGAAATTGTACGTGATCGTTCCCCCATAGAAGGAATCCGAGATGTTGCGGATTCGGGAGACGACCTCCGCCGCCTCCTGGTCGCGACCGAGCTGCAGGTAGGCGTAGACCATATAATCAAGAGGATGGACCGCGGCATCCGGATCCGGTTCGGCCTGGGCCGAGCGGGCGTTGAGCTCGATCGACTCCTCCCAGTAACCCATTCTGGTGAAGATGTGGGTAGGCATGTGGAGGGCGTGAGGCGCGTCGGGCGCGATGTCCGCGTATAGGAGCGCAGCTTCGACTCCCTCTTCGGCGAGCGGGGGTACGTCGTAGGCGTGGATGATGTAGTGGGCCAGACCGGGGTGGTTCGGCCGTTCCCGGAACAGCGGTTCCATAATCTCGGCGGCGTGAAGCTGCCGGGAGTAGGTGAGGTCGTCGGGTGGGGCGTTCCCCACCGCGATGCGCCCATAGAAGATGGCGGCTTCCGGGTCCTCCGGGTGCGACTCCATCAACTCGCGCATCGCGTCTTCATGCGCCCGCATGCGCTGGATGTGCCCTATCTCCGGATGACCCTCGTACAGGACGGCGGCCGCCTCGATGTACATGTGCTCCCGATGCGTGGCGGACCCGGCCAAGGAGCGAGCCGCTTCGATCGCGTTCAGCGCCTCCTCCACTCGAGCCTCGGGGGGAGGGACGCGAGTCATCGGATTCCCCCAGAGGGTCATCGCCAATCCCCAGTGGGCCATCGCGCAATCCGAGTCCACCTCGGCGATCTCATGGAAAGCCCGATAGGCCTCCTCGAACCAGAAGGAGTGGAGGATCGCGACGGCCCGCTCAAAGCGCTCCGCCGCCGCCTCCGTGCAGGACACTGGGAAGGTGACGCTCCCGACCCCTTCCACGTCGGCGTGCTGCGCGTGGTCGTCGTCCTCCCACAGGGTCGTCTCGCTCTCGCCTTCGGGAGGGGAGCAGGCGGCCGCGACGAAAAGGGCGAGGAGAACGAAGGGGGTGGGGAGCATGGGAAGCCGAATGCACATGTCGCCCTCCGTGAAATGGAGGCGGCAGATCCTCTTTCCGAGGGACCGATTCGGAGGGGGATGCGCCGCGGAGGTGAACCGTGGAATGCGCCGTGAGCCTGGTCCAGTGTATCAGGGAACGGCCGCACGTTTCAAGCATTTTCTCATGCGCGACAGCTCCCTTCTGCCGCGGCGTCCATGCCCCGGCTTCAGAGCCCGCTGTCCGGTCACGGGAAGCACCGGGTCACGAATGCCGGCGAAGCTCTGACTCACCACACTAGGACTCCGCCTTGAGGCTAGCTTGTCGGCGCTTCATCTCCTCCTCCGAGACGTTCTCTACACGGGTGGCGAGCCACCACTGGTTCCCTGAGAAATCCCTGACCCCGCCCGATCGGTCGCCGTAGAACATGTTCTCCGGCTCACGCACCACCTCGGCCCCGGCCGCCAACGCCGCCTCGAAGACTGTGTCCACGTCCTCGACGTAGAGGTGGAGCATCATGGGCATCGGAGGCCAATCGGCATTCGCGCCCCCCAGCATGACCCGGGAATCACCGATCTGGAACTCGCTATGCATTACGCGTCCCTCGGGCGTGAGGTGTCGGCTGAGAACGGTGGCGCCGAATGCATCCTTGACGAAGGCCAGGAGCCGGTCGGGATCGTGGACCAGGAGATAGGGTGTGACGGTGTGGTATCCCTTCGGGATTGGGTCAACAGGGTCGGCCATCGGATCACTCCTTATCCATGAGGGGTTCCGTCGTCTCTTGCCCCGTAAAGGGGGCCTGCCGGACCGATGCCACGGGTTGCATCATAGTAAGGGGTCGCCTGGCATCCGTCTTGGAAAAAAGTCCAGTCGTCCTTTCCGGGGACCCCCTTCGTCCCCATCTTTTGCGGATCGTCAGGATCTTTCCTACGTCATCGGGGAGTCGCCACAATGCCTTTGTCGATCCCTGCTGGGGCCGTGACTGCTCTCCTGTTGCTCTCCCAGGCGCTCTTGGTCACCCCCCTCAGCGGTCAGGAACTCGGTTCGACCGTTGGAGACCCGGTGCCCAGGATGCACGCCGGGCTGGCCCTCGGCGTCGCTCAGCCGCGGGGTGAGTTCAGCGAGTACGTGAATCTCGGGGGGGGAATCCTCGGGTTCTTTCGCGTGAACTTCGACGAGCACGGGCTGACGAGCCTCCGGATTCACGGGGGCTTCCTCAACTATGGGAACGAGACGCAGCGGGTGTGCCTCAGTGGGACCGTCGGGTGCCGGATCGAGGTCGACCTCACCACCTCGAACAACATCGTCCTTCTGGGACTTGGGCCCGAAATCGGGATCCCGGTGGGTGCTGCCCGGGTCTACGGGAACGCCTCGGTGGGGCTCGGATACTTCGTCACCGATTCGCGGGTGGGAGGCACGGGGGACCAGGAGCCCTTCGCAACCACCCAGAACTACTCGGACGGAGGCTTTGCCTGGAATACTGGCGGGGGCATAGAGCTCTCCCTGGGGTCGATCCAGCGGTTTCCGGTCGCTCTTGACTTCGGGCTCTCTTATCAGGGGAATGGGAGCCGCGAATACCTTACGCGCGGCGGTATCACCGACCGAGCGGATGGGACGATCGAGCTCGATGTGAAGCGCTCCGAGGCGGATTTTCTCCTGTGGCGGATCGGAGTCTCGGTAGGGATCGCGGCCGAGCGTTCTTCCCGCTAGCCGATCGACATTCCACCAGACTCGGCAGGACCCGGGCGGGGCGATTCAGGACCGGGAGACGAGGCACGGGTGAGCCGCGGCTCGGCAGGGATTCGAGTGCCCAGGGAGGACAGATAGGGAGGTCAGATGAAGAGGGAACCCCCGGAAGTCTGCGAGGAGGGAACGGGCCCGGGCGCGGCCGGGCCCACGGTATTGGAGGTGCGAGGGGTGTCCAAGGTCTACCGGACGGGAGAGCTGGAAGTCGTTGCTCTGAGAGACGTGGACCTCACCCTGCATGAGTCGGAGTTGCTCGTCCTCCTCGGTGCCTCCGGCAGCGGAAAGTCGACCCTGATGAACATTCTCGGGGGACTGGACCGCCCCACCTGGGGCCGGGTCCTCTTCCGGGACACCGATCTATCCGGCATGAGGGACTGGGAGCTTTCCGAGTTTCGGCGAAATCATGTCGGCTTCGCCTTCCAGTTCTATCAGCTGGTGCCGAGCCTCACGGTCCGCGAGAATGTGGGACTCGTGGCCGAGTGGTCACGAAATCCGATGCGATCCGAGGACGCACTGGAGCTGGTGGGACTCGGAGACTGCATGGACCACTTTCCCGTCCAGCTTTCCGGGGGAGAGCGGCAGCGGGCCTCGATCGCTCGTGCGATCGTCAAGCAGCCGGCAATCCTTCTCTGCGACGAGCCAACGGGGGGACTCGACTACCTCTCCGGGGTCGTCGTTATCGATGCGATCGATCGGGCGAACCGGGAGCTGGGCACGACCACCGCGGTCATCACCCACCACCTTCCGATCTCGGAAATGGCGGACCGGGTCGTCACCCTTGCGGATGGTCGAATC
>SLCK01000137.1 GCA_007125845.1 Gemmatimonadota bacterium
GTACGTCCAGAACATTCTCCTCCGCTGGGCGCCGCACCTCTTCGTCGACGGGCACAACGGCGGATCCTACCCCTACAACCTCAACTACCAGTGCCCCTCACACGCCGCCCCCGACCAGCGCATCACGGCCCTCTGCGACGACGAGATATTCCCCGCGATCGACCGGGCCCTGGACGCGGAGGGATATCTGGCGTGGTACTACGCGTCCGGCACCGAGACCCGCTGGAACGTAGGCGGATCGGATCCCCGGATCGGTCGGAACTACGGGGGGTTCTCGAACATGGTCGGGATCCTCTTCGAATCGCCGTCGGGGCAGGACATGCACGACGGTGTGAGGAGCGGGCTCATCGCCTTCGAAGCTGTCATCGAGTGGGCGCGTGAGCATCCCGATCTCCTCAAGGGAACCGTGCTGACCGCAAGGCGGGAGGCCATCGAGCTGGGTGCCGGCCCGAGTGGTGAGGTCGCGATCGAGGTCGAGTACGAGCCCGAGCCGCACCCCGTGGAGTACCTGATCGCCGTGGAGACGGGGGAGGAGAGGGAGATCCGGGAGGTGCGAAGCGACTCCCTTATGAAACGACCTGTCGTGACACATGCTCGAACCCGCCCCTGGGCGTACGTCGTGCCGCGCGACGCCGAGGGAGCCATCGAGCTGCTCCAGAGGCATCGGGTCCAGGTGGAGGCCCTCCAGGCGCCCACTGAGGTGACGGTTGAGCAGTACACCATCGCAGGCATCTCGTACGAGGCCGCCTACAACCACACGGCCGCGACGAGGGTCGAGATCCACGACGCGATCACCCGGAGGGTGTCCCTTCCCGAGGGCAGCTACATCGTTCGTACGGGGCAGATGCAGGGCCGCGTCGCGGCCCACCTCCTCGAAGCCGAGACGCGCGACGGCGTGACCTACTGGAGCCATCTGGATCCGTGGTTGCCGAAGGTCGAGCTGGAGCGCTACCTCGAGGGGGAGAGCGAGGAAGCTCCAATCTTCCCGGTCTACAGGATCATGTCCCCTACGCCCCTTCCAACGCGGCTCCTGGAATAACCCGGGCGCCGGCGGGCCCGCTCAGGGTTCCACCGCCTCGACGATCCGACCCAGGAACTCGTCGAGGGAGCCTCCCTGGATCCACCGCACAACGACGACCAGGTCATTCTCCCGGTCCACGTACACGATGTTGGACCCCGCCCCGACGTGCCGGTATGCGCTCTCCGGAGTCGACGGAAGGGACTGTCCCCCGGTGTTGAGGAAGTAGTTCATGAACCCGTAATTCGCGTTCGCCTCACCCGGGGTGCGCGCCTGCTCGATCCACTCGGGAGAGAGGATCTCCCGGTCCCCCCATCGTCCGTCCCTCAAGTCGAGGTATCCGAAGCGAGCCATGTCGCGCGCGCTGATGAACATCCCACCCCCCCAGTGCGCCCCTCCACTCGAAGCCTCCACCTTCCGCCCGTCGAGAACGATCCACGAGGTGTCGTACCCGAACCAGCGCCAGGTGGACGAGGCTCCGATCGGATCCATCACGTGCTCCCTGAGAACTTGGGGGAGTGGGGTCCTCCAGACGTTCAGCGCCGCGAGCGCGAGGAGATTGACCCGGACGTCGTTGTACTCATAGACGGCTCCGGGCTCGTGCCGGTCCCGCGTGCCCCATCGGCCGGGATCCTGATCGGGGCGGTCCGCCCAGTCGGGCTTGCACCAGAGCATCCCCTCCCAGTCCGACGTCTGGCGCAGGAGGTGGTCCCAGGTGATGCCTGAAGCGTGGTCCGAGGCGAAGGGCTCGAAGGGGGCTGCCACCTGGGGAAAATCGCCCTCGGGGGGACGCGGGGCAACGCACTCCGGGTCGACGACCTGGACCGGTGCCATCCTGCGACCCACCGGCTCATGGAGGTCCGGGATCAGGCCCCGGTCCCAGGCGAGGCCGACCGTGGCCGAGAGAAAGCTCTTGGTGACGCTGAAGGTTGGATCCACCCGATCCGGTTCGCCCCATTCCGCCACGATGTAGCCGTTGCGGACCACCACCCCCGTCGGCTCTCCCCGGACCTTGAGGGGCCCGACCGCTTCCCCGAAAGGCTCCCGTCCGAAGCCCCTCTGGTGAGCCAGCGCCAGGTCCCTCGGCGCGGTGTTGGCATTGTCCAGGTGGATCTGGATCGCCTCGTCGATGAGGTCACCGTTCATGCCCACGTCCTCCGGGGACCTCGTCTCCCACTCCCCCGGCGGGGGCACGTAGTCCTGGGCATCCACGCCCGGGGGAAGGCCGAGCACGCCAAGGGCCAGGACACACCCCACGAATCGGGTGGAAAAGGGAATCGAGCGCATCAGGCCACCTCCCCGAGGTTGCGCCGAAGGAGGGCCTGGGGATCGGGATCCCGTCCCATGAAGTCCCGGAAGAGGATCTCCGGATCGTCACGGTCGCCCGCCGAGAGAATCGTCTCCAGAAAGCTCAGCCCGGTGGATCGATCGAAGATCCCCTCGGACTGGAAGCGGGTGAAGAGATCCGCCTCGAGCACTTCGGACCAGAGATAGGAGTAGTAGGAGGCCGCATAGCCCCCCGAGAAGAGATGCATGAAGAAGGGCAGCGGATGGCTCTCGGCGAATTCGGCCGTGGGCGCGTGGGGACGCAGCAGCTCCGTGACCCAGGCCACTGGATCCCCGTCCTCTTCCGGCCGGAAGAGGTGGTGGAGAGCCTGGTCGATGCGGCCGAAGTCGAGCTGGCGCATCTGACGCCATCCCCCCAGGAACCACTTTGCGCTGACCATCCTGTCGAATAGGTCGTCGGGAAGCCTCTCACCCGATTCCCAGTGCCTCGCAAAGAGGTCGAGCGCCTCACGCTCCCACGCCCAGTTCTCGAGGAGCTGGGAGGGCAACTCGACCCAATCCCATGCCACGTTGATGCCGCCCCGCTGAGGAATCGGCACCCGGCAAAGGAGGTGGTGGAGGAGGTGACCGAACTCGTGGAAGAGGGTCTCGACGTCCCGGTGGGTAAGCAGGGGCGGCCGGTCCTCCCCGGCAGGAGGAAAGTTGGCGCAAACCACCCCCAGGTGCGGCTCGAACGAGCCACCGGGGCGAGGTCCCCCGTAGATGAAATCGTTCATCCACGCCCCCTGCCGCTTCTCCGGCCTCGGGAAGAGGTCGGTATAGAACGCTCCCAGGAGGACGCCCCCCGCGTCCTTCAGCTCGAAATAGCGAACCTCGGAATGCCAGACCTCCTCCAGATCCCGCTCGCTCACCTCCACTCCGAAGAGACGAGCCGCGATCTCGAACATCCCGCTCAGGACCGACTCGAGGGGAAAGTACGGCCGAAGCTCCTCCTCATCGAGGTCGAATCGCTCCTTCCGGAGCCGCTCGGCGACGAAGGAGACGTCCCAGGGTTCCAAGCGATCGAGGCCGATCGCCTCGGCGTGTCGCTGCAATTCCTCCAGGTCCCGCTCACGGAAGGGACGCGTGCGCTCGGTCATCTCCTCGACGAATTCTCGGGCGCGAGCGCCCGACTTGACCATCTGCTCCTCCAGACGGTAGTCCGGAAAGTCCCCGTACCCGAGCAGAACCGCCTTCTCCTTCCTGAGCGCCACGATCCGCGGAATGAGCGGTCGATTGTCCCAGGGCTCCGAAGTTCCCCTTTCGTAGTAGGCGGCATGGATCTCGGCCCTCAGGTCCCGATCCCCCGCGTGCTTCATCACGGCCTCGAAGGAGGGTTGGTCCAGGGTCAGGAACCAGCCCTCCTCGCCCTTCTCACGGGCCCGCTTCCGGAACCGGGACCGTGCGTCGGCCGGGATCCCCCGCAGTCGCTCCCCGTCGACCACGAGGAGAGAGTAGTCCGCCGTGGCGTCCAGGACGTTCTCCGAAAACTTCTGCTGCAATTCGGAGAGCTCCACGTCGATCGCCTCGAGCCGTGCCCGACCGTCGGGGGAGAGATCCGCCCCTGAGCGCCGAAAGTCGCGGAGCGTTCGCTCGAGGTGACGCTGCTTCAGCCCCGTGAGCCCACGAGCCTCCTCTGAGTCGGCGTAGGAGCGAAGCCGCTCCCAGAGGGCCTCGTGCAGGTAGATCCACGACCAGAACCGGGACACCTCGGGCAGCACTTCCTTCCAGGCCTCCCGCAGCTCCGGTGTCTCCGATACCGAGAGGAGATGTCGGACGGGTCCCGTTCCCCGCCTGACCACCTCCATCGTCCGATCGAGCCGCCCGATCGTGGTGTCCCAGGTGGGAGGCGCCGGATCCTCCGCGAGGGAATCGACCTCTGCGCGGGCGCGGGCGAGCACCTCACGCACCCCGGGGACCACGTGCTCCGCACGGATCCGGTGGAAGGGGATGCGGAAGGAAGGGTCCAGAAGGGGGTTGGTCGTGTGGTTCATGTTGGCGGATCTATCCTCCGAAGGAGCTCTGACCTGGCTGACAGGTGGGCCACTCCGCGCCTCCCGGCAGCTCCGATCGCCGGGTACGCGACACCGTCTCCGGATCCTCTGCGGCCAGGTAGGCCAGCATGGCAATGAGGGTCGCGTTGTTGCGGAGCTCCTCGAAGACGAGCTTGTCGTACGTGTCGCGGTTCGTATGCCAGGTGTGGGACCCGTAGCCCCACGAAAGCGAACTGAGGCTGAAGGCCGGTGCACCGTGGCAGATGAATGAAGCGTGGTCGGTGCCTCCGGACGAGGGTACGCCGGGAAGCCCGAGGGCGATGTGATCGGTGATCTCCGACGGGATCCGGGAGATCCACCGACTCCAGGGGTCGCCCGCCTCAACCAGCCCCTGCATCGAGATGTTCACGACCCTCCCGGTGCCGTTGTCCTGGTTGAAGAGCGCCTGAAGGTTCTCGACGATGATCGGATGCATCGCCGCGAACCTGCGTGAGCCGTTGAGCCCCTGCTCCTCTCCGCCCCACAGCGCAATCAGGATGGTCCGCGTCGGCTGAGGATGCACTTCCGAGAGAATCCGCATTGCCTCCAGCATGGTGATCGATCCCGTCCCGTTGTCGGTCGCGCCCGACGCCCCGTCCCAGGAGTCGTAATGCGCCGAGAGGATCACGTACTCCTCGGGGCGCTCGGTCCCTTCGATCCTCCCGATCGTGTTGAAGACCGGCACCTCGCCCAGGTCCACCGACTCCGTGTTGACGCGCAACATCGGCGCCTGCCCCGACTCCGCCAACCTCGCCACCAGGCCGTAGTCCTCACAGCTGAGGTCGATCGTGGGAGCGGTCCGGGTGTTGGTGCCGAAGATCCGATTCACCCCGGTCGTGCCCGTGGCCCACCCCGACTGCAGGATCCCCAGGGCGCCCGCGTCCTCGAGCTCCCGGCGAAAGGCCCCGATCTGGGAGGGGATCCGGCCGGCGAAGGCCTGTGCTGCGGCCGCACGTTCCTGCGACATGCGCGTGAGGGCTCCGTCGGTGCCGAACGTCTCGTAGTGGGAGTCGGGCCGGCAGGTGGGCTCGGGAAAGGAAATCGCCACGAAGCTCCCCGGCACCTCATTCTCCAACCACGCGCTGTACTCCCCCTCGTCCGCCCACTCGGGGATCAGCACGACCGGACCCTCTATCGGTCCACCGGATGGAGGGCTCCATGCGAGCTGAGTGGCCTCGAGGGTCCGGACACGGGGTTCGAGCAGGTCCACGTGGGTGATTCCCCGATCCCATCCCCGCCAGGTTCCGTACTGCTCGTTCTCGGCGTTGATTCCCCAGCCCTCGAGGGTCTGAACGGCCCAGTCATGGGCGCGGTCGATTCCGGGCGATCCGGTGAGACGAGGCCCGATGGAGTCGAGGAGCGCGCGTCCGAGCTCCTCGAGCTGCGACTCCTCCATGCCCATCTCCCAGATCCGTTCGAGCACGGGGTCCGCTGTGGTCCAGCTCTGACCCGCACCCGCGGACGGCGCCGCGGTGAGGACGGCCGCGCCCGCGATCAGGGTGAGAATTGCTCTCGGCATTCTGGGCATCGTGAGTCTCGGGTGGTTGGTCATGGATTCAGTGGTCCGCGGAGTGCCGAAGGGCTGGGTCCAGGGAGACCGCGGTGCGAGCCTGAACACCGACGTCACTCCCTGAAAAGCTGACCCATGCGGCTGCGAGCCTTGGCGAGCTTCGGAGCGATCACGACTTGACAGTAAGCCTGTCCGGGGTTGCGGCGGTAGTAGTTCTCGTGCTCCGGCTCCGCGGGATGGAACCGTTCGAGGCGGGCGATCTCGGTCACGAACGGCCTGTTCCACAGCCCTGCCCCTTCGAGCTCCCGAACGAGCTCTCGCGCAAGGTGCTCCTGCTCGTCGTCACGCGGGAGGATGATCGAACGGTACTGCGGACCCACGTCCGCCCCCTGCCGGTTCGGTGTGGTGGGGTCGTGGATCACGAAGAAGAGGTGGAGGAGCTCGCTGAGCGAGACCCGCGCGGCATCGAAGTCGATGCGAACCACCTCGGCGTGCCCCGTACCCCCCCCGCAGACCTTTCGGTAGTCGGGGTCCGGATCGTGCCCGCCAGCGTAACCGGAGGTGACCTCGAGCACGCCGTCCACATCCTGGAACACGGCCTCCAGGCACCAGAAGCATCCGCCTCCGAGGACCACGTGGTCGCCTTCCCGGGATGAGGTCGATGAGGTCATGGATCGACGCGGATGAGGCGGACTTTTCCGGCTCCGAACACCGAGCGCAGCTCTCCCAGGGGCTCACTCTCCGGCGAGAGAAAGAGAGTGCGCGAGCGGAGGCGCGGAGCCCGATCGGCGCCGTTCCTCACATGCACCTCGAGCGGGGCGTTCCCCGGGTGCGACGAGAAGATCTCCCTCACCCTCTCGAAGGCCTCCCGCCCGGGCTCCTCGCCCGATGGGAGCTCGATCGCCACGGCGACCCGGCCACTGCGGCCGACCTCCTCGAGAGGCTCTGCCCGGTCCAGGAAGATCGGGGGATCGTCCTCGTCCCGCTCCCGGTTCGATACGGTTCCCCGCAGGAGCACCGCAGCGTCCTGCTCGAGCACCTCCCGTGCTCCCTGCCAGGCGTCGCCGAAGGCGAGGACGGACGCGGTTCCGTGGAAATCCTCGACGGTCAGGCGCCCCCATTCCGAGTTGTCCCTGCGCAGAATCTGCTTCGATACCTTCGTCACGACGCAAGCGAACTCGACCTCGTCTCCCGCGAACTCCGGGAGGTTCCCCGCGTTGGCCGGGCCGAAGGCGCCGACGAGATCGGAGAAGCGGTCCAGCGGATGTCCAGAGATGAAGAACCCGAGAGCCTCCTTCTCCCTGGCCAGGCGCTCCTCCTCGCTCCACTCGGGGATGTCGGGAAGCTCTGGGACGGGCCGTTCCACCGCGCCCACACCGACCTCGAAGAGCGAGGCCTGGCCGGCTTCCGCTTCGGCCCTCCTGGCCTGGACCTCGCCGTAGGCGGCATCGAGGCCGGCCAGAAGCTGAGCCCGATGACCGAACACGTCCAGAGCGCCCGCTGCGATGAGCGCCTCGCACGCGCGCTTGTTCAGGGTCCTGAGATCGATCCGCTCCAGGAACCCGAAGAGGCTGTCCGCCGGCCCATCGCGCTCACGCGCCTCGATGATCGACTCCACAGCCGCGCTTCCCACCCCGCGCACCGCGCCGAGGCCGAAGCGGATGCTGAAGTCGTCGCTGACGGTGAACTTCCACCGCGACTCGTTCACGTCGGGCGGCAGGACCCGGATCCCCTCCTCGAGCTTCGGGATGTAGCGGTGGAGCTCCCTGCACGCGCCGATGTACTTGACGACGTTGTCCGTCTTGTCGAGAACGGACGAAAGGAGGGCGGCCATGAACTCGGCCGGGTAGTGCGCCTTCAGCCAGGCGGTCTGGAAGGACAGGAGCGAATAAGCGGCCGAGTGGCTCCGGTTGAATCCGTAGCGGCCGAAGGTCTCGATCTGATCGGCCAGCTCGGCGGCGGTGCGCCGCTCCACTCCACGCTCGACCGCTCGCTCGGTGAACTTGCCGAGCTCCTTCTTGATCAACTCGGCGATCTTCTTGCCGACGGCCTTTCGGAGCACGTCCGCTTCCGCGAGCGAGAATCCCGCCAGGAGGTTGGCGATCCGCATCACCTGCTCCTGGTACACGATGACCCCGTACGTCGGCGCGAGGGTCTGCTCCAGGGCGGGATGAGCGTAGCTCACGGCCTCCCGGCCCAGCTTCCGGCGAATGTAGACGTCGGTCATCCCGGAATCGAGCGGGCCGGGCCGGATCAACGCGTTCGTGGCGACCAGATCCTCGAACCGGTCGCAGCGCATCGCCTTCAGCTTCTCGGAGGCCAGGGCGGATTCGAACTGGAAGACGCCCGCCGTTCCCCCCCGGGCGAGCATCCCGTAGACGTCCTGGTCGTCCAGGGGCAGATCGTCGGCGGAATCGTACACCTCACCCGTGACCGGATGGCGCAACTCCCCCACGCTCTCGCGGACCATCTCCACCGCATCGTGGATCACCGTGAGGGTCTTGAGGCCCAGGAAGTCCATCTTCAACATCCCGGCATCCTCGAGGCAGTTCATGTCGTACTGAGTGACGACCACCGCCTCGGAATCCCCGTTGGACCCCCCTCCGCGGGTCTGCTGGGTGCACACCGGCACGTACTCGTCCAGGGGGCCCGGAGCGATGACCACGCCCCCGGCATGCACCGATGCGTGCCGGGAGAGCCCCTCCAGCGTCATCGAGTAGTCGAAGAGCTTGCGGTGCCGCTCGTCCTTCCCGTAGAGATTCTTGACCTCGGGCAGCTGGTCGAGCGCCTCCCGGACGGTCATGCTCTTTCCGGGCTGATTCGGGATCATCTTCGCGATCCGATCCGTCTCGGACGGCTCGAATCCCAGGGTTCGCCCCACGTCACGGATGACGGCCCGGGACTTGAGCGTCCCGAAGGTCACGATCTGGCCGACCGCATCGTGCCCGTACTTCTCTCGGACGTAGTCGATCACCTTCCCCCGCCGCTCGAAGCAGAAGTCGATGTCGATGTCCGGCATCGAGATCCGCTCAGGGTTCAGGAACCGCTCGAAGAGGAGATCGAACTCGAGGGGGTCGAGCTTGGTGATGCCGAGGGCGTAGCTGACCAGCGAGCCGGCTGCGGAGCCTCGGCCCGGTCCGACGGGGATGCCGTTCTCCCGGGACCACCGGATGAAGTCCCAGGTGATCAGAAAGTACCCGGCGTACCCGGTTTCAAGGATGACCCCGAGCTCGAACTCGAGACGGTCTCGAACCTCCTCGGACAGGGAGTCTCCGTAGCGCTCTTCCGCCCCCGTAGTGGCGAGGTGGACCAGGTAGTCCTCTTCGCTTTCGTAGCCTTGCGGCAGGGGGAACTCGGGGACGTGGTAGCGCTTCTCGAACGAGAGATCGACCTCGTCGGCGATGCGGAGCGTGTTCTCGATCACGTCGGGCCGGTCGGGGAAGGCCTCCCGCATCTCCTCCGGACCCTTGAAGTAGAGCTCGTCGTCGTAGCGCATCCGGTTCGGGTCGGCCTTGTCCTTCCCGAGCCCAATGCAGAGGAGAGTGTCGTGCGCCTCGTGATCCCCGTGGTCAAGGAAGTGGGCGTCGTTCGTCGCGACGACGGGGAGATCGAGCTCCCCGGCGAGTTCCAGGACCTTCTCGTTCAGCTCGGCCTGGCCATCGGTGGCATGCGCCTGGACCTCGAGGTAATAGCGGTCCTGGAAGACGTTGGCATGCCACTCCGCCGCCTCTCTGGCCTCCGCATGTCGCCCGTCGAGGAGGTGTCTCGCCACCTCCCCGGCCAGGCAGGCAGACGTCACGATCAACCCGTCGGAATGCTCCTCGAGGAGCTCGCGGTCGACCCTGGGGCGGTGGTAGAAGCCTTCCGTGTAGCCGAGCGACGAGAGCTTGACCAGGTTCCGGTAGCCTGCACGGTCCCGTGCGAGGAGCACCAGGTGGTAATACGCACGGTGGCTGGGACCGCCTCTACTCCGGTCTCGCCGATCGCCTGGGGCCACGTACGCTTCCATCCCGATGATCGGCTTGAGGCCGTTTCTGCGAGCCTGCTTCTGGAATTGCCAGGCGCCGAAGAGGCAGCCGTGATCGGTGAGGGCCAGGGCAGGCATCTCATACTCGAGGGCCCGACGAACGAGGTCGGAAAGACGATTCGCACCGTCCAGGAGCGAGTAGTCGGAGTGGGTGTGCAGGTGGACGAACGACACGGCGCGGTACCGGCTCCGACTCCTGAAGATTCACGGACTGAGACTTCCCCTCCCCCTATTCTACACGTCGAGTCCGACAGGGCGAGGGGGGTGGCCGCGAAAAGCTCAGCGGCACTCGAAGGAGTTCAGGATGTTCTGGAGCTGGATCACGTACTCGTACTTGTCGCGCTCCGGGGCGTACACCCAGGCATCCATCAGGTACAGGCGATCGCGCTCCGGACACACGATCGCCCGGGTGATGAACGGGCCCCCCGCCGGCCACGCACCTTCGGGACTCGCCCAGGCGGACTGGAACTCCACCCCATTGTACCCGTTGACATCGATCTCGCGGTAGGTCGTCACCGCGAGATCCAGCTCCTGCGGGTCGTTGTAGCGCTCGTTGGCGAACTCGTGGCGCCACTCTTCGAGCTCGCTCTGGTCGGGCAGCTCCTCGGGGATCGGCGAGACCCAGGTGACCCCGACTTCGCGGATCAGCTCCCTCGGGTTGGGGTTGTCGTTTCGGATCCGCACGAAGGAATCCTCCCGCTCAACCACCCGGTAGACGTTGGGGAAGGTGAGGGCGAACCCGAACTCGACGCCCAGCGAATCGGCGAGCTCCACGTTTCGGCCGGACACGTACATGCGCGTCCTAGCATAGTCGCGGAACTGCTGGTCGAGGATGCCCTGCAGGACCCCGGCCAGCTCGTTCACGGCTTCGGCCTGACCCGACTCGGGAAGGATCAGCACCGACACCTGCTGGCCCTGTGCCCAGACGTCGTGCACCTGAAGAAGGATCGGCGGCTCGCCGAGCTCCCCGTCGTACCGTTCCAACGCCTCCGACACCCAGAGGTCGTCCGCTGCCCCCATCACGAGGACCTGCCTGAACCGCCTGAGGTTGTTCCAGTACTGCAGGTCGAGGGGGTCCTGGTGCGTGATGCGGAAGGGGCGCTCCTCACGTACCGTCTGGATGGTCGGCGCCATGGCGTCCAGGAAGGACGCTTCCACCTCTTCCCAGAGCTCCACATCGGCACCTACGATCACGGCACTGGCATCCCCGTGCGCCCGGGGCAACTCGCAGGCGCCCAGTACGAAGGTCAGCAGGCCTAGCGCAACGATGGTTCGGAGCATTGGGTACGTATTCCTCTCGTGCAATGGGAAGGGACCACCTCACACCAGATTAGAATAAACCTTCCAGAGCACCGTCGTTCCCAAGCCCGATTCGAGGGCGCCGACCCGACCCTCTTGCCGGCGCTCCTGGGAGACCAGGTTTGTTCTGCCCCGGTGATGCTTGACATTCACGAGGGCCCGCCTAGTATTGCCCCGGTCATTGCCACGTTCCTCCTGTCGGAGGATCATCGACCACCCACGACTCGGGGTCGGAGCGCCCCCCAGGAGGACACCGTGAGCCACGCTATTCCCCGAGCGAAGTCGAGTCCCCAGGCGCCGGTCGAAGACTTCCTTCAGGACAGCCACGAGACCCTGGTTCTCGAGATCGACGAGGGCGACTGGGACGACGAGGACATCGACGAGGACGACTGGGACGACGAGGACGATTGGGACGACGACGAGGACTGGGACGACGACGAGGAGGACGACTGGGACGACGACGAGGACTGATGTCCGTCCGGAACCTCGGGGGTTCGTTCCCCGGATCCGCCGCCCGACCCCGGGGGTAGTGGAGAAGATCCACAGCCTTCGGCCGCGCGGATCCCACGCCAGGCACTCCGCACCGTAATCGAAGGCAGCCGATCTTCCCTTCTGGAGTGGAGCGTCAACCACGTGATCCCCAGGCTCTGGGTCCCCACCCTTCTCCTTGCTCTCACCACCTCCGCATGCGCCTCGGGCGGCCCGCCATCAGGCCCGGCAGCCGCGACTCCCGGGCCTGATGCGGATGGAGTCGAGGCACCCGCACCGGTGCCTCCGGAGATCACGCCGGAGCTGGAAGCCGGAGCCCGCGTGGCGGAGGTCCAGTTATCCCGCGACCCCGTTGAGCTCTCGATCGGCGAGTCCGTCGAGCTACAGGAGCTTCGTCCCACTCCCGTGGACGACGAGGGTGCAACGGTCGAGGTTCCCCTCCTCGCCGCCCCCCTGCAGGGCTCGGCCGCTGACTTCACCGCGGGCCGGATCACGGGGCTCGAGGAGGGAGAGGCCGAGCTCCTCTTCGCGGTGATGGTTCCCGACGA
>SLCK01000031.1 GCA_007125845.1 Gemmatimonadota bacterium
GCGGAGCTCGGGGTCGTGATGCTCTTGTACCTGGACCAGGCGTTCGAGCGAAGACGGGAAGCGGAAGGGAGGGACGGGCTCACGCCCGAGCTCGTGCGGGAGGCCGCGCTGGAGGGCGCCACCACCCGCGTCCGACCGGTCCTGATGACTGTGGTCTCCGACATCGGGGGTCTCATGCCGCTTATGTGGGCGGCGGGGGTGGGGGCCGCCACCATGCAACGGATCGCGGCGCCCATGGTCGGGGGGCTGATCACCGCAATGGTCCTCACGCTCGTGGTGCTGCCGGTCATTTACTCGCTCTGGAGAGAACTCGAGATCCGTAGGAGAGAGGCATGAGCCACGATCACGCAATCCACGACGATCACGACAGGTCGCACGCGCATCACGACCACAACAACGACCACGACGGGCAGCACGCAGATCACGACCACCATGAGGGCCACTCTCCCGAGATGTTCCGGGAGAAGTTCTGGCTCTCCCTGGTGTTGACCGTGCCTGTGGTCGTCTGGTCGGACCACGTGCAGATGCTCCTCGGCTACGAAGCCCCTGGCTTCCCGGGGGCCGCGTGGATCGGGCCGGTTCTGGGCACTGTCGTCTTCCTCTACGGGGGCCTCGTCTTTCTGAAGGGGGCGTGGGGAGAGCTGCGGGCCCTGTTGCCCGGGATGATGACACTCATCTCGCTGGCGATCACGGTGGCCTTCGTCTTCTCCTGGGTGGTCGAGCTGGGGTTGATCGAGGCGACGGCGCTCTGGTGGGAGCTCGCCACCCTGGTCACGATCATGCTTCTCGGTCACTGGATCGAGATGCGCTCGATCGAGCAGGCGCAGGGAGCCCTACAGGAGCTGGCGAAGCTCCTTCCCGACACCGCCACGCGCATCGTCGACGGGGAGGAGGAGGACGTGCCGGTCGACGAGCTTCGGGAGGGGGACATCGTCCTGATCCGGCCCGGAGAGAGCGTTCCCGTCGATGGAGTGATCCGGAAGGGGGAGAGCGACCTGAACGAGGCGATGGTCACCGGGGAGTCCCGTCCCTTGGGGAAGGGCGAGGGTGACCGGGTCATTGCCGGGACGATCAATGGGGAGGGCTCGTTGCGTGTCGAGGTGACGGGGACGGGGGAGGATACCCAGCTCTCGGGGATCATGCGTCTGGTCTCGGAGGCGCAGGCGTCGAAGTCGAGGGCCCAGCACCTGGCTGACCGGGCGGCCCGTCTCCTCACGGGGGTCGCGATTCTCGCGGCAGTGGCGACATTGGTCGCCTGGCAGCTCGTGGGTGCGGCGATCGACTTCTCGATCGTCCGGGTGGTGACGGTTCTGGTGATCGCGTGTCCCCACGCTCTCGGCCTGGCGGTGCCGCTCGTGGTTGCCATCTCGACCACGTTGGGTGCGCAGGGAGGGCTCCTCGTGCGGGACCGGAGGGGGCTCGAGGAGGCGCGCAACCTGGACACGGTCGTCTTCGACAAGACCGGAACCCTCACCCTGGGCGAGTTCCGGGTCGTCGACATGGCCCACGCGGACGGCTTCGATGAGGACCAGGTGCTCCGGATCGCGGCCGGGGTCGAGTCGGAGTCGGAGCACCCGATCGCACGGGGGATCGTGCAGACGGCGCAGGAACGAGGTCTCGAGATTCCCCCCGCGGACGGTTTTCGTGCCATCACGGGAAAGGGTGTCGCGGCCTCAGTCGAGGGCGCCGAACACCGGGTGGGAGGACCGGCTCTCCTCAAGGCCGAGGAAGCCCGCGTTCCCGAGCGCCTGAGTGTGACTGCCGACGAGGCGGCGGAGCGCGGACAGGCAGCGATCTACCTACTGCGAGACGGGGAGGTGCTCGCCGTTTTCGCGGTGGCGGACGCGATCCGGGAGGAGAGCCGCGAAGCGGTCCGGGCCCTGCACGATCGCGGGATCGAGGTCGCGATGCTCACCGGAGACGCGCGGGCGGTCGCCCTGGCGGTGGCTCGGGAGCTCGAGATCGACACCGTCTTCGCCGAGGTGCTCCCGGAGGACAAGGCATCGCGAATAAGAGAGCTCCAGGCCAAGGGCCGGAAGGTGGCGATGGTGGGCGACGGGGTGAACGACGCACCCGCTCTCGCCACCGCCGACATCGGAATCGCGATCGGGGCGGGAACGGACGTCGCCGTCGAAGCCGGACACATCGTTCTCGTTCGCTCGGACCCCCGCGACATCCCGAGGATCATCTCCCTCTCGCGGGCCACGTACCGCAAGATGGTGCAGAATTTGTGGTGGGCGGCGGGCTACAACATCGTCGCCATCCCGCTCGCCGCGGGTGTGTTGGCCGTGTGGGGCGTTCTCCTCACTCCGGCGGTCGGCGCCGTCCTCATGTCGGCGAGCACGGTCATCGTCGCCGTCAACGCCCAGCTCCTCCGGAAGGAAGAGCTGTGACGGGCCGCTTTCCCACTTCAGCCGCCCTCTGACAGATTCATTTGCTCCCTCTTCACGGCGCGGGTATTCTGGGGCAAGGGTTGCACTGTAATACGAACCTGGAGGCTCTCATGATGGCTCGTCACCGCAATCGCATCCTCAGCATGGGCGTCGTGGCGGCGCTCCTGGCGTTCGGCTGCGCGGAGGCTCCCGCGGGAGGGGCGGGGGACTACGACTCCTTGGAGGAGCTGGCGGCCTCCGTCCTCTCCCAGATCGACGGCGAAATCGTTCTCGATGGCTTGAGCGAGCCGGTCGAAGTGATCCGGGACGAATGGGGAGTGCCCCACATTTACGCGGAGAACACCGAAGATCTCTTCTTCGCGCAGGGGTACGTGATGGCCCAGGACCGGCTGTGGCAGATGGAGCTCTGGCGCCGGTGGCGTGAGGGGCGCCTCGCCGAGATCTACGGGCCCGCCGCCCTCGAGTACGACGAGCGCACCCGCCTCATGATGTTCCGGGGCCCCTTCGACGATTCGGAGTGGACGAGCTACCATCCCGAGGCGGAGCGGATCTTCACCGCCTACGCGAACGGGGTGAACGCCTTCATCGAGCGAAATGCGGACCGACTTCCGGTGGAGTTCCGGCTCACGGGAATCGAGCCGGACCCATGGACCGCCGAGACGGTTGTCCTTCGCTGGGCGCAGATCGGCCTCTCGAGCGTCCGCGGCCATCCCATCAGCGAGATACAGCTCGCAATGGAGGTCGCCCGGCTGGGGCCTGAGGAGGCGAACCGCCGGGCCGCGCCCGATCCCTGGGACGATCTCGTTGTCCCGGAGGGGCTGAATCTCGACCTCTTCACCGACGAGCTCCTCGAAGCGGCGCGAGCCGGAGACGCCGATCCCTTCGTGGCCGGGCGCCTGCCGGATCTCGAGATCCTCGA
>SLCK01000012.1 GCA_007125845.1 Gemmatimonadota bacterium
CTGTGATTCGATCGGCCTCCATCCGGGTCCCGGTATCCGGGATCCGGATGCGGTTGGGGTGGACCTGAAAGTCTTGTGACTGAAGGTCTTGAAGGAAGTGGTGAAGGCTCCCGCTCCCGGAATTCTGGGGGCGGGAGCCTTCGCTCGTATGGGGCGGGGTCAATCCTGGCGTCGGAACGGGGCCCTCGGGAATACCTCCCGACCTCCGAAATACAATTTCTCCACCTCGCGATTGGAGCTCTCACACGCCCGAATGATCCGGTCACGTTCCGCAGGCTTGAGAGGAATGGGGCGGTCGAGCCAGCGGGCCAAGGGGGTCGATCGGGCAATGCGACCCACTCTCCGAACGAGCCGGATCGTCCGGGCCCGCACCGGTGAGGGAAGGCCGTTGGCGAGTCGCAGGAGCTCAATGGTACTCCACGCCGGCCGCACGTTCCTCCGGTACTCGTCACCCGTGGCTCCCGGAACGTCGAGCCCGCACGCGGCAAGAAACCCGGCGACGATGTTGTCGCGCTCCAGGTCGTAGCTTCTCACAACGAGGTTTTCCCGGCCATACACGTCACTTGCAGGTTCCAGCGCCTTCAGGTAGTCCAGGCACACGTCGGCTTCCACATCGGCGATCGTAGCCGGCCAGGCGACGTAGCCCCGCTTCACTCGCTCCGCATACCTCGACGTAAGGACATCATCCTGGCGGCGAAGGTAGACGACGATCTGCGTCGGCAGGGACGGGAGCAACGACCGGAGGCGATGGAAGTCGTCCCGGGTCAGGGTCTCCCGGGAAAGCACCTCGCTTGAAAGGAGGATGACCTCGGGGCGCGTGCGTTCAATCTCCTCGCGCAGCTCTCCGAGCAATTCTGCGGAGCGCTCTTGGTCGCCATCCAGAATCGGAAGGATGAGCCCGTGATGGAGGTTGCGGAGTTCATCCCGATCCTCCTGCGATCGTCCTGCTCGGGGATAGAGCACCTTTCTGCTGCGCAGAAGCTCCTCGTAGCGGTCCGCGAACCAGGCCTGGATCGCGGTGGTTCCGGTCTTGTGTCGCCCGATGTGCAGAACGATTCGCATGCCCCACGGTGCCTCGGTTGCCGGACGGTGTCAACGGATGGATCAGAGGTGAATCGCGATCTGCACCCGGCTCCGTACATCCCACTTGCGCATGATGCCCCTCACGTGGCTCTTGACCGTGTGGGGGGAGATCGATAGCTGCTGGGCGATCTGCTGGTTTGAGAGCCCTTCGGCCACGAGTCCGGCCACCTCGCGCTCCCGGGGGGTGAGGGCCGCTCGTCCCCGCGTGGCGAAGGGGGAGCCCGGATCGGGTGACCAGCGGGTGCGCTGGGCGCCCGCCACGGCGCGCAGGGCCGACAACAGCTCTCCGAAGGATGCGTCCGGGTCCAGGAACCCGTACACTCCGGCGTCGGTCAGCTTGGTGACGAGGGCGTCGTCGGAAGGCCGGTTGAGCACGAGGATCCTGGTTCCCGGAAGGGCTCGGAAGAGGTCCCGTGCTACCCGGAGGCATGCGTGACCGGACAAGCGAGCCTCGAGGAGCGTCACCTCCGGCCCGAGGTCCCGGAAGCGGCCGAGCTCCGGAGGCGGCAGGCCCGCATACACGACCTCGAGATCGGCTTCCGCGCCCAGGGTCGTGGTCAGCCCCTCTCTCAGAAGACGGTTGTCTTCGATGAGCGCGATGGTGGTCAAGGCACCGCTCTCCTTCGCGTCTCGAACGGTCGGGCTACGGACCCACTGCCCGATCCAGGTGCGCGATCAAGTTTCGCGCCCGATCTCTGATGCGATTGCTGCGCCACTGGGTCGCAGCCCGGATCCTTCCCATGATTGCCGATGATTGCGCGCCGGAGGCGGGGAGGAGAGCGACGCCAGTGGATGAGGTTTGTCTCCACGGTGCATGTGGTGCCGCGTCCACAATCCGCGCTATGGGCGCGACACGGTCCCCGTTTCGGTGCGCAACCTGATCCCTCCGGCCCTGTGGGGGGGTGCCGTTGGCACGGTTCTTGTCACTCTGCTGGGCGGACCGATGGCCCGGCCGGGCCGATTAGGTCGAACAGCGCTCGCGCTTCCCGAACCCTCGAGGCAAGTGAACAGCGACACCTCCCGATCGTTGCAAGAACCGGAGGCCCCGGAGGCCTCCGACTTCCGGGCTCTTGCAGGACGCAAGATCTTCGTCGTCTACAATACCGCGAGGTGGATGTATCGCTTCCGCCTCCCCCTCATGAAGGCGCTGCAGGAGCAAGGGTGCGAGGTATACGGAGTGTCTCCCTGGGACCGGTACGCCGACTCCCTGGTCGAGGAGGGCATTTCCCATCTCCCCATCGAGATGAACCGGAAGGGCACGAACCCGCTGGAGGATGCGGCATTCGCCCTCAGGATGCATCGGCTGCTGCGCGAGCACCGACCCGATCTGGTCCTCGCGTTCACCGTGAAGCCGAACATCTACTGCGCCCTGGCGGCCCGCCCCCTTGGGATTCCGGTCGTGAACACGATTCCCGGATTGGGATCGCTCTTCGCCCGCAAGTCCATTCCGACCCTGGTGGCGAGGGGGCTCTACCGGCTCGCTCTTAGCGGCTCGCATGCGGTGTTCTTCCAGAATCCCGAAGATCTGGAGCAGTTCGTGGAGAGCCGACTCGTGCGCCCCGAGACCGCCCGAATGGTGCCGGGCTCCGGGGTGAACACCGAGTTCTTCTCGCCCCGGGAGCGGGAGCGGGGGCGCGACGGGGATCCTTTCGTCTTTCTCTTCGCGGGCAGGCTCCTCTGGGACAAGGGCATCAGCGAGCTCGTCGATGCCACAAGGGAGTTGAAGGAACGAGGCATTCCGGTGGAGACTCGGATGCTTGGGGTGTTCGAACCGGAAGGGAACGGGGCGGTGAGCCCGGAGCAGATGGAGGAGTGGGCTCGCGACGGGGTGATCGACTTCCTGGGCGAAGCGGATGAGGTGGTGGACTTCATGCGGGCCGCTGACTGTGTCGTCCTTCCGTCCTACTACCGCGAGGGACTTCCCCGTACCCTGCTCGAGGCGGCCAGCCTCGAGAAGCCGGTGATCGCGGCGGACGTTACCGGGAGCCGGGAGCTCGTGGAACACGGTCGCAACGGCTTCATGTGTCGTCCGCGCGACCCCAAGGATCTCGCCGACAAGATGCACGAGATGATCCGTGCGGGCGAAGACGAGCGGAGGCGAATGGGGCGGGCGGGCAGGGAGCGGGTGCTCCGGGAATTCGATGAGAAGGTGGTGGTGAGGCGATACCTGGAAGTGATCGCACCGGCGCTCGCTGGTTGAACGCTCCTCCC